>NZ_JBQFZU010000051.1:0-13948 GCF_056542405.1 Ruegeria sp. AD11(2025) | reverse complement strand
GCCACACAAACAGGCCGGACAGACGAAGGTACTGACGAAAAATGCCGCAAAATCACGAGTAAACGCTTGCAATGCAGGAGCCACCCACAGAAGTCATTCATCGTGCCCCTCACCGCTGCAGCGCAGCTTTCGTATTGCGCCATTCGTGCAGAGCGCAGCATTTCCACCTCAGCAATGACCGGGTCGCGGGACTGACCTGCCTTTTGCCGATGCAGCCAGTGCTTGCGCAGAAAGCCCTCGCCCTTGCGGCGCGGTAAGTTCGGCGGCGCAGCAGATTTCACCAATCCGGTCGTTCACTGATGTTAGTCCTGCCGCATTTCAAACTGCCCATTCGCTGCGGTCGGTTGTGACCACCTAGACGCAGGACAAAGCTGCCGTTTGGTTAAATATTATGTGCTTGGCATCCGACCCCATGTTTGAATCACGCTATTGAATGTCCATACAGTTTCTGGGTGAGATAAATGCTCTCTGACGTCAGCGATCAACTTTTCCAGATGAGCCCTTGGCACACCCAAATCATCAATAATCCTTTTTTTCATCGACTCGACGGTTGATGGCATGTAGTCCCGCCAAGCATCCTGCGCACGCGTACCAATGAGGACCGGATTGTAACAAACATCCTCCAGACCGGCGCGCATCAGAAGCCGATATAGCCGATGTGCGATGGGATCGCCGCCGCCATCAGGAAAGCACGCGACAAATATGTCTGCCAGTTCGCGCCAAGCCGGATGTTCTGGATAGCACATAAGCGTGTGAAAATCTGCTTCTTGTATGGCCACGACGCCTCCGGGTGCTACCAGTCGAACTGCCTCGCCAACAAGCTTCTCTGGACTCCCTGCAGTGCTTGCCAAAAATCGGATATGCACCAGATCGAATGTTTTGTCCGGAAGACCGGTTGCATACGCGTCGCCCAAAATGAACTCGCAATTATCGGGCGCGTCGGCGCGCGCTATCGCGAGAAATTCTTCGTCACCATCAAGTCCTGTGACGTGACCGCTGGAGCCAACGAGTTCAAGGAGATAATGTGTAATACCTTCGGGGCCGCAGGCTAGGTCTAGACATTTCCAACCCGAGGCCACACCAATGGATTTAAGCAGCCTTATTGTCGATTCCGACAAAGCAGTGTCTTGGGCTTTCAGGCGCTCTACCTCGCCTTTGCGATGCTGAATTGGATACTGACCTGACGAATACTCTACGTGTTCCATGCTAGCCTTCCCTGTTCCAACACATCTAAGAATATCACTTTGCGTTCAATGGAGCTATTGGTTCACGAAGTCTGCATTGCCCAAATACAATTAACCGGGCTCGAAGCAGTCGTTGCTTGAAGTCACCTCAATGTCTGCTCTGTCGTCTTGCCCCGTTTCGGTGGACGGTTTGAAAGGACCCGGCTGACCGGACTTTCGCTGCAGGTGCGTGATCCGCAGGTTCTTGAACAGACAGTCTGCGGACAAACCGGACTTGTGCGATTGCTGACGCAGCATTGATTTGCTGTCGCAGCACATTCATCGCTGCGATGCAGCTGTTGTCGCCAGACCGGTCATTCAAAGCTATGATGATGCGATACTATCAAACTGTAGTTTCGAGGCACATAGGATCAGCAACTTAGACGCCGAACAAAGCCAACGTTTGCGTTGTCGCAGGCAGTGCAGCAGGACAGGCCATGCGGGCCTTCAGCCAGTAAGCAAATTCTCGTTGTGGCTCATGCAGGTGGCGGGGAAGAGGGAGTAATTCGCGGTCGTGGAATTTTTCATTAAGTTGAGATATTGCAGAGATTGGATCTTTGGTTCTTGCTTCGTGTTTGAATTGATCGGGAACGAAGCACCAATAGTGCTTCTATTTGTTGTTATGCTTTTTTGACGAGCGTAATCTTGTTTTTCTGACAGGAAATTAACGTTACTGCCGAACGCGATAGCCGGAAGCAATGATCTTGTTTATCAGAACAGCGGCGGCCTGGTGCATGTCCTTTTCATCGTTATTGCCGACCGCTGTTTCGTGGACAGCAGCTGCGTCATGCAGAACTCCCACAATTTCATGTTCGGGCAGAAGCTCACGATCTTTAATTGCAAGCAAAAGCGCTTCACAAATTGAGAGTGCGGCCATTCCTGAATGGTCTTGCCGGTTAGCCATGGTAGACGTCCTTTTCTAACAGGCGTCCAAGCATGGAAGCGCCACGATGAATTGCACCATACTGGCATAGATTGCTGTATACTTAACTGATCGAAAGCAGTCTTGGCGTCGGATAGTTTCGCAGGCTGCTCATCGATGAAGGAAGAACACTTGCGCACTATCAAAAACAGTCCACTCACCCGAAAGCTTTCAAACTTCGTCGCTCTGACTGAGGTTGAACTTGCGGTATTGGCACGCCTGCACAAGCGTCGCAGAACCTTTGAAGCCGGACGTGACCTTGTGCATCAAGGGCAATCAGAGCAGGCTGCCTACATTCTGGCCTCGGGCTGGGTTTGTTCCTACAAAACCCAGACTGACGGGTCGCGTCAGATCGTCGATTTCCAAATACCGGGTGACTTTCTGGGCTTGCGAAGCGTTCTGCTGCACACCTCGGATCACAGCATAGAACCAATCATGGAAATCCAAGCCATTGAAGTAGTAGTGGATGATCTCCTGGAAGCATTTGCGCAGACGCCCCGGCTGGCGACAGCAATTCTTTGGGCGGTATCTCGAGATGAAGCGATGGTGGTTGAGCACCTGGTCAACATAGGACGGCGAGATGCGGGTGAGCGCATGGCGCATTTTCTTTTGGAACTTGGTGTGAGGCTGACTCAGGTCGGGATGGCAAACAAGACGGGATACACTTGCCCCCTGACACAATACCACCTTGCCGATGCGCTGGGACTGAGTGCCGTGCATGTTAATCGTGTCCTACGGCAACTGCGGGAGAAGGGGTTGGTTACTTTTCAATCCGGGCAAGTGGTATTTGATGATTATGACGGACTGGTGACGTTGGCCGGTTTTGACCCCACTTATCTGGATCAGGCCGGGCCACTGTTGAAGCAATAGGTTCACCCCTTCAGCGATGCCGGGATTTTGATGATAGTTGCCTGGTTAGAGACGCCATTCGCTTCGGCAGATTTTGGATTTCACCGAAAAAGAAGCGCAAGATAAATACAGTCCGATTGCGGTACTGGATTTCCTGCGCTTCTCAAATACTCGTTAAGAACACGCCAGCAAATATCCCGCCAACACACATCACGTTGCCGGAATCCAAACATCGTTGCACTGACGCAGGTTAGTCAATTTTTGGCAGTACCTGATCCTCGGGCACCAAATGCATTTGAGATTCCAATAAAATCTCAGGTCATTGGCCGCAGACTAACATCGATCAGCGCGCGTCTGCCATTTGCACATTATTCTAAATTACAACGCCAGTACTACCGCAGCGCTTACGAGCGTGTACCGCGGCAGACTGCGCGGGGAAGATCCAACAAACTATATGGAGGACCAAGGTGAGCACGAGATCGTCCAGTTCTTTGGTGACGTTTTCAAATCCGTTCTCTTTGTCCGGCTACCCGGATGAACTTCCTGCAGGCGAGTATGAAGTAGTTGTTGTTGAAGAACTACTACAGGGCCTGAGTTTCGAAGCATATCGCAGAACCGGAACCTACCTGACAGTTCAGGGCAAAGGCAGCAAGCCAGGCCGCACGGAAATGCGCCCAATTGACCCAGAAGATTTTGAACTGGCGCTCAAGCAAGACCAAACCTTGGCCACATCTAACAATGACAGCGATGCGGCGCTTTCCCCGCAGGAGGAATAGATTATGAACACGCCCGAATGGCTTAAACCCGGAATCTACGGCGCCCTGATCGGAGGGGTTTTCGTAGGCGTCGTTGGATTTTCTTGGGGTGGATGGATGACCGGCAGTAACGCGGACAAGATGGCCAACGCCATGTCCCGCGACAATGTAATCGCTGCGTTGGTTCCGATCTGCGTCGACATGGCGAGAACTGACACCCAACGCGCCGAAAAAATAACGACGATCAAAGAAGCTACTTCTTTCAAGCGAAAGGATGCCGTTATGGCAGCCGGCTGGGCAACGGTACCGGGATCCCAAACCCCCAACAAAGATCTAGCACAGGCCTGCATTGAGGGGCTGAACCTGGATGGATCGTAACTCAATCACTCAACATTCGGACAACGTCGTTTGCACCAGGACAAATCGAAAAAATCAGCACTGGTTTTACTCTCACTTCATGACGGCGCTGTTTGTTGGCGTTTTCAGCTGCTTGACGGGCTCCCTTATCTCATCAAGTCCCGCATCGGCAGAAACAAATTCGATCCCGGATAACGCGCATCCCAATAAGTATGGCGACGGTTGGGAATGCGATTTGTCCTATCGGTTGGAAGGCGAAGAATGCGTGGCCATTGTCGTGCCGGGAAATGCATACCCCACAAACAGAACCTACGGCTCAGGGTGGGCATGTATGCACGGCTTTGTTGAAGTTGGCGGCACCTCATGCACTGAAGTGATTGTGCCTGAAGGTGGATATCTCGATCCATCAGGTGAGAGGTGGCGGTGCCTGCGTGGATACACAAGAGTAGACGATAGCTGCCAGAAAATCGTGGTGCCGGATAATGCTTACCTGACGAATAGCACTTATGGATCTGCATGGCGTTGCAACCGTGGCTACGAAAAAAACGGAGAAGCATGCGTGGCAGTAGCGGTGCCGGAAAACGCTTTTCTGAACGCATCAACCAGCGGGCGTCCCTGGACGTGCGAGCGTGGGTATTTTGAGCGCGACGGACGATGCGATGCCGTCTTTGTGCCTGAAAATGCTTTCTACGATGACGCGATCCATGGAGTTGGATGGAAATGCGAACGTGGCTACGAGGCGTCCGGTGATCGCTGCAATGCAATCGAGCTACCGGCAAATGCCCATATCGACCGATCCGGCAATGGGTGGCAATGCCACAAAAACTATCATCGATCAGAAGGGCTGTGTGTTCTGAACCAGTGAGAATTCAGACAGAAAGCCCACTTTCCCAAACTTCACAATTTTTGCCCGTCCTTACCAAGGACGCGCGTTTCACAATCTAAAAAGGAACAAATATGAAACCCGTACCCATTGCGTCGGATGCCAAGCAGTTCATTGCCAGCGATGCGCAAAAGCTGGCGCCGGAACAAGCAGTTTTTCCAGAGCTTCACCGCAAGACACTCGTGACAGATACACCGACTGCAATTGTGTATTGCGAAGGAAACTTCGCAAAGATCGATGGCAAGACGGCTAATGGTCTCGTTCGACATTCACAGGCCTATCGCGTTCTTTCGGTGATCGACAGCACGTATGGCGGTTGTGACAGTGGCAAAGTGCTTGATAATATCGCAAATCAGGTTCCCATCTTCGATGATCTTGATGCCGCCGTCGCTAATGAAGCTACGATCCCCGACACTTTTATTTACGGAATGGCGCCGGCCAGCGGCAGAATGTCCCTTGAGGATCGCGAAGTTGTTGTGGATGCGATAACGCTCGGAATGAACATCGTCAGTGGGCTGCATGAATTTCTTAGCGATGACAAGGAGCTCGCTGGATTTGCCAAAATTCACGATGTCACGATACGCGACATTCGCAAGCCGCGGCCAAATCCCGACCTGCGCCTGTTAGATGGCAGTATTGGAGACGTCCAGGCGATCCGCATCGCGGTGTTCGGCACCGATTGTGCAATTGGAAAGCGTACGACCGCGACAATCCTGACAAACGCACTTAACACGCATGGGATCAAAACAGTTTTAGTTGGCACCGGCCAGACAGGTTTGATGCAGGGCGCCAAGTATGGCGTTGCGATGGATTCGGTGCCGCCGCAATTTTGTTGTGGCGAACTTGAGCGTGCTGTTGTTGCAGCATCTGAAGGTGAGCGCCCCGATGTCATAGTGATCGAGGGCCAGGGCGCGCTAAGCCATCCGGCCTTTTGCACATCAGCCTTCATTCTGCGAGGCAGTCAACCACATGCAGTTATTCTTCAACACGCGCCTAAACGAAAACGTCGATGTGATTTCCCCAACATGACTATGCCCGACCCTTGCAATGAAATCACACTGATCGAGGCTTTTGCGAACACAGAGGTAATTGGCATGACGATCAACCATGAAGGAATGAATGATATTGAGATTTCAAAGGCCATCACAGACTATAACCGCAAATTGTATCTCCCGGTCACTGACGCATTGAACCGTCCTCCAAAAAACTTGGTGAATATGGTTCTATCTGCCTTTCCGCGCTTGCAACCCGTACGTGCTACGACGATTGAATGAGCAAGCTGCGTATTGACGTTGATCTGGACAAAATTCGGTACAACACACGGTTCCTGGTCGACCACCTTAGACCCCGCGGAATTACGGTGACAGGTGTGACAAAAGCCGTTTGCGGTCATCCTGAGATTGCGAATGCTATGCTTGAAGGTGGCGCGACAGGGCTGGCGGACGCGCGGATCAGCAATATCATACGTATGCGCGATGCTGGGATCTCGTGCTCCATATCCTTGATCCGAACGCCCATGCTGAGCCAGGTCGCGCAAGTTGTTGATAACTGCAATGTCAGCTTCAACACAGAGATGGACATTATCGCAAGCCTGGCCGTGAGTGCGCTGGGAAAGAACATTACTCACAATATTATCCTGATGGTGGAAATGGGGGATATGCGGGAAGGCATCTTGCCTGAACACATTGAAAGCACTGTGTCTCAAATTCTTAGAATGGAAGGGATTTCTCTGAAGGGGATTGGTGCAAATTTTGCCTGTCTGGGTCATGTGGCACCCTCTGCAGGAGCAATGGAATTGCTTTCGTCGCTTGCCGTCGGCACCGAACTTGCAAATGGACCCGCTCTGGAAACAGTGTCAGGCGGCGGCTCAGCCAGTTTGCCATGGGCGCTTGGCAAGGGGGCGACCGGAAAGATCAACAACCTGCGTCTGGGTGAGGCCATCCTGCTGGGTACTGACCCCATTTCGGGGTACACGATCGACGGGCTATACACAGATGTTTTCACGCTTTGGGCGGAAGTGATCGAAACGAAGACCAAAGCAAATTCAAATCCCGTGCAAATGACTTATCCTATGCCTTCAATGCGGTGTGTGACTTTAGACAGTCCTTCGAACACTCGGTCGATCCTTGCCATTGGACTCCAGGACACCGATGCGGCGGGTCTAATTTTCCCTACTGGCGTCACGTTCGTCGGCGCCACCAGTGATCATATCGTTGTTGAAACCACCAATTGCCTGCTTCGCGCTGGTGGCGAGATGAAACTGAAATTGAACTATAGTGCGCTCTCGCGCGGCATGGCTGCACCCGATGTAGCAAAAGTCTTCCATGGTGATGGCGCATTGGTTGACTGCACCGCAGCGAACACTGATCGCCCATATTCGAAGCGAAAGTAGCGCGCCAGGGTTGCCGCCGCCTCGGCTCTGCTTCAGCCACCCGTCTTATTCTACGGCTTTACGTAGTAAATGAGGCACCCAATCCCTATATTGGATGTAGCCGCATTCACTTTTTACACCCCATCTGGGCTTGTGGGTGGTGCGGACAATCAAAGGATCAAAATGATGTCTTTCAAAGACCTGACGACCAGAGCGGCTGCCGCACTGAAGGAAAACGATGCGGACGCGTCAAAAAAAGAAGTGACGTCGAAAGGGCAGGACACCGTCCCCGAAAAACCAAAGCCTAAACCCCAAAACTGATAATACCCTGCCGGGAGTGGGTGGCTTGTTCTTGTCTGCATCTCCGAGCGAGCGGTATCAGCAAAGGAGAATTAACCAAATGAACCAGATAATCAGCAAGACAATCGCAGTCTTTTCCAGGCCGTTTACTTTCCCTGGCTTTGACGAATTACTCCCGGCGGGCGAATACGACATAGAAACTGAGCTTTCCGCACCACCAGATTATTCGGATCCAGAAGCCTGGAAAGCATCAGTGCTAATCTGTCTGCATCCGCGGAAATCTCACCCCGGTCTGGCGCGTACCTTGACCGTTTCTCTTACTGATTTGGAGAGAGCCCGCGCAAAGGATAAATTGTCTTCAAAGCAGTTGTCGCAGTTCTTGCTCGACCAGCTTTTGGCCGATCCCATGGTGCAATTGATAATGGAAGCGGATGGCGTTTCAGAGACTCAACTTCGGCACCTCTACTCCGAGTCGCTCATCTCTGAGGCAGACGACAGATCATCAGATCAACGAGCCCTACCGCAAGGATGCGGAAACGGTTCTCGGTATACTTTCGCTGTCCAAGCTGCTGAGAACGAAGGAATGCCGGTTCATCCTAATAAAACCCCTCGGATTACAGGCCGTCCCATCGGACAGTCTGAACCAGGCAGCTCCTTCAATCTCAAGGCTTAGGGCTCGGAACTTTCTTTTCCAGTCGCTGTATAAACCAAAACAGAAATCGAGGCTAAGAACTGATGGAAGACCCCGACAACGAAGCAGATACGATCATGTCTCGCGCCCACAATGACGTGCCGCAAGAACGCCCATGTCTTCGTTGCAGAACTCCATTCTGGAGCGAAGGGTTTGGAGAGCGGATTTGTCGACGCTGCAAGGGGTTGAACGCGTGGCGAAATGGCGTATCGGTAAGCCCCGGGCTAGCTCGGCGTCGCTGATAACCTGACGACGGTCTTACCAGCTTTTCTGATCAAATCTCATTTTATCTTATTGGTGCTGACCCAGCCCGCTGACCCGGGCCTTTTAACGTGGAACCCGATCGGTAATCGGTGCTGAAGACGAAGCGCATGCGCGGTTTGGATTCGAACCGTTTTTCTGTGTAGCGATACGGGCTCAAGCCGCCGAATGCACACGCTGAGACCATGCCAGTATTCAAAATCGGCCAGCAGGCATTCACGCCGCTTGTACTATACGGTGGTCAGCGCGGTGCTGTTGCTTGGGTGCGGAGGCTGGATCGGAGTGCAAAATATGCAAAGAGTCCAGCTACCTGCAGTCACCCCAAAACCCAGAGCTTGGAACACGGGGCGGATCATCGGTCAGAAACGACCGCTACTCCCAAAACAGGTCTGGGCGATCCGTGCACGGCTCGAACTTGATGGAAATCTGCGTGTCCTCTCAATGTTCAACGTCGCGATCGATAGCAAGCTGCGCGGTTGCGATCTGGTCAAACTCGCTGTGACCGATCTTGTCAAAGACGATCGCGTCCGTGAACGTGTTTCGGTGATCCAGAGCAAAACCAAGCGATCTGTTCAATTCGAACTGACGGAAAACACGCGAGAAACTGTATTGGTATGGGTAAAATCGCTGGAAATGTTTGCTAGCCGGTTCATGTTTCCAAGCCGATTCCATGATCGACCACACATCTCGACGGGCCAGTTTGGCAGGCTGGTTCGAGACTGGGTGACCGCAATCGGATTGGAACCGAGCGGATATGGCACGCATTCGCTTCGCCGAACCAAAGTAGCTGAGATCTACCACAAGACAGGAAATCTCCGCGCGGTCCAACTTCTGCTTGGGCACACAAAAGTCGATAGCACCGTGCGATACTTGGGCGTTGAATTGGAAGACGCGCTAAGAATTGCAGAGCGTATAGATATCTGAAACAGTTTGGCGAGCGGCGCTGTCGGTCGCCAATCCATAGCAGTTCTAGTTCTTTTACGCAGGGGTGGGACGCAGCGAACCCTGAGCGGAAGTGTCAAAATCTTGTTGCGTGCGCTCGCAGCACAGATTTCTCGGCACAGGCGCAATTTACAGAGTGCGGGACCGAGCGGTCATTTGATCGCGCCGCGAGTACTTGTGCAGAAGCGGCGCGAACATCCCCGCGTTGCAGCCAATGTCCTCCGGCCAGTCATTCCTAGTTACGAGGAAGCCTTGATCACATACTCCTCTTTCGCCGCACTCAGGCCCGACAATTGAAACGCGGACTTAAACTGCCACCCGCTGCTAGTCTGGCCCCAAATCGATACAACGAAAAACTAATACCAGACAATTTCTTTCGGTAGTTCACCAGGAATCTTGGTCACCAGCAGTTCCAAAAACTATCTGCCCTAGTGGTGCTAGCGTTGCGACGAGGGAAACTTCCTTGACTCTATGCTGGCTAAGGACCACAAAAAGTGCATTGGTGAAAATTACTCGTCGCCGCGATGCTGCCGGTTTCGATAATCCAATGGCCTTCAGACTAACTGTAGCATGTACCCCAGCAAAGGAACGGGTTTCGCTGGGGTCTTCGTGATGAGCTAGTTCTTCGCAAGCATACACAACTGTCACCTGACAAATCCCAGTCGTCGAGTGACTCATGAAAGAAGGCGCCGTATGAACAACACATGGCTAATAATTAGCGTGCTTGATGCCCGATAGATCAGGCCCCAGGCTTCGCTTCAATCTGTCATTCATCGTGTTTTCGAACCGCGTTTTTTGTTTGATCCCGACACTCTTGTTGTTGCTCACAGGGACGCAGCTTCCTGCCCAAGTCACAGGCAATGCCGACAGAATGGTTTGTGAGGAAGGTTTCGAAAACAAAAACGGATCGTGTCAAAGAGCAAACGCACCTGAAAATGCGCATCTGACCGGCAGTTCCTATGGTCCAGTTTGGGAATGCAACCATGGATTCCAGCGTGTTGGAGATCTTTGTGAGGAAATAGCAGTTCCTAAAAACGCATATCTTGCATCGACCGGAGATCGATGGGAGTGCAATCGGCTCTTCCGACAAGTCGGAGAAAAATGCGAAGAATTGATTGCGCCTCAAAATGGGTACGCCGAAACCCGGTTTGGCGCACAGGAAGTACACTGTGACTGGGGATTTCGTAGGGAAGACCAGGATTGTGTTGCGATTAGTGTCCCCAGCAACGGCCGCCTGACTGACAAAAACAGCGCGGATGGTTGGGTGTGCCTCAGAGGTTTCAGAGAAACGGAGAGCGGTTGCGAACCGGTGGCAATTCCACAGCATGCATACCTTGCACCTGAAACCTACTCTGGATGGAAATGTGAACGTGGCTTTCGCTCAAACCAGGACAGGTGCGTTGCGATCCTTGTCCCTTCAAATGCTCACTTGAATCGGAGAGGTGACGGTTGGGAATGCAATCGGCCGTACACACGACAGAATGACAAGTGCACCGAAACTGTGCCGCGACAATAGGTTAATGGAAACCAATACCGCCTGAAATATCCGGAAGGACCAAGCCGTGAACCATAACTCGATTGACGAAAACCTGGGTAAAAGTCTCAAAGCCGAAAAGGCGCGTCGCCGGTCCTATGGGATTAAGATATCTATTGCGTCAGCAGTGTGCGTTGCGGCGATAATTGTAGTGGTGTTTCTCTGATGCGTAAAAATGCCCCTCAAGTAACCCTTCCCGGTTCAAAGATGTCAGCTCATGGTTTGGAACAAAGAGCGTTTCAGGACCGCAGTGTTCGTAAGTCGCGGAACGCTGACGTATCAGGAGTGATTGAGGAAGAATTTGGAAAGTACTTGATTAAGGCTGGCGTTCTGAGCGGCAATAGTGTTGCACGGGCATTTCCCAAGCCGCCGGCTAAAACGCAGGCAATGATTGCCGATGCAGTTGGAGAAACACCAGTATTGGCCATTGAAGCCTTAAAAGAAATTCTCGAAGAACGAGACAGGAAGCGTAGCGGTCAACGCCGTTTGGAAGGAAACTCCGGCACCCTCGTTCCCAGTGAAAGAGAATATGCCGAGGCATTGCGCCAGATCAGGCTCACCCCCGCGCAGGTCACATTGCTCAAAGCACTTACAATCGCAGGCAAGGACGGTCTGACCATTGGTCACTTGTCTCAGGCGGCCGGTTACAAATCGCGCGAGGCGTCCATCAAGGTTTTCACGAAAATCGGACTGTTGATCGCAGAATACCTGGAACTAGATCTACCCGACGCCGGATCGGTACAGAATGATGGCGCCGCTCAGGTCCTGGCATTTTCTCACATCGAAAGTGAAGATGAGCCAGCAACCTGGATCATGCATCAGGAACTGCGCGACGCTGTTCGTTCGGTTCTACGACATACGTTCCAGCCCCAGCTTTTGTAGCGAACTTCGAACCGGAACAAATGCACGAGAGGTTGCTCACTTAGATTATGTTGGAGAAAAGACCATATCCGCTCGACCTGATCTATGTGCCTGTGAAACGGGCGAAAACGCTTGATCAACAAAAAGTTCTGACGCTGGCCGAAGATATCCTGAAAAACGGCCAGAAGACCCCGATCCAGATACGCTCGGACAACAAGAGGTTCGTGCTGATAGAAGGCCTTCACCGATTAGAGGCCATTCGCGCCCTGGGCGGTGATACGGTCGAAGCCTATCTGGTACACGCCAGGCTACACTAAATGCCTATTGGGATTGGTGTTCGACAAAGCCTCGGAAAATGTCAGCAGACGTTGACTTTTTTCATCCCAAAGATGCAATCGTGCACAATGAAAGCTCTCATATAGAGTAATACGCTGGCAATTTTCTAACTCGGAATGGTCACGCAAAACTTCGTTTAGCCGGTAAAACGGTATGCGGCTGGCAAGGTGGTGAACATGGTGCACACCGATATTGGCAGAGAACCACCGCAGGATGCCTGGCAGGGCGTAGTGAGAACTTCCATAGAATGCGGCGTTCTGAAGATTCCACACTTCTTCCCGCTCCCAAGTCGTGTGTTCAAACTGGTGTTGAATATAAAATAGCCAAATACCAATCGATGCGGCGACGATCATGGTTGGAAGGAATACAAAAACCAGTACATCCAGGCCTCCGGTCCAAAAAATCAGAGCCAGGACCACCGCAATCGCGGCGTTTGTTCCCATTGCACTTGCCCAATACAGCCAGCCTGACCGCATGAAACCAAAGGGCAAGCGATTTTGAAAAAAGAACGTGTAGACCGGTATGATACAGAACAGGAAGAAGGGGTTCCGGATTAACCTGTAAGCGGCACGCCCGAACCAATTCCGTTTCAGGTATTCCTCAATGGTCAATGTAGGAATGTCACCCATACCACGCCGATCAAGGTTACCGGTTGAGGCATGGTGAATCGCATGGCTTTGCCGCCAGACGTCATAGGGTGTCAGGGCGAGAACACCCAGAACCCGGCCGGTCCAATTGCAAACGGTGCGGCTTCTAAAGAAAGATCCGTGACCACAATCATGCATGATGATGAAGATACGCACCAGAAATGCGGCGTCCAGGATGGCCAATAGAACAGTGACCCAGATACTAAGGGATAGCGCAAACCACGCTGCGCCCCATAGCGCGAAAAAGGGGATGACAGTGATTGTCAGTTCAAAAACGCTACGCTTCGTATTGGGCACACGGTATTGCGCGAGCGCCCGGGTCAATTCCTGCTGTTTCAACTGACTTTTTCTCCAAGGGCTTTTAGCAGCCCATTGTGCAAACGGGCACCCCATAAGGGTGCCCGTAAAAGGTCAGGCCAGTGCCAGATTGGCGGCGCTGTCGCGTCCGTCACGGCCAGCTTCGACGTCAAAAGTGACCTTCTGGCCGTCTTTCAATTCGCTGATGCCGGAACGTTCAAGTGCTGAGATATGCACGAACACATCGCGCTTACCATCTTCAGGTTCGATAAAGCCAAAACCTTTAGTCGAGTTGAACCATTTTACTGTGCCATTTGCCATGGTAGAAGTCTCCAAATACTTGCCGCCCGCATCATTGCGGCGACTCGGCGTGGTCGGTCTGAATCGAAAGACTGAACGCCGAATTGAGGAGACAGCAGGTCGAAAAAGAAAAACGTAAGCCTTGTACATATGGACTTCGGGTACGCACGATACAAGCCTTGACACAATGGAGGACCACAGAATATCTGAGTCCGCCTAGCCCAAGTTAGGACAAGGATAAGCAGAACCATTGCTCTGTGGTTCGGAATTTAGAGGTCGGCTTCTGATAAAGCCTGCCGAGTGCGTATGCAGCAAATTGATTGCTCAGGAACGGCATCTGTGGGTGGCTCCTGCATTGCAAGCGTTTACTCGTGATTTTGCGGCATTTTTCGTCAGTACCTTCGTCTGTCCGGCCTGTT
>NZ_JBQFZU010000050.1:0-14840 GCF_056542405.1 Ruegeria sp. AD11(2025) | reverse complement strand
GGCCCCATGACCATCGCATGCCTGCTGGCCAACACTCTCACAGCATGCTGCCGCACAAACAAACTACCAGAACCAGAAGGCCTGACCGCCTAGTAATGGCGTCGCGGGTTATGCCGGACAGTGCGACTGCGGCCAATCGGTATTGGCGCGATGCCGGGCGCAACACGCGTCTGGCGATCATTTCGATAGGTGAATCTGTCTCAAATGCTGCGCGGACTCGGGCTGTTACGGCTCGCGCCATGCGTATCGGAATGCCTCTGGATCAGGAGGTCTGGGGGCATTACATGTCTCAGGAGACCTGTCGGTCATTGCTGCAGCAGTTGAATAACTCTGACAGCATTTTTGCGGTTTTGGTGCTGCCTGATGTGCCGGAACACCTCGATATGACGGTTCTGAGGGCGGACTTGCATCGCCACAAGGATCTGATGCGACCGGGCGCGTGGCATTGTGCGGGACCGGTACGACCGGGCGAAATAGACAGCATTGTTGACAGTGCGATTGCGGCACATCGATTTCATAATTCAGCGCTTTCTGGCCCGTCGTATCAAAACGCCAGATAGCCGATACCTGCAAACGCGACGAAACAACCCAGCCATTGGCGTATCACCATTTCTTCGCGCAATACTGCCCACGCCAGCACAACTGTCAGCAACCCAAAAACCGACGCCGCGACCGAGGCAAATTGTGCGTTGGGCAACCCACCCGCTGCGATCACGCTAAGGATGGCGACCGCATCCAGAACACCCATCACGCACAAAAGCGGCAGGGCTTGTGACCCGGGCCAGATTGACCTGCGCGATGCCAAGGCGATCAGTCCCAGAGCAAAGATTGCAGTCAGCCGGCTGACCAGAGAGACCGAGTATTCATCACTCAGCTCAGTTGCATATTGTCCAAGCGCAAAGGCGGTGGCGAACCCAACTGCTGCAAGTAATGACAGCACCGCTGTTGGGCCGGCAGCTGGGTAAGAAGTCGTGTCGCGTTCAGATTTGGCCGCGACGACGGAAACTCCGACACCGATCGCTATGACAGCCAGCCAATGTAGTGGGCTGACACTTGCACCACGCCAGATGGCCAGCGATACGGACAGGACCGGATAGCTCGCGACAAGCGGCGCAACCAACCGGACCGGACCGCGCTGAAAGGCAGCATACATACTGACGCCCGCCAACAGATAGCAACCGCCGGCTGCAACCGCGCTGATCATTGCGGTACCGGGGATCGGATCAAAGGCACCCAACGTTGCCACCAGGCCGAACTGAAGCACCGCACCTGAAATCAGCACAGCCATAAGCGATGCAATTACGCTGACAGACTGGCTGACATAGCGCACCGCAAGATCGTGTATACCCCAGCAAAGAGCGGCCAGCAGGCCGAGCGCCAGCGCATTCATTCCTTCATCACCATCACCGGTTTCACGTAGATCCACCTCTGAACCTGAGTACGTCAATATGTCACTGTTGATAAACTTATTTTCCTGTTATGCAATATTGGCGATGCCAGAGATAAGAAAGGCAGGACATGAAATCCGCGATTGAGCAACTTGGTGGTGAGACCCGACTGCGCGCTCTGGTCGAGCGTTTCTATGACCGAATGGAAACAGATCCGGCAGCGTATTCGTTGCACAGGCTGCATTTTCGGGGACATGGGCTAAACCACACCAGGCAAGCTCAATTTGAGTTTCTCAGCGGATTTCTGGGTGGTCGCGCCTATTACCGCGAACGTTTCGGCCATATGGATCTGCGGGAAATCCATGCGCATATCCCCATACGGGAGGCCGATGCAGAGCTTTGGCTGGATACATTCGATGCTGCATTGGAAGATTGCGCGATGACCGGTCCGGTGGTCGACAAGATGCGCGCAACGCTTCGCAGGGCGGCGCTCATGTTGGTCAACGACGTTTCTGACTGGCGGTTAGAAGCAGATTCAGACGCTGATGCCGGGCAAATGTAAACGAAACGCTGCGATCATCACACCAACCATTCAGTTTTTCTGATCAGGATTGGCGCAGAGCAGAATAGATTTCAGATGTCATCCTGAACTGATCGGCGGCGATCTGATCGCTTTCATTTTCCATGGCAAGCGCTGCGTCGGCCGATCCTAGCCAGTCAACTGCGCATTGATGATTTGCTTGATCCCCCATCCAGGCGCTGATCGTGCCCTGAACAATTTCGGGATGAAATTGAACGCCCCACGCACGGTCCCCCACGCGTATCGCTTGAACTGAGCATCCATCTGATCCTGCCAGAACGGCCGTATCGGATGGTAGTTCTGCGGCGGCCACCCCATGCCACTGAAGCACAGGAAACTGCCGGGGCAGAGAGCCGAACAGGGGATCTTCAAGTCCGTTGTCGGTCAGTTCGACAGGCAGCACGCCGATTTTCGGGAATTGCATGCGGGCGCAGGTGCCGCCAAGCGCATCTATCAATATTTGATGTCCCAGGCATATACCAAAATATGGCCGATTGAGATCACGTACCCACGTCTTGATGGCCTGCTTTTCAATTTTTAGCCAAGGGTAGGTCTCGGTCTCCCAAACATCCATCGGACCGCCCATCACCAGCAAAAGGTCAAAATCGTCCAACGGCGGAATAGACTGCCCTTTGTAGAGGTGTACGATCTGCATTGCATCTTCATGACGGGCAATATGGTCACAAAACGTACCTGGACCCTCACCTTGGGTATGCTGGAATATGAGAACGTTCATGATTTGCCTCTGTTGCCCTGATCAAAAGAAACCGGGCCACAGCTTGCGCCGCGGCCCAAACACCCGATCCTGATGCCCGGCTTAAATATCCAGCGTGTTTTCCTTTTCCCAGCGCGAGAAATGCGACACAAAAGAATTCCACTCCTGATGCTTCATCTTCAGGAAAGCAGACGAAAACTCGGCACCCATTATGGCCTTCAGGTCTTTGTCCTTGTCATACTCACGCAGGGCATCAAGCATGTTCAGGGGAAGTTTCGGTGCGCCGCGTACCTTATGGCCTTCGGCATACATATCGATGTCCCAGCGCTTGCCGGGATCTGCCTTGGATCGGATACCTGACAGCCCAGCTGCGATGATGACGGCCTGCAGCAGATAGGGGTTGGTTGCTCCGTCCGGCAGGCGCAACTCAAACCGTCCTGGGCCAGGGACACGTACCATGTGGGTCCTGTTGTTACCGGTCCATGTCACAGTATTGGGCGCCCAAGTCGCACCTGACATTGTGCGCGGCGCGTTGATGCGCTTGTAGCTGTTCACCGTGGGGTTGGTGATCGCAGCCAATGCTGAGGCATGTTTCATGATGCCGCCGAGGAAGTGTTTGCCGCGCTCTCCCAAACCGACCTCACCAGTGGGGCCTTCGCCCTCGCCTGCAAACACATTGGTCTTGGCCGCATCTCCCGGCGCATCCCAGACGGAGATATGAGCGTGACAACCGTTACCCGTCAGACCTTCGACCGGTTTCGGCATGAAGGTTGCCCGCAGACCGTGCTTTTCTGCCACCGATTTGGTCATAAACTTGAAGAAAGAGTGCTTATCTGCAGTGCGCAGAACGTCGTCAAATTCCCAGTTCATCTCAAACTGGCCGTTGGCGTCTTCGTGATCGTTCTGATAGGGCCCCCAACCCAGCTCCAGCATGTAGTCGCAGATCTCACGAACGACATCATAGCGCCGCATGACCGCCTGCTGGTCGTAGCAGGGCTTCTCTGCCGTATCGAATGGGTCGCTAATCTGCTCACCGTCCGGTGTCAGCAGAAAAAACTCGGCCTCGATACCGGTCTTGACATGCATGCCTTCGTTCGCAGCCTCGTTGATCAGGCGGCGCAATACGTTGCGCGGGGCTTGCGCGACATCGCTGCCTTCCATGACGCAGTTGCCTGCCACCCAGGCCACTTCGGGCTTCCACGGTAATTGAATGACAGATGAAGGGTCCGGCACTGCCAGCATGTCGGGATGCGCCGGAGTCATATCCAGCCAGGTGGCGAACCCTGCGAATCCTGCGCCGTCTTCCTGCATCTCGGCGATGGCCTGCGCGGGTACCAGTTTGGCCCGCTGTCCACCAAACAGATCGGTGAACGAGATCATGAAGTATTTGACGCCATTTTCTTTTGCGAAAGCTGCGAGATCTGTTGTCACGATGGCTTTCCTTTCCCTGTTGAATTCTAGTTTTTCAAAGCAAAAACGCGGCCCCCATCAGGGAGCCGCGCAGCATCATTTCAGAACCCTTCCTTGCCCGGGTACCAACTGGTTCCCGCCAGCGGCACCCGCGCCATGGCGGCGGCCTCCATTGTCAGGGCACACAGGTCTTCAGGTTCGAGATTGTGAAGGTGATTGTGACCACAGGCGCGCGCAATGGTCTGTGCCTCAAGCGTCATCACCTTCAGATAGTTGCGCAGCCTGCGGCCCGCATCAACCGGATCCAGACGGGCAGCCAGGTCGGGGTCCTGTGTGGTGATCCCCGCCGGATCCTGACCTTCGTGCCAGTCGTCATATGCACCGGTTGTCGTGCCCAGCTTCTGGTACTCGGGTTCCCATTTGGGATCGTTGTCCCCAAGGGCCACCAGAGCGGCTGTGCCAATGGCGACTGCGTCGGCTCCGAGCGCCAAAGCCTTGGCCACATCGGCCCCGGTGCGAATGCCGCCCGAAATAACCAACTGAACCTCGCGGTGCACGCCCAGATCCTGCAATGCCTGAACGGCCGGGCGGATGCAGGACAGCGTCGGCAACCCGACATGTTCGATGAACACGTCCTGTGTTGCTGCGGTCCCGCCTTGCATGCCATCCATGACTACAACGTCTGCTCCGGCTTTCACCGCCAGTGCGGTGTCATAATAGGGGCGGGTGGCGCCAACCTTGACGTAGATTGGCACTTGCCAGTCTGTGATTTCCCTAAGTTCGAGAATTTTGATCTCAAGATCATCCGGCCCTGTCCAGTCGGGATGACGACAAGCGGAACGCTGGTCGATCCCCTTCGGCAGGGTCCGCATCTCGGCCACACGGTCGCTGATCTTTTGACCCAGCAGCATACCTCCACCGCCGGGTTTGGCACCCTGGCCGACCACGACTTCAATCGCATCCGCCTTGCGCAGATCATTCGGGTTCATGCCGTAGCGCGACGGCAGGTACTGATAGACCAGCTTTGTTGAATGGCCACGCTCTTCGGGCGTCATGCCGCCATCGCCGGTTGTGGTCGACGTGCCAGCGGCTGATGCGCCGCGACCCAAAGCCTCTTTCGCCGGACCGGATAGAGCACCAAAGCTCATGCCCGCGATGGTGATCGGGATATCCAGTTCTATGGGTTTCTTGGCAAAGCGGGTGCCCAGCGTCACCTTGGTTTCGCATTTTTCGCGATAGCCTTCTAACGGATAGCGCGAGATCGACGCCCCCAGAAACAGCAGATCGTCGAAATGCGGTACCTTGCGTTTCGCCCCTCCGCCACGAATGTCATAGATTCCCGTCGCTGCGGCGCGTCGGATCTCGGCATTGATTGGATTGGAAAACGTCGCCGACTGGGTCGGCAGGGTGCGGGGGATCTGATCGTCCATATCTTTCATACCCTTCTTCCTCAGTAAGCGGCGGAATTGTCGATGTCGAAGTTGTAAAGCTGACGGGCCGAACCATAGCGTTTGAACTCTTCCGGCTTGGCGTCGCTGTCCGCGCGATCCAGCAGATCCCTCAGGATATCCAGATGCTCGGGGCGCATTTCCTTCTCAACGCAATCAGCGCCAAGGCTCTTGACCGAACCGCGCACAAACAGACGCGCTTCGTAAAGTGAATCCCCCAGCGCATCGCCTGCATCCCCGCAAACCACCAGATTTCCGGCTTGCGCCATGAAGGCGGACATGTGGCCGATATTGCCATGCACGACGATGTCGATGCCTTTCATCGAAATACCGCAGCGCGAGCTTGCATTGCCCTTGATCACCAGCAACCCGCCATGGCCGGTCGCCCCGGCATATTGGCTGGCGTCACCATCCACGATGACCTGACCGGACATCATGTTTTCGGCCACACCCGGCCCAACGGACCCTTCAACCTTGATAGTCGCCTTCTGGTTCATCCCGGCACAGTAGTAACCGGTCGAGCCTTTGACAGTTACCTCGATGGGTGCGTCCAGCCCGACGGCAATCGCGTGGCTGCCCTTGGGATTTACAATTTCCCAACGGGTCTGGTTGCTCTCGGTGCTTTGAGCCTGCAGGGACGAATTCAATCCGCGCAGCCCGTCTGCCTCTAGATCATAGGTCTGCATATCACGCGGCCTTTTCGTGGGTTGTGGGGCTGTCATTGTGCGACCAGAAATAGACGGTAGACGGTTCAGGTTCCCACACCCGGGCGTCTTCAATGCCTGGCAGGTTTACCAGGGCGCGGTATTCGCTACCAAAGGCCACATATTGGTCGGTTTCGGCCATCACCGCAGGCTTACAGGCGATTGGGTCACGTACGACGCCGAACCCGTCTTTGGTGCCCACAACAAAGGTAAAAAACCCATCCAGATCATCGATGCTGGATTCCAGAGCTTCACCCAGAGTGGCGCCGTTCATCATCTTCCATGTCAGGTATGCCGCGCCAACCTCGGTGTCGTTTTCGGTCTGGATGGTCACGCCTTCGCGGCGCAGCTTACGGCGTAATGAGTTGTGGTTGGATAGCGACCCGTTATGAACCAGACACTGATCGGATCCTGTGTTGAACGGGTGGGCGCCCATTGTTGTCACGGCGGATTCCGTCGCCATGCGGGTGTGCCCAATGCCGTGGGTGCCACTCATACCGCTGAGGCTGAAGCGCTCGGCGACATCCTTGGGCAGGCCGACTTCCTTGTAGATTTCGAGGCTTTCGCCGCGGCTCATGATCCTAACCGATGGGCGGATCTCGGCCAGCGCAGCGCGCGCGGCTTCGAACTGACCGCGGGGAACTTCCAGAACGGTATGTGTGTCGTTGTTTGTCTGACCAACGGTTGCACCCAAACTTTTGCCCAACTCATCAGCCAAGCCGACAAAGTCGTTTTCGGGGTTGGGGGACTGAACCGTAATCTTGGTTTTGCCTTCCGATTCTGCGCCATAGATCGCAATACCGGCGCTGTCGGGGCCACGGTCTGTCATAGTGATCAGCATGTCTGTCAGCATATTGCCCAGTTGGGGCGCAAGAGACTGGTCTTTGAGGAATAATCCAACAATTCCGCACATGGCTGGCAGATCTCCTTGTGTGTTTCGTTACGATTCGACGGTACCAACAAATGAGCAGGACATCAATAATCATAGGAAAGTTTTTTTCCTTAGAGGCAATGGGCGCGATCTCTGATTTCGCGCCCATTGCTAGCTTTCAATGCTGGATCAATATCGTTCCAGCTGTGCCTTCACCTTTTCTTCGTCACCGGTATGGCGCGCCTTCTCTAAGTGCTCACCTTCCCGGACGAACTGGATGCGGTGCCAGCCAATCCAGAAAGCGACGCCGATGATGACCATTAGGAACTCATAGCCCTGGAAGGGGTAGATCGGTCCGACCTCGGCCAGATCAACAGCCCAGCTTGTATATCCATTCGTAGACATATCTTTCTCCCTTACTTCGCTGCTACGCCACGGGCGGCGAGCTCTTCTTTGTCGGCTGCAATGATTGCTGCTTTGGCATCTTCGTAGGCATGGTGTTCTGCATAATCGAGACCCTGAAGTTCAACCTCTTCCGGGATGCGAAGCACACCTGCCGCGGCTTGAAGTCTCGCCAGAATCCAACCTGGCAGGAAACCAAGCACAAAGAACATGATAACGGCACCGGTGATCTGTCCGACCGGGTTAATCGTTGCATAGCCTTCGTATGGCGAAGACGGTACGCCCCAGAGGACAAAACCCGAGATCACCAGGCCAACGAACCCTGCATATCCATGCACGGCAACGGCACCAACGGCATCGTCCAGCTTGAATCGACGTTCAACCCAATAGTGCAGCTTGTAGACGATCACGACACCGATTGCGGCAATAATCATCGCCTGGATCGGGTGATACAGATCGTTACCCGCAGAAGCAGTGATAATACCTGCCAGACCGCCCGAGAACGTCCAGAAGGCGTCGCCCTTGGACACCACATAAGCCGCCATCAAACCACCCGACAGTGACATCAGGAAGTTGAAGGTGATCGCCGACAACGTGGTCGGGGCCAGATAGATGTTGGTTGCTGTCCAAGTTACGCCGGTGATCTGTCCGTCGATCCCTTCGGGCGAAATCGCAGGCACATTGCATGCGGCGTAGAACCCCCAGAACCCGGTGTAGATCAGGAAAATCCCGATTGTTAGCAGCCAGGGATTGTGTGGCGGAATGTCCCGCGGCGTGCCGTCTTTGGCGAACTTGCCAAGGCGCGGTCCCAGAACCATGATGACACCCAATGCGTAACCGCCTGCGATCGCGTGGATAACACCAGAGGCGTAAGCATCATGGTAACCTAGGATTCGTACCATCCAGCCGCCATAGTGCCAGCCCCATGCGGCATCGATAATCCACCAGACAGATCCGATCATAACGGCGTGAACCCATAAGGCTGAAGACCTGATCCTTTCTATCACGGACCCCGAAACGATTGAGGCTGCAGTCCACGAGAACAGCAGGAAGGCGGCCCAGAAGACCCCCGTGATTCTATCGCCCAGGTTTGTCGCCATTGTGTCGGCCCAAGGTAGGTTCGCGGCGCCCGCCTCGGCGTCCAAACCGCCCCAGAACGGGAAATTCGGGAACGCCCAGTAAATCCACCATCCAAAGAAGAAGAATGTGACCGTCACCAACGGGATGATCATGATGTTTTTCATCAATGTGTGCATATGGTTACGGGCCCGGCTGGCGCCGACCTCGTACATGCAAAAGCCCACATGGATGAGGAACATGAAAACGACCGTTACCCAGTAGTAAAACTCGGTAAAGACCGTCGTAAGTGCGTTTAGATTACCATCCACTTCGTAGTCTCCCTGTTGTTGCAGCAGGAGGTTCTTCTCCAGTTTTTCCTGCTGGGAAATTTTATGTACTCAGGGGACAATTTCATTGACGACCTGTCAATAGATATATGGGGCAAACATCTTTAACGACGGTGCCGCGGGCGCTTAATGAAGGATCGGTTTTTGTTGTAACGTATTGCAAAAAAACCGTTTTACGCAGCTCCGGAAGTCTACTTCAGGGTTCACAATTTGAAGGCAAATATTCCCATCAGGAAAAAAATCTGCACACAAGTATTGATTTTCAATCTGACATCGGCCTCAATATGGGCAACAAAAAGCAATCAACGGGAGACCTGAACCATGGCCATTCTTTGGAGGACGTCAGCCCTTGCGCAGCGCCATGCCGAGATCGGTGGCGAACTTGAGGACTGGAACGGAATGGGGACCGCCTGGTTCTATGACCACAGCCCTGAACGCGCCAAAGCAGACTATGAAGCGATCCGTACCAAAGCTGGTCTTATGGATGTTTCTGGTCTGAAAAAGGTCCACGTGGTCGGTGAAGATGCTGCCTATGTCATTGACCGTGTCACGACGCGCAATGTGGAAAAGATCATGCCGGGGCGGTCAACCTATGCCTCGATCCTGAATGCCGAAGGCAAGTTTGTTGATGACTGCATCATCTATCGCCTTTCGGTGAATACGTGGCTTGTGGTGCACGGCACAGGAACGGGCATGGAGCAGTTGACATCGGTGGCTGCGGGCAAGAATTGCTCGGTCATTTTTGACGACGACATGCACGACATGTCCCTGCAGGGACCTGTGGCCGTAGATTTCCTGGCCAAACACATCCCTGGGATTCGCGATCTGGCCTATTTCGGTATCATGCAGACCAAGCTCTATGGCTGCCCGGTGATGGTTTCGCGGACCGGCTATACAGGTGAGCGCGGGTACGAGATTTTCTGCCAGGCCAAGCATGCCGTACACCTGTGGGACAACATTCTGGCTGAGGGCAAGGATATGGGCATTGTTCCGGTCCAGTTCTCGACGCTCGATCTGTTACGTACCGAAAGCTACCTTCTGTTTTATCCGGGCGATAACTCGGAAACCTACCCGTTCGACGATGAAACCTGTGGTGACACGCTGTGGGAATTGGGTCTCGAATTCACCGTATCCCCCGGGAAAACCGGGTTCATCGGGGCCGAGAACCACTATGCCTCTCAAGGCAAGGAGCGGTTCAAGATCTATGGCGTCAAACTCGACGGCACGACCCCGGCGGACGAGGGTGCTGACCTTCTGCAGAACGGTGAAAAGGTCGGTGTTGTCACGTTCGGCATGTATTCCGAGATCAATGGCCACAATGTTGGTATCGCGCGGATGCCGGTCGCCTGTGCTTCACCCGGCACCAAACTGACGGTGCGCAATGGTGATGGGACGGAAATAGCAGCGACTGCGGAAGAGATGCCGTTCTACGATCAGGACAAATCTATCAGAACCGCAAAGGGCTGAGTTTAAGGGGGCGCGACGGACACACCGTGGCGCCTTGTTGCTATTTGAGGGCACAATGTCGAAGTTCGAATTTCCCAAGTCAATCGCAAGCCGCCCGGTCTGGGGCACGCTAGAGGTTCGCCCGGGCGAACATCATCTCATGATCGCCGAGGCCGAAGGGGCCGAAGCCGTTCTTGACATCGCGACACCTGAGCTGATGGCCAAAACCCACCTGATCTACATTCCCAAAGGGACGGGTTTTTCCGAAAGGCTGCAGGCGCTAAACCCCGCGCAGTTCTACGAAGGCCCGTCCTACGAGGCCGCGCTGCAACGCATTCGCCGTGTGCTGGAGGACGCGCATATGGGATTACAGGTCTATCTGACCGGTTCTGAGGGCATGATGGGTCAGGCCATGAATGAGGTGATGGCGGTTGGCCTGCCACATACGGCGATCCAGACCGAGCATCGCGGTTCGGTCGCGCGTCGGATGCAATGCGTGCACTGCAAAGGCATCACCGAAAACGTCGAGATTGATCCGTTTGTCTGTTCGCATTGCGGGCTGAACCTGTTCGTGCGCGATCACTATTCTCGCCGTCTTGCCGCCTATCAGGGCGTCCGTGTCGACGCCGAAGATCATGGCAACGTGCCCAAGCCAAAGGGGATTTACGAATGAGCGGTGCCGAGAAAATCCAGGTCAAAGTCACCGAAATAACCCCGTTGAATGAGTTGGTGACGCGATTCCGGTTCGAACGTATCGATGGTAGCCAGTTGCCTACCTTTTCGGGCGGAGCACATACCGTGGTTGAAATGCAGGATGGCGGCATTACGCGGCTGAATCCATATTCGCTGATGTCGGATCCGTTTGATCAGTCTTCCTACACGATCTCGGTCCGGCGCGATGATCAGGGCAGGGGCGGTTCGCTTTTCATGCATCGTCAGGTCAAGCTGGGCGATGAAATGACCATCAGCTACCCGGTTAACCTGTTCTCGCTTGATTTGAGGGCCCGCAAGCACCTGTTTCTGGCCGGGGGTATCGGCATCACTCCGTTTCTGGCGCAGATCAAACAGCTTGAACTGTTGCACGGTCATTGGGAACTGCATTACGCATGTCGCAACAATGCATTGGCGTCTTATGCCGATCAACTGACAGACCGGCATCCGAACGAAACGCATTTGTACTACGACGATCAGAACCAGCAAATCGATCTGGAGAATCTTCTGAGTGGGCAGCCTTTGGGCACGCATGTCTATGTCTGCGGCCCCAAAGGCATGATCGACTGGGTACGCAACACTGCTGCCACCGACGGCTGGCCCGAAGATTGCGTGCATTACGAAGAGTTTCTGGCGCCGCGGCCCGGTAAACCGTTTGAGGTGCGACTGGCAGCCACGGACAAGGTCATTCATGTGGGTGAGAACGAAAGCCTGCTGGAAGCCATCGAACGTGAAGGCGTGGATGCGCCGTATCTGTGCCGCGGCGGAGCTTGCGGTCAGTGCGAAACCGTTGTGCTGGATCATGACGGCAATTTTGTTCACCGCGATCACTGGCTGACCGATGAAGAAAAGGCAGCAGGCAAGAAAATCATGCCTTGCGTATCGCGTTTCGAGGGCAAGTCCCTCGTGCTGGACCGCTGAGAGGAAGCCCAACATGACCATTCAATTCAACGACGAGTCCTTCCGCGACGACTATACGTTTCACAACTCGGATTGGGCGATCAAACGCTTTCCGTTCCCGTTTCACGAAGACAGCTACATGTATTCGGTCAACATGGAACAGCATCGCGGCGGGCCGGAAGGCTCGGTCTACGAGATGCGGTTCGATGTTGATGAGCACTATGTCTCAGAGATGAAGGACCGCGCCATCGTTCTGGACCAGGACCCGCTGCGCTGCCAGTCATTGCCGCATATGACCTTGGCCGGTTGGGATTTGCTGGAACTTATCATGGTCAGCAAGTCGGAAGACTACCCGGACCTGTTCGAGCTGCATCGAAACGGCAATCAGTGGCGCTGGATTAACAAGCCGTTAGGCATTGATCACAGCTTTACCTTCATGGACGAAACCACGCTCCCCTACGGACCGATGGAATACATCACCCGTCAAGCGCAGGGCGATTTCGCCGTACTGGACCAGCGCGACGAAATGCTGTGGATGGATGCGGGTATGGTGACGACTCAAGCGGACTGGAGCCTGGATTTCGACATCGGCATGAACTTTTTCGAGTGGCACGCGCCGGTTCCGAAAGCCCATGAAATGGGTATTTTTCAGCGGGCTCTGAAGTTCCTGCTGAACATTCAGCAGGGAGCACCTGCACGGCGTCTGAACTGGACCATGACGGTAAATCCACTACTGGATACCAGCCCGGAAAACTATCACAAATGGGGCATCCAGAAGACCACGCTGACGCCCGAGAACATCGCGCACAAGCAGCATCTGCGCGTCGAGTTACAAACGTTCTTCCGCCTGCCGCGGTCCAACGCGCTGGTGTTCCCGATCCGCTGCTATTTGTGCAGTTTTCAGGATCTGATGACCGTTCCCAAATGGGGCCGTCGCCTGCATCGCGTCATCCGGGACCTGCCGGTAGAACTGGCCACTTACAAAGGTTTCATCGACAACCGTCCCATGATGCTGGACTATCTCAGTCAGTTTGACGATGGATTGCCGACCTCACCCGGTGTCTGGCCCGATCTGGAAACGGAACCGCCTTTGTCAAAGTGATCGCGCATAGCGAAGTGTCTTGGCTCTATGGCTGATCCGGACAAAACACCTTGGCTCATTCCGAGCAATGATATCGCGTTGTATGACGCGCTTGCGTTGCTTCGCGCGTCATTTCAGTACATGGATGCCCGGATTGATCCTCCGTCTTCTATCCATAAACTGACTGTGGAAGAGATGCAGGCGCACTGCCTGAGTGGAGGCGAAATCTGGGCTATGGGTCGACCGCTTTTTGCGTGTATGTTCCTGACGCCCAAACCCGACAGCTTGTACCTTGGAAAGCTGGCGGTGAAGGTTGGATTGCGGGGGCAGGGTATCTGCCGCACATTGGTGGATCACGCGGCAAGCCGTGCAGCAGAGCTTGGTCTGCCCGCATTGGAACTTGAAACGCGCGTGGAACTAACTGAAAACCATCGCGTGTTTTCGAGGTTGGGATTTATGATCGTGAGCACGGGCAGCCACGAAGGTTACGACAGACCCACTGATTTCTTATTGCGCAAGCCGATCAGTTCGTCTGCGGATAGCTGATCACTGAAATGTAGCGCGCAGGCAGATTGACCAACCGTTCCGGACCATGCGGTGCGTCGGCATCAAAGAACAGGGTGTCGCCAGGCTTCAGGGGGTAAATCTGATCCCCATGACGGTAATCTACCTCGCCTTCCAGCATGTAAATCGTCTCGATCCCGCCATGTTGGAATGTCGGGAACACGTCGGATTTAACGGTCAGGGTGATCAAGTATGGTTCTACAATTACGCCTGATCCGTTGGCCCCAATATGACCTAACAGATTGTACTGATGGTTGGCGCGTGTTCCTTCACGCTCCAGCTCGACGCCTTCACCCGCTTTTGTATGAACTGCCTCGCGACGCTCTTCAAACTGCCTGAAGAAGCTTGTCAAAGGTACTGATAGTGCATCCGCCAGCGACTGAAGGGTCGTCAACGAAGGCGACGTATTGCCGTTTTCGATCTTGGACAGCATGCCGATCGACAATCCGGTTAGCTGGGCCAGCTCGGCGACCGTTATGTTTTGCTGTTTTCGAAAGGCGCGAACTTCACGGCCAATGGCGACTTCAAGAACTTTTTCTCTGTCACCCGAACGAACGGAATGTGGGTCCTGCGTCAGATCTGCCGCCATTTCTTTGTCGCGTTTTTTCAATTTCACTCTTTCAACGTCTTGCTACACTTGTCCAAACCGGTTCTGCAAGCAGGCGATGCGCAATACGTAATCCAACCGGGACTATCTTAGCATTAATTTTTCCTGATAGTAAAATAATCGTTCTGAGAGAAAAATGTTAAAAATCGGTTTCCTGTTGTTTAACGACTTTCGGATGGCATGCTTGCCCTCGATGATAGAACCGTTGGGGACTGCAAGTTAGATTTAGCAGAATCTGGTTCGTAGGTCGCACAAGGGCTGATCACAGTCACCAAACCAGCTTATCGACTTGCCCGGCAGCTCAATGTCGCGTGATCCAAGTCAACGCCACGTTCGGCCAGGGTTTCTTCCAGATCCCGGTATGAAACACCGCAACAAAGGTAAAAGAAGACCGCGTGCAAGATCACTTCCATTGGAAAGTACATACCTTCGAATGAAATCGCCATCTTACGCATTCCCCAGTCGAAACTCGGGCCGACGAAATCACCGGTGTTTCAATTCAAACAGTGAGCCAAAAAAGTTTGCGACATGTATGGACATCCCCCTTTGGGCAAGAAGAATCTTTGGCTGGTAATTCGCGTAGCCAGGTGCTGACATGTATGCGGCC
>NZ_JBQFZU010000049.1:0-16142 GCF_056542405.1 Ruegeria sp. AD11(2025) | reverse complement strand
TCCAAATCCGCCATTTTGCTAACCTCCTGATGGTTTCCATCTCCAAAACCTACCAGATGAGAGATCAGGGGATGTCCATTCCATCAGAACCTTCAATTCGAAGCACTATGCATCATAGTGTTGCAATATTGAGTGGTATATCCCACAGTATGGCGCATAGTGCGGGATATTCCTGCATGTTCAACGAGCGACTCTGCTCAATTCGGAGATTACCGGAATGAAAAAGAAGCCTGCCACTCTGCCACGAGGTTACCGAACCTGCACTGCATCTCTTGCAGTTGCCGACGTTACCGCCGCAGTGCAATTTTATGAATGCGCGTTTGACGCAAAGATTCAGGCATTTGACGCGGATGAGGCGCCGGGCTTTGCAGCCATCAAGATCGGCACCTCGATGCTATTCGTCACGGCAGGTTGGGGCGCTCATGGTCCAACTGCACCGGGCACGGTCACGCCGGTTGGGCATCACATGTATGTTGAAGATACCGACGCCACGCTCGCGACCGCACTCGAGAACGGTGCCAGCCTGATTGCAAAGGCGAACGATACCTATTGGGGCGAACGCTGTGCCACGATCTCCGATCCGTTCGGACATGTCTGGACGTTGGCAACGCGTCTCGAAAACCTCAAGCCTGCTGATATCAGTGAGCGACGCAGAGCGCTTTTGAATTCAGAGCAAACTGAAGCTGCATGATCGACATTTTTGAATATTTGGCGGATCACAAGGAGCGCCGCGCATGAGCGACGCTCCGCTGCCAACTTTTACGATCCGTCAAAATGATCTGGGGATTCTCGCTGCTGAGAATCGCATTGGTGACTATCCCGTTGCCGTTCGCACTGCGCGCGAAGTCGTCAGTGGCGGTTTTGCCAATCAGTCAGCGCACCCTAACACTTGGACAGTTTATTTTCTGGTCGACGGCCAATGGGCACTGGTCGAATCCACCCGTGGGTTGCGGCGGGAATGGTCCAGCCTTGATCGGCTGGAGAAATGGTTGCGCAGTTGCGGGTTCCGTTTCTTCTGGGTTCGAAATGACATCGATTTTGTGGAACCGCAGGCAGAAGATACCACCGAGGAAGAGGCAGTATGAAGGCAGTGTCCTCTGAAAACCACAGCCTGTGGACAGCAGGCTTGCGCGACCCCACAGTTTTATGCTCCGATGAAGAACGCCGGATCACAACGGCGATCGCAATCGGCAAGAAAAAGAGAAGAAAAACGAAATGACCCCTTTTGCGATAACCGGAATCCAGATGCATGTCGGTGCGTTGCAGTCGAATGTCGACGCGATGCTGCATCGGATCGACATCATGATGGCCCGGTTCCCCTGGACCCAGATGGCGCTGTTCAGCGAACTGGCGCCTCATGGTCCGCTCGACCGGTTTGCTCAGCCCTTTCCCAATAATGACCTGTCGCGTTTTCAGGATGCGGCTCGGCGTTATGGGATCTGGCTTATCCCCGGCTCGATGTTCGAAAAGCACGAAGACGGGCGGATTTTCAACACCTCGGTGGTGATCAACCCGGATGGTGAGATCGTCTCGAAATATTCCAAGATGTTCCCGTTCAAGCCTTATGAGCAGAACATCGCCTCTGGCACGGATTTCTGCATCTTTGATGTGCCGGATGTGGGCCGGTTTGGCCTATCGATCTGCTATGACATCTGGTTCCCCGAAACCACCCGCCACCTGACCAGCCAGGGGGTCGAGGTTCTGCTGCACCCGGTTCTGACCGGCACCACCGACCGCGAGGCCGAGCTGTCGATTGCCAAGGCAACCGCTGCGCAGTTCCAATGCTATGTATTCGACGTGAACGGGCTGGCTGCTGGGGGCGTGGGCCGCTCGCTGGTCGTTGATCCTTCGGCCACTGTGTTGCACCAGTCCGCAGGGCAAGAAGATATCTTCCCCATCGAGATCGATCTCGATCAGGTCCGCCGCCAGCGCGAAGTCGGACTGAAGGGATTAGGGCAGGTTCTCAAAAGCTTCCGCGACCGCGAGGCTGACTTCCCGGTTTATGACCGTACCAGCGGGGCGGATGCTTACCTGCATACGCTGGGCCCACTGCGTATTCCGCAAAAAGGCGACGTTGCAGGTGTCGCCGCATCCGACCCCAGAACGGCGCTGGGATACAGCGAAGACGCCGCGACCAAGCCCGACAATCTGTTTCTCTACAAAGGGCGCTCTGGCACAGACTGATACCGACCCAGCTTTTTGGTATCCGCAGAAAGGAAAAGTTTCATGCACGGCATTTCCGATAGCGAAAAGCTCCACAGCATCTCGGACTACTACAGCGCCTCGCAGTTGAGGGCAGACCGATGGAGCGCGCTACGGGAAACGGCCGAGTCACTGGACCAGGGCGGCAGCGAAAAAGATCGGGACCGGGCGCGGCAATTGTTGCAGGCGCTGGCCCCGATCGAAGTGTATTTCGCTTTTCCTGGCGGTTCTGCCTTCGACTATCTGCGCCGGTTGCTGGACCATGGCAATTTCGGTGATTTCTCAACCGCCGTGCGCCGGGTGTCGCGTGCGCTGACCTCAGGCGCGTATCGTCGCCGCTCGATCCCGCTGATCGCGGATGAGACCGAAGTTGATGAGTTCGAGGACGAGTCCACCCAGAGCCATGAGGCCCGCGCGCTAGGCCGGCCTTATTTCGAGGTGATGATCGTCGACAATGTCAATGAGCATCAAGAACGATTCCTGCAAACCAGCCTGCAACGGATGCGCCGCAGCGAAGATCCGTTCATCTATGAAACTGTTGTCGTTCCCAGTGTCGAGGACGCCCTGATCGGGGTTCTGTTTAACCAGAATGTGCAGGCGGTCATCGTCCGCCCGGGGTTAAGCCTGAAGTCCAAGAACGAAACCAATGTTCTCGGCCGCTATATCAGCCTCTATGGCGAGGGTTCCGATCTTGATGCGCTGTCACCCTCGGAATACGGGCCAGAAACCTGCCGCCGGATCGGCATGCTGCGTCCGGAACTGGATGCGTATCTGATCACCGATCGTTCGGCGGAAGATATCGCCGGTCTCGATCTCGGCCTGTGCCGACGCGTATTTTACAATCAGGAAGACTTTCTGGAACTGCATCTGAACATCCTGCGCGGGGTGCAGCGGCGCTATAAGACGCCGTTCTTCACAGCGCTCAAGGAATACTCCAAACAGCCCACAGGCGTGTTCCACGCCATGCCGATCAGCCGCGGCAAATCGATCAGTCGCAGCCATTGGATTCAGGACATGGGGGCGTTCTACGGATCAAATATCTTCATGGCGGAAACTTCGGCCACATCTGGTGGGCTGGACTCGCTGCTCGAGCCGAAGGGCCCGATCAAAGAGGCGCAGGAAGCCGCCGCCCGCGCATTCGGGTCTAAACAGACGTTTTTTGCCACCAACGGCACCTCAACCTGCAACAAGATCGTGGTGCAGGCGCTGGTCCGGCCCGGAGACATCGTGCTGATCGACCGCGATTGCCACAAATCGCACCACTACGGCATGGTACTGGCCGGGGCAAGCGTAGTCTATATGGACAGCTATCCGCTGCACGATTACTCAATGTATGGCGCGGTACCGATCCGAGAGATCAAGCATAAGCTGCTGGCCCTACGCGCGGCAGGAAAGCTTGACAGGGTACGGATGGTCTTGCTGACCAATTGCACCTTCGATGGCATCGTCTACAACGTGCAGCGGGTGATGCAGGAATGTCTGGCGATCAAGAAGGACCTTGTATTCCTGTGGGATGAGGCCTGGTTCGCCTATGCTAGATTTGCACCAAACTCGCGTGTACGTACCGCAATGCGGTCGGCCAAAATTCTGCGCGAACAATTCCGTACGACAGAACAAGCCGAGGCTTATGAGGCTCAGCAGGCAGCTCTTGAAGGCGCTGACGATGAGGTATGGCTGAACACACGCCTGATTGCGCCTCCCGATGCACGGGTTCGGGTCTATGCGACGCAATCAACACATAAGACACTGACATCCTTGCGTCAGGGCTCGATGATCCACGTCAACGACCAGCAGTTCAAAGGTGCTGTCGAAGAAGCGTTTCACGAGGCCTATATGACCCACACCTCAACCTCGCCCAATTACCAGATCATTGCCTCACTGGATGTAGGCCGCAGGCAGGTTGAGATCGAAGGCTATGAATTCGTCCAGCGGCAGGTCGAAAGCGCGATGGCAATTCGCCGGGCGGTGACAACGCATCCACTGCTCAGAAAGTACTTCAAGCTGGTCACAGCGGGCGACATGATCCCCGAGCAATATCGCGAAAGTGGCATGACCAGCTATTTCGACCCCGATCAGGGCTGGGCCGATGTCTGGGATTGCTGGGCCAAGGATGAGTTTGTTCTGGATGCCACCCGTATCACGCTGCATGTGGGCGCGACCGGCTGGGATGGCGATACGTTCAAAACCAAAATCCTGATGGATAAATACGGCATCCAGATCAACAAGACCTCGCGCAATACAGTGCTGTTCATGACCAATATCGGCACCACGCGAAGCTCAGTCGCCTATCTGATCGAGGTGCTGGTCGAGATCGCCAAGGAACTGGACGATCTGATGGACGACGCCTCGAAAATGGAAAAACTGGCCTTTGACAAGCGCGTTAGGAATCTGAGCGAACACGTCCCGCCTCTGCCCGATTTCAGTCGGTTCCACGACGCATTCCGCTGTGAAGAAGGTACCGAAGCCGGTGACATTCGCACGGCGTTTTTCCTGTCCTATGACGAAGACAATTGCGACTACGTCGAGCCCGACAAGGAGATGTTGGAACGGCTTGAAGCCGGGGAAGAGATGGTTTCGGCCACCTTCGTGATCCCCTACCCGCCGGGCTTTCCCATTTTGGTACCAGGACAGGTGATCAGTCCCGAAATTCTGAAATTCATGCAGGAACTGGATGTTTCGGAAATCCACGGTTTTCGCGCCGATTTGGGCCTGCGCATTTTTACCGAAGACGCTTTGAAATCAGTAAAGAACCCCTAAAGGGTCAGGGAGGACAACAAATATGCCAAAAAAGGTACTGAAGAACATCTCGGAAATCCGTCGGTATTTCCACACCAACAAGGACCCGATCTATTTCGTGTCGGCGACCAATTTCAACCTTTTGGGGCTGGATGAATGGGTGATGAACTTCACCTATATCTGCTACATGGATTGCTTTGACGGGCGACATCCGAACGTGTTTGTGCCTTCTGAAATGCCGCATGATGAGTTTCAGTCCATCGAAGACATCAACAACTATCTGCTGCAGCACAAAGAGGTCATCGATCTAGTCAAACGGCGTGGTGGCAAGCCGAAATTCGTCTTCCTGATGTTCGATGAGACGACCGAGAAGCTGGTCAAGGAGCTGGGCGGTCAGCTGTGGTTCCCCAAGGCCAAGCTGCGCACCAAATGCGACAACAAAATCGAAACCGTTCGCATCGGTAACAAGGCAGGTGTACCATCCGTGCCCAATACGCTAAGCGTGGTCAATAGCTATGACCACCTGAAAAAGGTCTGCGACAAGGCCGGCCTGGGGAACGATCTGGTGCTGCAATCCGCCTTTGGCGACAGCGGCCACACGACGTTCTTCATCAAGTCCGAGGCCGATTTCAATAAGCACAAAGACGAGATCGTCGGCGAAGGCGAGATCAAGATCATGAAGCGGATCGACTGTCGCGGCGCAGCGATCGAGGCTTGTGCGACCTCGGAGGGTACCATCGTTGGCCCACTGATGACCGAGCTTGTGGGCTTCAAGGAGCTCACCCCCTATCGCGGTGGCTGGTGCGGGAATGAGATCTTCTCGACCGCGTTCCCGCCCAAGGCACGCGAACAGGCGCGACAGCTGACCTTCCAGTTCGGGGAAGAGCTGCGCAAATCCGGCTATCGCGGATATTTCGAACTCGATTTCCTGATCGACAAGAAAACCGATGAACTTTGGTTGGGCGAGCTGAACCCGCGCATCACCGGCGCCAGCTCAATGACCAACCATGCGGCCTTTGCTCATGCCGACGCACCGCTGTTCCTGTTCCACCTGCTGGAATTCTCGAAGAAACCATTCGAGCTGGATGTAGAAGAACTGAACGCCCGCTGGGCTGACCCGGACATGATCGATAGCTGGTCGCAGATGGTAATCAAACACACCGATGACAGCGTGGATCGCATCACGCAGGCCCCGCAATCGGGAATCTACAAGATGCTGGAAGATGGCCATGTTGTATTCGACCGCTTCGACTATCACCGCCGTGCCGTTGGTGAGAACGAGGCGTTTTTTCTACGTATCTCCAACGTGGGCGACTACCGCTATGAAGGCGCTGATCTGGGCATCCTTGTGACGCGCGGGAGATCGATGACCAAAGGGTTCAAGTTGACGGACAAGTCGAAAAAGTGGATTCACGGCATAACCTCGGCCTACGCGGCAGAACCGCTGCCCGCCGCACAGCCGATGGAAGACCCCGCGTTCAAGATTATGTAGAAAGCCCCATGGCACTTGTTTTTCGCTCGATCGACGAGGCGCAGCCCGGTCCCAAACTGGCCGGGCTGTTTGCCGAATACTGGCCCGCCTACCGCAAATGGTGGGCGCAAGAGGGGTATTCGGCTCGCCCTACCTATCGCGAATGCTTGCGCGCGCTGCAAAAGCACATGCCCGAGATCGTACCGATGTATGAAGAGGTCGTCGAGCTTGTGGGAGGAAGGGACAGCCAGGCGCGGTTTCTCAGTTTCTACTGCCCGCCAAAATATTTGTCAGGCTGCAGTCAGGCGATCTGGCGCGGCAAGACGCCGTTTCTGGTACGCAACTACGACTATCACCCAAAGACCTTTGATGCAGCGCTGCTGAAAACCCGCTGGGACGGACGCGGTGTCATAGGGATGAGCGACGGTGTTCTGGGCTTGCTCGACGGGATCAACGATGCCGGTCTAACCATTTCGCTCACCTTCGGTGGTCGGCGCGAGGTGGGCGACGGGTTTGGTGTTCCGCTGATCCTGCGCTATGTCCTGCAAACCTGCGAGACGACTGCGCAAGCTGTCGACTGCCTGTGCCGCATCCCCTGCCACATGAGCTATAACGTCACCGTTCTGGATGCGAAGCATAACCACAGTACGGTGTACCTTGCCCCGGACCGGCATCCACAAATCTCGGACCTGCCGGTGGCAACGAACCACCAAGGTCATGTTGAATGGTCGACCCATGCGCGCTTTACGGCCACTGTGGAACGCGAGCGATTTCTGCTTAACCGCCTGAACCAGCACCCGGAAAGCGAGAAGCGGTTCATCGACGCTTTCCTGCGCCCGCCGCTCTATTCCACCGCGTTCAAATCAGGGTTCGGAACGCTTTATACCGCCGTTTACAGGCCCAAACAAAAGTTCCTGACTTTGTTGTGGCCGCAATCGGCTTGGAATTTGTCTTTCGAAAAATTTGTTGAGACGGAATTGAAAATTTTCGTTCCGGGTGAAGAGGTAACGGGCAGTTAACTATACGTTCTCATCCACTCATTATCTGTGAATCCGGAAGATATCCAAACCGGGAAATAGATGAGCAGTTCTTCGCGAACCATATTGAGCAAGGTTTGCGACGGAAGCTTTGGGTTCAGTGCTTGACTGCTAGGGTCGGGATCCATTGATTTCTGCTATCGCAAAGACAAAGGCCGGCTGGTCCGAAGAAAAGCCGGCCAGACTGGAAGAGGAAATCCTGTCCGTATATGAGCGGATCAACCCGAGTATTGAAGGCGGCAACGCCTTTGAAAACGCCAGCATGTCCGATGTGAAACCCACCGTTGACGTCGCCTCGTCCATTGACGGGTTTCTGGAATAGCCTGTCCTTGTTTACAATCTCTATGGATGCCGCTTCGCATCAGGATGTTGCGTGTTTTCTTGCCGTCCGGGGGCGGCAGGATATCAGGATCAGGACCAGAAATGACAGGTTGAGTACGACATTGAAGGGCGCGCCAACCAGAATGGAGCCTGAGCTGTCGACGCAGAACCAGGACCATGCCGCAATCTGTGCGGTCTTGGACGCGGCCACCGCCGATACTGGGGCTACATAGGTTCCCAGTGCCCACTGCATGCCCCCCAGACCAACGGTCAAACCACCGGTGATGACCAGCAGCAAGGGCGAAGGAACCGTCAGTTCCGCGGCAACGTCGTGAATTGGCCAATACGCGATTTGTAGGAAGATATGCGCGAAAAGGTGCAAAAAAGGCAGCGCGGCTAGCGCAAAGAGCACCCCGGTCGCAACAAGAACACCGCCTGAGATTCGCATCGCCGACTGTTGTTGGGTCATGATCGTCTCCTTTCGATATACGTCTTTCATGCGACTTTCGGCAGGCGCAAATCAATTACCTCATAGGTAAGTGAATTCTGTTCGGACCCTTGCTAAACTCAGGTCATGACACCCTATCCGGGCATGCTGAAAGAGTGGCGAAAGCGACGCAGGATGAGCCAGCTGGACCTTGCGGTCGAAGCCGAGGTCAGCGCGCGCCATATCTCATTTCTTGAAACCGGGCGGTCCCGGCCCAGCCAGGACATGATCCTTCATCTATCCGAGGTCATGAACCTTCCGGTCGAAACCCGAAATCAGATGATGCGCGCCGAAGGGTTCGCGCCGCGTTTTGCGGCAACGCCGATTGACGACGCGGTGATGTCGCCCATCCGGGATGCGGTCGAATGGACTCTGCAGCAACATGCCCCATACCCTGGAATGGTGTTGGACCAGCTCTGGACGGTTGTAATGCTCAACAGCGGTGCCCAAAGGCTGTTCAAACCACTGGGGATCGGCGAGGGGCAAAGCCTGCTGGACCTGTTGACCAGCCCGCTGATGCCTGAGCTTGTCGAAAACTGGCCCGAGGTTGCGCATCACACGATGTTGCGGCTGCGCGCTGAAAGCGCCAACGCAGGCGGCATACCCGCACTGGACGCCGCGGCGCGCAAGTTGTCGCAACAGGGGCACGCCCGCAGTGACGCGGTGATCGGGCCGACAATTTCTACGATCTACCGCTTTGGTGGTCAGCGGCTTTCCCTGTTTGGAACCATTGCGCAATTCAGCACAGTCACGGACGTCACGCTGGACGATATGAAGATAGAACTGTTTTTTCCGGCCGACGAACAAAGTGCCAAATTTCTGAGTGACCTTGCCCACGTGGCTGCCAATTAGATGATAGTTTGACCAGAGCCCCACCACGTCCCGGTGAACTCCGCTCATTCCTGACCTTGGCAGGGTTCGGCAAACAGCCCTGCTAAAGCGATCTGGACGCCGAACAAATATTCCCTTAGAACCTTATCTGTTAACTTGTCCCTAAAAGGACCAATTTCATGGTGTTCCCGTCGCAGGGCTGAGCAGCCCCTCTTCATTCCGAGCATAAAGCTCCTGACCGCGACTCTTTCGCCGGACGTTGTCCGGCAGGTACCCCATGACAGATCAAATCCTGATTCCGCAGGCGTCCACCCGCGCCGAATTCACGCCGTTGATCCGGCTTGCCGTGCCGCTGATGGTCGGGCTGGCCGCCGCACTTTTGATCGGTGTCGTAGATACGGCGATGATTTCTCCGCTTGGCACGGTCCCGCTGGCGGCGGCAGGCGTGACCACGGCCGTTTTGATCATTCTTATCTCCGCTCTTTGGGGCGTAATCACCGCAATTTCCGTCCAGATCAGCCAAGCCGAGGGCGCACGCGATGCCGCGCGGGTTGCTCTGGCGCTGCGCAGCGGGCTGTTGCTGTGCTTTCTGGGCGGCGGCGGCGCGGTATTGGTGATGATCGCACTCTATCCGCTGCTGGGGCCTTTGGGGCAACCGAAGGAGGTTCTGGCGATCCTGTTGCCATACTGGATGTCGATGGCGATCTGGATCGTGCCCTTTACACTGTTTTTCGGTCTGAAAGCTCTGTTCGACGCCGTTGGACGGCCCTGGACAGCCGTTGCACTGTCTTATCTGGGTGTCCTGTTCAACGTACCCGCAAACTATGCCTTCATTCACATCCTTGATCTTGGAATTCTGGGCGCTGGTCTGGCCAGCATACTCTCACAATGTACGTCGCTGGTTGCCGGGATTTATGTGTTGATACGGGCGCCCGGGCTGGCCGCCTTTCGCCAGCGGGTGACCGTTGCATGGGCGGATGTCTGGTCACAGGCCAAAGACGCCCTGCCGCTCTGTCTTGGATACGCAGGTGAGGGCGGTGCTTACGCAGTGGTGGGTCTGATGATGGGCTGGTTGGGGGCCGAGGCGCTGGCTGCCCATCAGATCGTCAACGCGCTTGCGGGGTTGGCCTATATGATCCCACTTGGCATGGCGGGTGCAGCCTCGATCCGTGTGGGTCTTGCAGTCGGCGCAGGCAGTCGGGAAAGGCTAAGACCAATCCTGAAGGCGTCCTTTGTGATGGTCACGCTCTGGCAGGCGGTTGCCGCAATCGTATTCATTACTGCTGGCCGAATGCTGGCGGAAACGATGTCGGATGACCCGGCCGTCATTGACCTCGCGGTTACGTTGTTTTTCATCGTGGCACTGCTGCAAGTTGCGGATGGCGTTCAGGGCACTGCGCTGGGTGCGCTAAGGGGAATGTCGGACATGAACCTGCCGACGATAATTACCCTGACAGCCTATTGGCCACTTGCCTTGCCGGCCAGCTATGTTCTGGGTTTCCTCTTTGATCTCGGAGCCGTCGGCATCTGGATCGGTTATACTCTGGGTCTGGTTGCGGCGGCGATTGCCCTGCCCCTGCGGTTCTGGTCGCTGACACGGCCCTGATATTAGCGCAGATCGATTGAGGAAACCTCGGCAATTCCGCTCGTAGCTTTCGAAATAGGGCTCCTATTCAATTACCAATTTGGTTGCCAGTATGAGAGAACAGAAGATGGCCGATGTTGCGCGGGACACCAAGTAGATCTTGAAACAAGATGCAGCTTTGCATCTGAATCATCAAACCCGCGCCAAACAATAGTATTTAACCCGCTCTCCTTTGGCGTTTAGAAGTCGATGTGAGACGATTATGCGAACCGTTCCGATAGTCATGAGGCGGACGGTTCCTATGCCGGCAAAACAAAAGTCAGTCTGATCGGCCCCATCCAAGTGGTCCGGTTTGACTGTAAGTGCATGACTGGACTTTGGTCCATCGTGACGACGGTTTCTGGTGCAGGCGGGTGGTAACCCAGAGCTGCCGTTCGACTGAGGCGTTGAAGTTCTGCGGTGGCGGTCCGCGTGGCAGACATTTGCAGGCACTCCTTAAATGTCTGCACAGCGAACCTTTGCTGCCTTTTCCGCCAGTTCCTTCTTTGGTTGCTTTCTTGATGTTTGCAAACTCAGTCCTTTCTACAAGTAAGCAAAGTAGTCGAGTTGTGGTACTACCTGAGTCTCATGCGTGCCCGCCAAAGCCGAATGCACCAAAACTAGCTCAGCTTGCGCGGCCCAGGGTTGCCGCGCAAATTTCGTCAAACCGACCATTTGGCTTCCTTGGAACCTTGATCAGGTCGGCACCGCGTCGGCTGCATATTGCGACAGGAATTCCTCTGAGGGTGGGATCTGGGTGATGACATCAATCAGCACCCCGTTGGGATCGCGATAAATCGCATGCCGTTGGCCAAACGGCTCGCTTACAAGTGACTTAGCTACCGGAACTCCTTCCGACCGAAGTCGCGCGTCCACCTTGTCGACATCCTCGACTTCAAAATTGAGGATTATGCCCCTGGATGCGCCGCGGGAAACCTCCGGGATCGTCTCGTGACCTGACCGGACAACGGCAAGATTGACTGACGGATTCGCTTCACTCTGAAGATGCACATACCAATCTGCCTCGAACGCAGCGCGGAAACCAAAGTGACGTTTGTAGAACTCTGCAGTCTCAGAAACCGTTTCAGACTGAATGACCGGGTAATATTGAGTGACGCGCATTTTTGATCTCCTTCATTTACATGCAGTGTGTATGTATCATCTATTTGCAAATACATGCAAGATGTATGTAAGGTAATTGATGTGATATTCGGAGCCGTTAATCTTGACCCCAGAAAAACCTGCCCGCCGCAGCCAGGCAGACCGGCGCGCCGAAACACGTGCCAGGCTGTTGGAGGCTGCCCGTGAGTTATTTGTGGAATTGGGATTTGCCGAAACCGCAACCCCCGACATCGCGCGCAAGGCCGGCGTAACCCGCGGTGCTTTGTATCATCATTTCAAAGACAAGGCTGACCTCTTTCGCGCCCTGGCAGAAGAGGAGGCCAAAGCAATCTCGGACCACATTGACCAGGAAACGCGCAATGTGGCCGATCCCGAACAGGCCATGGTGACAGGATCGAATGCCTTTTTTGATGCGATGTTGGTCCCAGGTCGGGTACGTCTACTTATGGAAGAGGCCCCGGCGGTATTGGGACACGGCACCGCTGCAGAATTGACACGAGCAAATGGCACAGAAGAACTTCGTGAAGGACTATCGCGAGCTCTTCCTGAGCATACGTCAAGACACATCGATGCTTTGACCAATCTGTTGTCGGCGGCGTTCGATCGTGCCGCTCTTGAGATCGCCTATGGTGGTGATCAAGTGATCTACAAAGAAGTCATGCATCAGTTGGTTGGTGAAGTGCTCAAAACCGAATGAAAGGCATCTCAAGGGTCTGCGAGATGGACAAGGAAACTTGCATGAACAAGAAAGCCAAACACGTTGGTCCTTGGCCACGGGCGTGCTCGAGTTTGCGATTGCAGTCGGACTTTTGGTTCCGGCAACCAAAAAGCTCGCAGGTCTCTCTGGGTTTGCATTTCTAGTCGGTTTTTTCCATCCAATGTCTATACGGCTCTGAACTAAACAGGCATGGGTGGTCATGCTTGGGGACCGGAGTACCTTCTAATAAGGGCCCTTTTGCAAGTTCTCTTGGTCGTTTGTTGCATGATCGAATGCCGAAACGCGCACCCAGATGATCCATTAAATGAGGCTGTCGGCAAGCTTAGGCTATCCGCCCGGATGCACGTCCCTGCCAGAGCCTACCTTCCGCGATTGCCGGAACATACCCTGACTGAATGCGCCCGATTTAGCTCCGATGGTGAGGACGCAATGATGCCTACTGAACAATTCCTTCCGTCAACGCAGCGCGGTCCACTACTAACAGCGCAGCGGGTCGCCGCATTCACGCGCCAGATGCGGGCGCATCTATTCCCTGAAGCTCTTCAACGAGAAAATCGAGAAACACCCGGACCTTCGACATCACGTAGCGCCGGGAGGGATAAACGGCGTAGAGTCCGGTTTCGTTCGGCGTCCAGTCATCCAGGGCCGTACGGAGCCGTCCCGTAGCCAGATCTTCAGCGACATAAATACGAGGGACAAGACTCAGCCCAAACCCGGCACGCAAAGCATCCCGGACCGCTAGGCTGGAGGACACCTTGTAGCGACCGTGAACGGGGACTTTGACAGTTCGCCTGCCCTGCATGAAAGTCCATTGAACGGCATGGTTCGACAAGGTGAACTGGACGCAATTGTGCTGCGCCAGATCCTCTGGCCGGATTGGACGACCGTGCTGTTCGAAATAAGATGGTGCCGCGCAGACGACGTGATCCATTATCATCAACTTTCGCGCAATCAGTCCCGAATCTTCAAGATCGTCACTCCCGCGCAGAGCAATATCAAACCCTTCTTCAACCAGGTTGACCCGCCGGTCATCCAACCTCAGGTCCAGCGTCAGATCGGGATATCGGTTGAGAAACTTCGGGATTTTTTCCGACAGGCCGATCAGCGTCACCGTAACTGGAGCGCTCACACGCAACACGCCCGATGGTATATCCTGTATGGCCTGCAACGTCGCATCCGCCTCTTCCAAATCGTCGAGCAATTTTGCAACACGGTCGAAGTACAACGTTCCGGCCTCTGTCAGGCTCATCCGTCGAGTTGTGCGATTGATCAGACGCGCGGAAAGATGTCCTTCCAACTCGCTTACATTCTTGCTGATCGCAGCAGGTGACAAGTTCAGCTTGCGGGACGCCGCGGCGAAACTGCCGAGCTCTACCACGGTTCGAAACACGGTAAGGGCGGTTATGCGATCCATAATTATTAACTAACAGTGAATTAAGTATTCATCAATGAGCATATTCTCTACCAGTTTGCGCCAATGTATCTCCTAAGGCAGTAAGTTGTGTCGCTGACGTCATCCACGGAACCACAGTCGGACGAAACGTTGGCGCAAAGGTAAAGGAGCCCCGCTATGCAGACCGCCAGAACCGCTGACCACCCCATTTACCCACTCTTTCTTGATCGCTGGTCCCCACGCGCATATGAAGCAAAACCCATGCCCAATGCCGATCTTCTGACCATCCTTGAAGCAGGTCGTTGGGCGCCCTCGGCATTCAATGTCCAACCCTGGCGGTTTCTGTATGCCCATCGCACCGACACTCATTGGATGGATTTCCTGTCGGTGCTGGACGCAGATAACCGGCAATGGGCCGGATCGGCCTCGGCACTGATCTTTCTGATCTCTGACAAGGTGATGCCCGCCGAAGAAGATCGGCCCAAGATGATCTCAAAATATAACAGCTTCGATGCTGGATCCGCCTGGATGCAAATCGCGCTTCAAGCAACCGCGCTCGAATATGCCGCCCATGCCATGGCGGGCCTCGATTTCGAACACGCGACCGCAGTTCTGGGTCTGCCAGACCGGTTTCGACTTGAGGTGGGGATTACAATCGGCCGCGCCGCGGAAGCCAAACACCTTCCGGATGACCTTCGTGTGCGTGAAGTGCCGAGCAACAGGTATCCGCTTGAGCAGATCTCCTGCCCCGGTCCCTACCCCGCCGGCTTTACCGCACTCGCAGCAGAATAGGAGGTTGCCATGTCATGCGACCCAAACGCATCCGTCAAACCAGCAGTAGTCAGAGCCGATCCGCATGTCCACGGCCTGATGCTGGTTGCCACATTCCTGGTCGCGACGTCCTTTCCGGTGGTTGCCGCAATCACAGACAGTCTGGATAGTGTTGTGCTGACCTTTGTGCGGTTCGCCCTTGCGACACTGCTATTCGCTCCGCTGGTGATATGGCGCTCCGGCATCGTCCGTCCCAGCCTGCGCGACCTGTTGCGCTACAGTCTGCTCAGCCTTCTGCTGGTCACGTTTTTCTGGTGTATGTTTGCATCCCTGAGAATGACCACACCGCTGAACACGGCGGCCATCTTTTCGGTAAGCCCCGTGATTACGGCTGGCATGGCCGCGGTCCTGTTGCGCGAACGGATAACGCGAAGCGCAAGAATTGCGCTTCCCCTCGGCACGATTGGCGCGATTTGGGTTATATTCCGGGGCGATCTCTCCGCATTGATGGCACTTGAGATCGGCGCGGGCGATCTGTTGTTCCTTGCGGGCACCATGGCGCTGGCCAGCTATACCACATTGGTCAAGGTTCTGCACAAAGGCGAGCCCATGGCCCGGATGACCTTCTGGATATTGGCCACCGGATCGATCTGGCTTTTGTTAGTGTCGCTGCCCCGTCTTGGTAGTGTTTCCTGGGCCGAAATCCCAATACGCACTTTGGCAGGCATCACCTATTTGTCGGTAGCCACCACCATTGTCACTTTTTTCCTGTTTCAGTGGAGTACAACCCGGATCGGCCCGACCCGTGTGATGTCATACACATTCCTCAACCCGGTTCTGGTGCTTGTGATCGGTTTGTTTGCGGGAAACACCCTGCCACCGTTGGCAACCTGGCCTGGCATGGTGATAGCGATCGCAGCTACAGTCATTCTCCAGTCGGACTTCACCCAATGGTTCGGGTATATGAGGCGAGGCATTCGACCTGCCGCGCCGAGTTAAGCCAATCGAAATCAACAGCTTCCTGGGAAACGAAAGGATCGCGAAATGCCAAGGTCGCAGCGGTCTGATCTACGAGGCCCGCAGCCACACATCTCGTTGGTAGGTTACGATGAAACTACCCAGAAAAATGAGATTCCGCCGATATACATCCTCTACTGGCCCGTCAGGCCCATGCTGGGTTTCAAGTCTTTCTCATCAGCTGCATCTGCCCTGGCGGGTATCGAACTGGTCAACATGATCCGCGAAGGTCAATTCACGCCCGGAATCTCTCCGTTTCTGCAGTTTGCTCAACTGGCAGGGTAATCAACCTGCCTGCGCGATCTCGTCAGCCTTTAAAGGAATTTGCGACATGTATGGACATCCCCCTTTGGGCAAGAAGAATCTTTGGCTGGTAATTCGCGTAGCCAGGTGCTGACATGTATGCGGCCTC
>NZ_JBQFZU010000048.1:0-17676 GCF_056542405.1 Ruegeria sp. AD11(2025) | reverse complement strand
GCGAAGACGGAAACGGTGCCGTCGAAGCCAAGGTCAAAGCCGAGGTCGCAGACCTCTGCGCCAAATTCCCGATCTATCCTAACCTGTAAGTCGGTTTAAAACTAAAGACCTGAGCGGCGCCTGATGGGCGCCGTTCTTTGTTGGGCGGATCAGATGAAACCCTGCCACCGCAGGAAAATGATCAGCAGCGCCAACAGGGCCAGCAGGTTGAACGCCAGCCCACCCAGCATCCCCAGAAACCAACCCAGCCGCTGGTCGGCGCGGTTGATCCCGCTCAGGTGGGCCTGAACCTCTTCTGACGCGCGAGCAAGTTTTGGAGCATCCAGCACCAGCCGCAGCTTGGGATGAGCCGCCATCGGCTCGGCATGCGCCAACATCAACGCCTGCTTGTAAATGCGGCGGGGCAGAAGCCGTTTGGCCTTGCGGATCGACTCAGCCAGCGTCTTGTCCTTTACACCCAGTTTCTTGCGCAGCAGTTGAACCGTTTGCGCAATCTGGCTTTGGATATCTGTGTTTTCCGACATGGCGGGCCTCCGAAGCTGCCAACTTACCCCCCATCGGCGAAGGCGACAATGGGGCTGGTTGTTTCTGATCACGGCGGGTATCACAGCCTCATGCTGAACACGATCACACATGGCGAGCCGACCGAGAAACTTCCTCTGCTTATTGCCCACGGGCTTTATGGCTCGGCCCGGAACTGGGGGGTGATTGCCCGGCGTCTGGCGGATGAGCGGCAGGTTGTGGCCGTCGATATGCGCAACCATGCCTACAGCATGTGGACCGATCAGCACAGTTATCCCGAATTGGCCAGTGATCTGGCCGAGGTGATCGAGCATTTCGGCGGCAAGGCCGACATTGTGGGCCATTCAATGGGCGGCAAGGCAGCAATGACGCTGGCCCTGCAACATGGGTCTCTGGTGCGCAAGCTGGTGGTCGCCGACATCGCGCCAGTGACTTACACCCACAGCCAGATCCAATTCATCGAAGCCATGCGCGCCGTCGATTTCTCGCTGATCGAGCGACGCTCGGACGCGGCGCAACAACTGGCCGATCAGGGTGTCGAACCCGCGCTTCAGAGCTTTTTCACGCAATCTATTGATATCAAAGGGAAACGCTGGTTGCTGAATCTGGATATTCTTGCGGCTGAGATGCCAAAGATCATGAGCTTTCCAAAGCTGGATGGGTCGTGGGAAGGCCCGGCCCTGTTCCTGTCGGGTGGAGAATCCGACTATGTCCTGCCCGCGCATCGCGATCTGATCCGGGCGCTATTTCCGGCCGCCAAATTTGCCAAGATTCCCGGTGCAGGTCATTGGTTGCACGCCGAAAAGCCCCGCGAGTTCGAAGCTGCCGTCCGGGCGTTCCTGAACGCCTGATCCTTTACTCCGAAACCTCGCCCCCGTCCTTGACCCAATCGGGCGGACCGCCGAGGCTGCGGACCCGCGCGTACCCCATGTCTTTCAGCAGCTTTCCCGCCAACCCAGCGCAAGCGCCAGCCGCACAATTGAGGATAATCGAGCATTCTTTCCGAAGGTCGAGATCACGGGGTGGCAAGGTCTCAGCGGCGCGCAACTTCAAAATTCCGCGCGGGATGTAGTGGGCACCGCTGGCCCGTCCTGTCTGCTGCAACTCGACGGCGTCGCGTAAGTCCAGTAGCAAATCGCCCTGCCCCTGCAACTCATTCGCTGTTCCGATGTCAACATGTCCAGCCACAGCATTGGCGGCCTTTATCTTGTCATGAACTGTCAGTGGCATATGTAGTCCACCGGTGGTTTTCGCCGGAGGACTTCATGCATTTCGTGGAAGGCGCGGACCGACCCCGTGGTCAGCCTGTTTACTGTTCGCGGAAGGCGCGCGACATGCTGTCTGTCACTGGTTTCGCGATATAAGCCGCGAATGTGCGCTCTTCGGTCTGGATCATGATCTCGGCGGGCATACCCGGGGTCGGGATAAAGCCCCTCACGCGCTCAATCTCTTCCGGTTCCAGCGAGATGCGGGCCAGATAGACCTCTTGCGGTGCACCATTGGTTTCCTCGATCAGCGAGTCAGCCGATAAATAAAACACCTGCCCGTTCAGCACTGGCGTCGTCCGTTGGTTCAGGGCGATCAGACGCACGGTTGCATCTTGCCCGGTCACTACGCTATCGATCTCGGTGCGCGGGATTTGCGCTTCGATGATCAGGGGGGCGTCGGCGGGTAGAATCTCGGCGATGGGTTCACCGGTTTCGATCACGCCGCCCGGCGTGTGATAGTGCAATCGCACCACAGTGCCCGTAACCGGAGCCCGCACAACCGCACGGTCCAGAACGCTGCGGGCCTGACGAGCTTTTTCGCGGACACTTTCCAGATCGGCTTCGATCACGCCCAATTCATCCAACGCAGCCTCGCGGTAGGCCGCCCGCGTGCGGGATATCTGTTCTTCGTATTTCAACAGCATCTGGCTGATTTCAGCCGCCTCGGCCTGCAACCGCGCCTGCTGACCTTCGGCTTCGGCCTGAACCCGGCGAATGGTGTTCAACTCGCCCTTGCGCACCAGCCCTTTCTTAAAAAGCGCCTGCTTGGTTTCAAATTCTTCCTGAAGGATTTCGGACCGCCGCACCATACTATCCAATTGCGCCTCGAACCCGCTGGAGCGAATTCTGAGCGCCTCCATGTTGCGTTCCAGCAAAGCGATGTCGTTCAGCAAGGTTTTTCGCGACAAATCAAAGGTGATCTTTTGCCCATCAAGGATGCTCATCACCTCGACATCATCCGAAGCGGTGATCAAGTTGGGAGAAAACTCCAGCCGTTGCTCTTCGCCGTATTCCGCATTCAGGCGTTCCGACATGGCCTGCAAGCGGATTTTACGGATAAACAACTCGCGCTCATTGGCTTCCGCCGAGGTTTGGTCCAGCGTCATCATCACTTGACCCGCTTTGACGGATTGGCCTTCGACAACCTTGATTTCCTGAATGATACCACCTTCCAGGTGCTGCACAATCTTGTTGCGGCCAGTGGCGACAAAGCTTCCCTGCGCGATGACCGCAGCGGCCAACGGCGCACTAAAAGACCAGACACCGAAGCCACCAAAGCAGACGACCAGCATGATGAGCCCGATGACAACCAAACGATTGATCGAGCGTGGAACTTCGGCATACCAGACGTCTGGATCCTTGGGATCGTTGTTCACGGGGACCAGTTCATTCATGTCGTACTCCCCTTTACTGCTTTTGAATGCCGGGCTGGTTGTTACGTGGCCCGTTCAGTTGTTGCAGAACTTGTTCGCGGTGACCAAACAGGGCCACACGACCATCTGTCAGCAACATGATCTTATCGACAACGTTCAGTAGCGTCGGCTTTTGCGTAATCACCACAACGGTAATCTTGTTTTCCCTGGCTTGTTCAATGGCCCGCGCCAACGCCTTGTCTCCAGCAACGTCCAGGTTCGAGTTCGGCTCGTCCAGAACCACCATGCGCGGATTGCCAAAGAACGCCCGCGCCAGTGCGATCCGCTGTTTCTGCCCGCCGGACAGCGGTGAACCATCTGCGGCCACAACGGTTTCGTAGCCCTGTGGCAGCGTCGCAATCATGTTGTGGACATCGGCCAGAACGGCAGCGTCGTGGATCTGCTCGTCGGTCGCATCTTCCCGCATCCGGCCAATATTGTCCTTGATAGTTCCGGGGAACAGTTGCACGTCCTGCGGTAGATAGCCGATGCTCTCACCAAACTGACGCGGGTCCCAGTTGCGGATATCCATCAGGTCAAGCCGAACACTGCCCGAAGTCGGCAGGACCGACCCGACCAGCGTTTTACCCAGCGTAGTTTTCCCTGCGCCAGAGTTGCCGATAATCGCCAGCGTCTCGCCCGGATTCAATGAAAAGCTGATTCCGTTCAGAACAACGCGCTTTGTGCCGCCAGGCACATAGAGCAGGCGTTCAACGTCCAGTCGACCCTCGGGGCGCGGCAGGCGCAGTTTCTCGAATTGCAGGGCTGAGTTGGACAGCAGTTGATTGATACGGCCATAGGCCCCACGCGTCAGCAGGAAGCTGTTCCATCCTTCAATCGAGCCTTCGATTGGTGCAAAGGCACGACCCGCGATGATTGAGGCTGCAATAACCATGCCGCCCGTTATTTCACCCTGCAACGCCAAATACGCTCCCCAACCCAGAATGGCGATCTGTGTCAACAGCCGTACTGCTCGGGAAATGGCGGCAAAAATCACATTCCGGTCCTGAGCGCGAACCTGCCATGTCAGGGATTGGGCAGTATCACGACCCCAGATACGAACGGCCTCTGGGATCATGGCCAGAGCGTTGATGATCTGGCTGTTCCGCGACATCGAATCCAGATGCAGGTTTGCCATGGACTGCGCCTTGTTAGCCTCGGCGAAGGGTTTAGCCGTCATACGCTGGTTGATGAATGCAATCGCCATCAGCAGCAAGGCCGTCACGATCACGATCGTCCCTAGCTGTGGATGTACCAAAAAGATCATCAGGATAAACAATGGCGCAAAGGGTACATCCAGGAAGGATATCAGCGTGCCCGAAACCAGAAATCCCCGAACTTGCTGCAGGTCACCCAAGGTCTGGTATTCACGTCCATTACCGTGCAGCGAGGCATGCGCTGCTGCGCTCAGCACCGGGGCACCAAGACGGGCGGCAACCTCGACCGCTGTCCGCATCAGCATGAAACGCCGCACGGCATCAAAGGCCGATTGGAAGATCACTGCCCCCGCGACAATCGCCGTCAGCATGACAAGCGTGTCCAGCGACCGGCTGGTTAGAACACGGTCACTGATCTGGAAAAGATAGATCGGGATCGCAAGGATCAAACAATTCGTCGCACAGGTCAGAACCAGCACAAAGGCCAGATTTTTATAGATCGCCCGCAGCGAGGTGCGTAACGTTTTCCTAAAATCTTCTGGCGGAGTACGTTTGTGAAATGTCTGGGGTGGCCCTTTTCCATCGCCGCCACCAGAATTGCTGCGCAGCAATGGTTCATTTGCCTTGGCCTCGATAGTGGTGCCCATGCGATCACCGCCATTCGAGCGCGACGCCGGGGGTATACGGTCGCTCGTTTTATTGACGGGTTCGGGATCGGGGCTCTCGACGTCGGCCACCCCAGCACCGCTGCCCTGTTGGTCACTGTCTTCGGCAGGCTGCGGCTGCTCGCGCCGGGGGGGAGGTCCGGCGCGCAGTTGCGGTTCCTCTTTCACTTGGTGATGAGCAGGTTTCGCTTTCACGGTTTTTTCGGCGCTCGCATCGCTTTGGGCGACTGCCTCCCGATTGCCGTCTTGTGGATCACTAATGCGGAAATCTTCGCTAAGGCGTAATCCCGGAATTTTCTTCAGTTTCTTTTCAGACTGGCCCGCGCTTGGCGGTTTCGAAACGCCGCCGCCGTTACGATCCAACGGACTGGCGTATCGTCTCGGGCGCGACGGAAAAACAATCGACATGTCAAAACTTTCAGGTCACTCGTAACAAACAGGGTTACTACGCTAGCATAGTTTGCAGTCCGTCGTCGACGGTTGCCTGTTCCGAAGGGGTCAATTTGTTGTGGTCCGCGCAGTTCTTAGCATTGGCCGCGGCATCCATTTCTTCCATCATAAGCGCTACGGCTTCGCTGACGATCTCGGCCTTTTCCTCTTCCACACTATCGATCAGGCTCGCCTGATGCAGCATGAGTTCCGAGTATGCTTCTTCTTTCGCCATAATGACTGAATCGACACCCATCTTGTTGATACTGGCTTTGTTCAGAATGGCGTTGCCCGCTGCCAGAGCGGAAACCTCCTGACCCTTTGGATCGATATAGATGTCGTCCTCGTCCTGTAACTTGGTCACTTGCTCGATGGCATTGACCTGCAACAGATCGCCATCGATCTTGAGGACACGCACCAACTCTGCACCTGCGAACATCGGGTCGTTCAGCAAAGCATCTTCTAATGCATCTGTATCGACTTCCTGCAATGGTATTGCTTCCGCAAGAGAGTCGCTCAGTTCCTCATGTGTGTCTTCACCGGTTGTCTTCAGAGAAACCTCATTCATCACAAGGTTCTCTTCCGCTTCTGTCGGATGGGCACCATAAACCACGTCACTATCCATAAGAGCGATCGTCTGGGTCACAACATCGATCGAGAGCATGTCCCCACCAATTATGATCACATCGTAGAAACTGCCCAGTTGCAGAATATCAGTGACATTGGTCATGATATTCTCACCCAGGGTATATGCGGTGGACGTGGCTGTGACCTCAGTGTGAATGTGGTCGATATCCGTGGCGTCGATGATCTGTTTGATGAAATTTGTCACCAACAGATCGCCATCAATCCAGTCGATCATCACAATCGGGTCTTGCCCAGGTTCGCCAACGTTGTCCGCCAACCAATGTGCCTCGCTGCCTTCGACCAGAATTTCTGAAGACTGGACCACATGCGTTTTGCTTTGTACGCCCGGCGCACCCTGATCGAAGTCGGAGACGACAGCGACCTGACTGACAACGCCCAGATTAACGGATTGCCCACCAACCAGAATATTGGGCGCGTCCACCCAGCCGACATTGATGGCAACTTCGTTAACCGCCAGGTTGCCACCCGCGACCACCGAATGGCCGCCCTCAAACTCACTACCTTCGGGCTTATCCCACTCAGCTGGCAGTGGATCCCAAGAGTCGTCTTCGGTATCGTCTTCCTCGGTCTTAAGATTTTCCGGCAGTAAATCCTTAAAGTCCGGAGCTTCATCAACGTATTCGCCGTTAACAATCACGCCGATGGCGTCCTCGCCATGGAACTGAACGACTGTAGCGCCGTCGATATCGATATGGATTGACGCCTGTATCTGATCAATCAACTGCTCAACTGCATCCCCAGACAAGTAGTCATCGATGTGAATGGACGGTGGGGAAATCGCATGCAGGGACAGGGCCATTTCAAGCAACGCCTCGCCCTTCGCCATCAGGGTTTCGACATCGCGAAAATCACCTTCGCCGATGACATCGTTGTCGTTCAGCTTAATCGTCTGGAACGTATAGGTAACGGCCGATCCGATTAGGTCGGTCACCATCTCAGGCATCAGCTGAATAAAGTTCAGTTGAATGCTCGTTCCACCGACTCCAAGTGCCTCGGGCAGGGAGAAATCATTGTCCGGTGCGGATCCCAGATTGACTTCGGAGTCGTTCAATGGCCCTGGGCCCGCCGGGGCCGAAGCGAGTTGTTCCTGAGGAGTAAAAAACTTGTAAGGCAACGGGTCATATTCACCCGGGTCCATCTTCAGGTTTGCCTTGATCTCAACGCGAGTGGGGTCTTCCAGTTCTTCCAATTCTGCTTTTCGTTTCAGTGCGACAAATTCTTCGTACTGATCCCGCAACCGGGCCTGTTCGATCGTTATTTCAAATGTTCCGATGAAATGGGCAATTTGTTCTGTAATACTGTCTAGCGACATTTCAGTGTCCTTTCCCCGCCCCGGCCTGAAATTTCCGGTTGAGGTGAAGCTGGGCCGAGGCCGCCCGATACGGCCTCGGCGTTTTCTTGAATGAAATCAGAGCCCGCACTGGGCGGGCTCTGGTCTCAGTTACACGTCGGTATCGTCGCTGGAGTAGCTCGACGACATGTTACCACCAACCATCGTTGTATCGACATCGTTGCCAAGAACGTTGGCGCCCATGACGATCGACTGGTTGAAGGCCGATGTATCGACCACTGCTGCAGCAGACGCATAGGATTCACCGTTCACAATGCCGTCGCCGCCATTGTTAGAACCCCATGTTCCTCCGTTTCCGCCGGCACCGCCATCACCCGAGTTTGCACCCGAAGCGTTGCCGCCGGTGTTCATGCCGCCTTTGGCGTCGCCAGCTTCAGCAAATCCATGCGCGTTACCGCTGGTTCCGCCGTAAGCTTGTGCGGCACCGCCGCCACCACCGATGCCGGATTCCGACATACCTGTGGCTTCTCCGGTTCCGGTCGAGGTTGCGTCGTTGTCGGAGTCTGCTGCACCGCCGTAACCCGAAATCGCTTCGGACATGCTGTCAGCACTGCCATCAACGTCGGCAGTCGCGAAGACTTCGGCCAGGCCGCCGTCACCGGCAGTGTTGGTTGCATCAACAGATCCGGTACCAGTACCGTCCGATGTTGCATCCTGATCGACCGCGCCACCGCCGCCGCCAACACCGTCTGCCATCGCATCAGCGGATCCGCCAGCATCTGCAGTGCCATCGGCATCATTGAATCCGCCTTCTCCGGCATCGGAATCTGCGTCCTGATCGCCAACGCCGCTTGCATCGACTCTTGCGTCCGCGGGGCCACCATTGCCGTCGCCGCCGTCACCGTCGCCACCGGTACCTTCAGCGCCATTGCCGTCACCGCCGTTACCGTCGCCGCCGTCGCCGCCGTCACCGCGAGCGCCGTCACCACCGGTGCCTTCAGCGCCATTGCCGTCGCCACCGTCGCCGCCGTCACCGCGAGCACCGTCACCGCCGTTGTCGCCGTCGCCGCCGTCACCGCCGTTGCTGCTGTCGTCACGGCCTCGGTTACCGCCGTCACCGCCGTCACCGCCGTCACCGCCGTCACCGCCGTCGCCGCCGTCACCGCCGTCACCGTAACCGCCGTCACCGTAACCGCCGTCACCGTCACCGCCGTCACCGCCGTCACCGCCGTCACCGTAACCGCCGTCACCGTAACCGCCGTCACCGTAACCGCCATCACCGTCACCGCCGTCACCGTCACCGCCGGTTCCGTCTGTATGATTGGCTGCCAGACCACCAGCAAGACCCAGTCCGATGTTACCCGCACCGCTGTCGCCGCCATCTGCGTTGCCAGTCGACGTGTCGTTGTCGGCATCGCTGTCTTGGTCGGCATCCGCGTCCGAGTCATTGTCTCCGCCGGAGGAATCAGCAGCATTGCCGGCACCCGACAGTCCAAGACCCAAACCAAGGCCAAGCGAACCTGCGTGTCCACCATCACCACCGGTGCCATCGGCATCTACATTAGAGTCACTGGCTTGGTTGGCCTCAGAATAGCTGTCTGCGTCACCGGTATCTCCACCGTCGCTATCGCCATCTGCTGAAGCTTCGGACTTGCCAACGCCCAGGCTCGCCGTTTTTGCATCACCCGAGTCGCCACCGTCACCTGCCGTTGCATCGGCACTGGCATCGCCCGTGTAACCGCCGCCAGCAACTGCTGTGGCACCGTGAACATAAGAACCCGCGTCGCCGGCTTCTGTCGAGCCACCATCGCCGGAATCGCCACCAACTGAGCTGGTTGAGATGCCCTCACTGGCTTCGGCATGTCCGCCGGACGCATCACCGTTTTGCTCAAACGAGCCGTAGTTTTCGACAACAGCACTGCCCAGCTCATCATTGTCTTGAAGATGCGCCATCTGGCTATTGAAGGATGCCATATCGTTGCCGGCACCATCCAACGAGACATCAATGTTAATGTCATCGCCTGGATCATAGTCGAAATCGCCACCAACGGTGATGACGTCATCTACCGAACCGCCGTCATAAACGTCGATATCTACGTGATCGTCGTCGCGGGGAATCCACTCGCCTTCGCCAAAGTCAATGTTGACAGAGTTCGAGTTGTCGTTGCTGTCATCGCCGCCGTTAGTGTTTTGCTGCTGCTGCTTCTGATGTTGATCCTGATCCTGATCTTGCTTCTGTTTTTGATCATTTTCGTTGTCAACGTTCGTGTCTTGATCTTGCTTCTGTTGCTGTTGCTGATCGTTATCGACGCTGTTGTCGTTCGTCTGTTCTTGCTCATTCAGATTTGCGTCGATTTCGGCTTCTTTAACGTTGATATCAGCATCGACGTCAACGTCAGCATTTTCGACGTTCACTTCGCCGATTGCCGTTATATCATTGGCTGGTTGATGATGGTTGCGTTTACTCATTTTGAAATTCCACTTTTTAAGCGCTCAACCGTCATTCATCTACAAAACGGCTATTGGCGCGGTTGAAACAAATTGAAGCATTCAGGCGCAAAACGCGCTTGAAGCGGTTTCGTTCAGTGAACTCGTTTCTCACCTTCCTTTCCCGGCTAAGCCGATGCGCTGTCCGCGGTATGAAAGATTCGCGTAAATTCACGATTCGCGGACACGTCAGGAATAATGCTTCCCAAATTGAAGCAGGATCATCGTTGCAGCAGGAAGGCGCCCTGAATAGCTGCTCTAAAGCATTAGACAGTCTTACTTAATTGTTTTTAAATGAAAATTTAGACTTTTAACTTGAGATGGCTGGCGAGAGCACGGAAATGTGGCCGAAGTTCGTCAGATCAGTTAAAATCCTAATTTTACTCTATTTTTACGAGAAGGCATTCAGAAAACCTACCCGAAAGTTCTAGTTCCAATCGGCTATTCGACACGGAATGTTGATGAAAAATAGACTTTCAGGTATAGTGGCAAGGTAACAACTGTTAATTTACTGATAATTACGCTTTGCGTTTTGTTTACGATTTCGCCGCAGATTGTGTGGCGTGGGTTTATAGGGGGAAATAATGAGCATTCCGTTGCAGGATAGTGTTGCCCAAATAAATGTTTGTTCCGAAGACTTCTCGATCAATTTCATCGGCAAAGAACTCTTCTTTTCAAATCAAACTCTTCGAAACGTTCACTCGGAATTCGGTGTATTCGCACATCGGTATGACGATATCGCAGAATTGAAATCTGTCGGATATGCAGGTTCGGTGGCCGGCAAAGTGGTGGTCATTGATCAGATCATGCTGGACGACTTGCTTGCTCGACCGCACGTCTATACCGCAGCTGCCGGGAACGGCTGCCTTGCCTTCGCTTACCGAAAAGAGGACGCCGCGCGTTCTTTGTTTGAAGCGTGGGACCGAGCGCAATTCGGCGATATTGGATATCTGCCGATGAATGTCGCGCCGGACGTGTGGCGTTCCATTCTTCGCTTGCTGATGCATGAAGAACTATATCTGCCCAGCTTTCTTGCCGATTGCGTTTCTGCTCCTTCGCCCCAGAACAAGCCATGCCTGTTAAAAGAAAGCAGTGTCGAACCGAAACTGGCACCGAAAGAGCCGCATCCGGTTTATTCTCGCCTGACGCGGCGGGAAAAACAGGTTCTACAGTTGGTCTCTAAAGGTCAGAGCAACAAGATCATTGCCGCAAACCTCGGCATTACCGAACATACGGTGAAACTGCACATGCACAATGTTGCGGGCAAAATCGGTGTCAGCAACAGAACGGCTGCAGCACAGTTTTATTTCGAAGTTGTAGCCGAAGAAACGCACGGTCAGATCGTTGACTGAAACGCTGGAAACCCGTTTTGACCGTCTGATCCTGCTGGTCGGCAGATTGAACTACATGTGGACCAACACTGAAAGCCTGTTGATCCACTTGATTGCTGGCCTGAGTGGCACCAACAAGGATGTCGCGGTCATTGTGTTCCTGACTCTCAACACCACACGTGCCCGGATTGACCTGGTCGAGCGACTTGCCAAGATGGAAGGACGCCCATCAGAGATACGCGATCCGATCCTGGAGCACACACAGCGACTGAGCAAACTGTCCTCAATTCGCAACAGGTACAATCACTGCATCTACTCGTTCGATGCTGAAAGCGGAAACCCCAAGACCATCCTAATGCGCATCGCGGACCGAAAGACCGACATAAAACTGGGGCGTGCAGATACTGTCGATGAAGAAGCCATTCAGAAAATCGAGGACGTTGTCGCGCAGCTTTCTGCCGCGAATCGCGACATCTGGCGCCTGATCAATCAGCTTGGATTTCCGGTGTAAAAAGATGACTGGTGCGGATGGCGGGGACAGAACCCGCAAGTCCCGGTACGAGGGATTTTAAGTTATTGAATCAATGATATTTTAACCCCTCACAGCGCCTAATGAGGGTCCGCGGAGCCAAGGAAACAAGACATCATCGTCTCCTAGCATGTCCTGAGACCTGCCAGGACCTAACCGAAATAGGGCCTGAAACATGGCCTACGGAGACGATAGATATGACGATAAAACTCACGCAGGCCACGGTATCGCAGCTCACAGAAGATCACCCAGCGGGAACACAGATCTACGACAGCGAAGCGAAAGGCCTGCGTCTCATCGTGGGCAGGCGCGGCATCTCTTACAAGCATGTCGGGCGCATCAACGTTGGCACCGGCCGGTACGTGTCTGTCATGATCGGCAGAATCGATGAGGTGTCACTGCGCAGCGCCAGAGAACGCTCGGCAGAACTCAGGCTGGCCTTGCGGCGCGGTGAGGATCTGAGAGCCACGAAAGTCGCCGCACCGACCATTGCAGCTGCCTTTGAGCGCGATCTGTCAGAACGGTCAGATCTGAGTCAACAGACGATATTGTAGTATCGGCAAAAGGTGGACGGACCGCTTAAGGCACTTCGTAAGCTGCCTGCGGATCGCATCGATCGCGAGACGGACCGATCCTTGCACGAGCGATTAACGAGGCGATCCGGCCCCTACTGTGCAAACGGAACCATGCGTGTCCTCAAGCTGCTTCTGAACGACGTTGCTAGAACCCATGACCTTCCACCAAACCCTGTCAAACGCGGCGTACGCATGAACAAGGAACAAGCACGAGACTGGGCTGTTGGTCCGGATGACATGCCGCTGCTCTGGCGCAGGCTGAACGCGACGGAAGATCGGATACGCCGCGTCTGCTGGTTGTTGATGCTGACCACAGGCCTGCGATCAGGCAAGGTGTTTGCCATCTGCAGAATGTCTTGCCAGAGCTGTGAGGCCAAAAATATCTTCGCAGTAGAGTTCCCCATCCCAGGAAAACTAGAAGAGACCAAAAAACTCGCGAAAGAAATATCGCGCTGAGTTCACCTCCTAAAATCAAGTGATTTGCGGACAGGTAATTTACCGTCAACTAATGGTAAGACACTTATAGACGCCTATGGTCTAACCAAACCTGCAATTTATCAACATGTCAAAGTTGAGTTTGCAGAAAAGGGCAGCGTGTTAAGTGCAATAAGTGAAACTCTCGAATAACGGCCGACTGAGGATGATCTTTCAAAGGCCATAGGGGATAGTCGAGCACTCCTAGGAGAAGTGGGCATTGACAATGCTGGCGGACATTTTGAGCGGTGACAAACTCCCCTACTCGATTTCCATAGTCGATGAGCTACACTCTGACCCCCACGAAACAAAAAACTATGTGCCTTAGCTTCGCCAAAGCATGGTCGATTGATTCACTTGTTTGAGGGTTCAACCTACGATGAAATTGATGTGTACGTCCAAACGGGCGCTTTCTCACGGCATTTGGTAGCCCATAGTTCTGCAAACATATCTACGGGTGGCGGCGAGCTAGGATCGTAATTGAATATCGTTTAGATAGCCCGAGCGAATTACTAACCGATATCTTCAAAAACCACTTCGGGTCATATAACAATCAGAACTCGAACTTTGACATGGCCTTAACAGGTGGCAAACTGGACACGATACTGACAGGGATATCAGCGGCATACCTGCTAATCAACAGGGTCAATCTATGTTAGACCCAACGGCTGCGGCGCCGAGAGGTTTTCATCTGGCATTGGAGCGACCAAAATCTATAAATTCGAGCAGATTTAGGAGGAAAACCAAGGCTGGGATTTCCAAACTAATGCGCAGCTCCACTTAGCAGAAAACCAAGTTGCGTAAATTTGGTACCCGCGGCCGGACTCGAACCGGCACGGCCTTCCGGCCCAGAGATTTTAAGTTACTGAGTCTGAGATATTTTATCGCCTTGTAGCGCTTACTGAGGGTCCGCGCGGCCAAGAAAACAAGACATCATCTTTTCGTAGCACGTCCTGAGACTTCTCAGGACCTAACCGAAACATGGCCTGAAATATGGCCTACGGAGGCGATCAAAGATGACCACTAAACTCACACAGGCAATTGTGTATGGACTGGCCGATAATCATTCACCTGGCGCACAGATCTATGACAGTGAGTCGAAGGGCCTCAGACTCGTTGTGGGAAAGCGGGGCACCTCCTATAAGCATGTGGGCCGAATAAACGACGGCACTGGCCGGTACGTTTCGGTCATGATCGGAAGGACGGACGAGGTGTCGCTGCGCGGCGCCAGGGAGCGCTCGGCAGAGCTCCGACTGGCGCTACGGCGAGGCGTTGATCCGAGGGCTAAGAAGGTAGCGGTGCCGACCATCGCAGAGGCCCTTGAGCGATACCTTGACGGTCGACCCGATCTAAGCGAACGGACAGTCTTATGGTACCGCCAGAAGGTCGACGGTTCGCTCTGTGGCCTGCGGAAGCTGCCGGCAGATCGGATCGACCGCGAAACCGTAAGGTCACTTCACGAGAGACTGACCAAAAAATCTGGCCCCTATTGTGCTAACGGTGCGATGCGAGTACTCAAACTGCTGTTGAACGACGTTGCTCGCACCCACGATCTTCCTCCAAATCCGGTCACGCGCGGCGTTCGAATGAACAAGGAGCATGCGCGTGACTGGGCAGTTGGCCCTGATGAGATGCCTCAGCTCTGGCGCGGATTGGATGCGATGGAGGACCCTGTTCGTCGCGCATGCTGGTTGCTAATGCTGACTACTGGTCTTCGCTCTACGAACGCTCGCTCAGTGAGGTGGGAACATCTAGATGACGATGGGGTGTTGTACATTCCCCGAGCCAAGTCAGGACGTAGTTTTCACCTGCCCTTGCCACGTCTCATGGTCCAAGAACTCGGTGAGGTGCGCGAACTTACGAAGCCACTTGAGAGCCAGTTCATCTTTCCTTCAGCGCTTTCTAAGTCGGGTCACATTGAACAGATGGTTCGACTTAAGTCTTTCCCATATGCTCCGCACCAGATGCGCCACACTTACCGGACTCATGCGCTAGAGGCTGGCGTGGATTTCCAGTCGGTGACGATGTTGATGGACCACGCCAACGCTCATGTTTCGTTCAATTATGTGACCCGTGCACATCTGACGGGACATCTCCGAGATTGTCAGGAACAGATTTGGTCGCGGTTAAATTCGTACAGAAACGCTGTCTAGACGCCTCCAATTGTGGTATTATAGCTGATCTGGATCTTCTGATTGAGTGCGTATGAAACAAGCTTCATTGGAAAAACCACTTGGGTTCATCGGGGAGTTGGCAAGTCAACTTTCCGACAGAGAGAAAATAGATTTCTATTGCCGCTTCTTGAGGAGTCAAAGAGCGGAAAACGTTTTTCCACTTGTAGATTCCTTACCAGAGTTACGTTCCCTCACTTTTCAGAAGTTTTGGAAGAACCAAGGCTACGGTGAGCTTTGCGAAAGGCACCCTCATCAAGTTCTAACTTGGACGGTCGGAAAAATAGAAGAAGTGCTTGAGGATTTGATTGGGCGGTATGAAAGTGAAAAAAAAATCTTGTCCAAAGAATTGGCTCGAAAACGAAGATCATCCCTGACATTCGGGCGTATTGTAGTTGTTATTTGAGTTGCCCGTCGTTGAAGAGATGCTGTCTGAATTCCCATGTCGCCAAAAAATAATAGAACTAAACGGACCCAAGCAGATGAATACATCATCAGAAAAGAGACGATAGACCCAGGAATCTAGTGCAACGAAGGAGCATCGAGTCCTGCGTCTTAAAATATTCTACTTTTTTCGTGAAGTTATTTGAGAACTGATTATGAACAACAAAAATGAACCAGATCCTGAAGGCGACTTCTGGTTAAAAACACTAGATTTGATCCGATTTGTCCTAATCGGCAATCCTCTGAAACGGTTCTTCACAACGATATTCTTAGGTGGGTTAACACTGATCGGTGGAGAAGGGATTTGGTACCTAATTACCGAGTATCTGATTCAAAATCATGGACTTTTTATAGAACGCCCGGAGCCTGATCCGGATAAGGACAGACACTGGCTCACTGTTCGGAACTCCGGATTGTTGTTCTGCGCCACTGGGATCACCCTTCATTTGGTTTTGTTTTTTTTCGAGCAATTTAGATCCTGGAAAGACTGCAGGAAAGACCGCAAAAACAAAGTCGCACAGCTCGTTGGCACCTTGAGAGCAATTGTAGATGGGTTTTCAGATCAAAGCCTAGAACGCAGTTCAGGCTTCATGTCAGATGATATCTGCAATGCAAAGAGACTTGCTATTTCGCTGGCTTCTAGTCTCCCTGAGTCAATCGTTTCCGAACCCATTTTCGCAATAATTTGTGATCCGAAAATTGACGCCAGTGGCGTCAATCCATACCATGGGATAAGACCCGAACAACTCAGTGAATTTGCTGACCTATTAGCCAGATTCTGGGAAAAACAAAAATGAAACTAAACGCTTACGAGGAGTCTATCGTCCACGATTACATCATGGGTGTGGTTGACGCCATTTCAGAAGATCATAACGATATACTCGAAAAGGCAGAGTTGGGCATCCAATTTTCCAGGCGCGTCGATTTCGAAATTGACACAGAGAGTCTGGGCATAACGGAGCCTCCTTTGCCCGCGTTCAGCATGCGGCCACGAGGCACAGCACTTCTTATATTCTCGCAAAACGCGGAGATGGCTAGGGAAGTACTATCGGCTTTCAAGAACGGTGTACTAAAAACTCTGACACTACGTGTTGAAAGGTCTTGGCGATGTTACATTAGATGCGACAACCGCGTTATTGAGAAGGTATGCGAAGAAGACAAAGAGTCGACGGAGGCATGCTGCAGCGCTTTGCGGGCTGAATGTTGATCCATATCGACCCAGAGAATTTCCATGAAGGCTATCGAGACTAGAACTGAGTTTTCGACAGAATATTTAAACGTAGCAGTACTACCCACGCCTATTTGCGCCGTGATGTGAGCCTAAGCTTGGAATGATATTGCCAGTTTCCTCAAAAGCAGAACAAGCCGACCTTAAACCAAGGATTTTCAGGGGAGCAGGTTTAGGAAACTTACGTTAGAGGTATCAAATTGAGAAAGAAGAGCATCAAGCTAGCGGCCAGTACTTTTCAGGCCAACATTGACGATATATTGACTTTTACTCAGCGGGCTAGGGCCGCCGGGCCACTAACAGATATGGATGAATCTTGGTGCTACGACCTTGCCATTATCCGGGTTTACCGTGAGTTTGAGGATTTGATCCTGAGTTGTTTGGTTGCTTTGATAAACAGCGACTCGAGCACTTTTTCTGCACACAAGAATCGTGATTTTCCTGCGCACATGAACGTCGAGGTTTGCGAGTACCTTATATGTGGTGACGGATACTTTGATTTTGCCGGTAGGTCCGGCTTGATTAGCACAATTAAGAAAATTGTACCTACGGGACACTGGCTGCCTACCATAGTAGCTGATGCCACTTATCGGGACGCTCTGGACAAACTGAGTGCGTTGAGAAACTTTGCAGCACACGACAGCGCCGTATCGAAGAAAAGAGCACTACTAGCCATCAACCAACTGCGCATATCCTCCACCGGCGCATGGCTAAAAAAGCAAAACCGATTTGATGCCATCTGCGCCAGCTTAAAGGCCATGGCACAACAAATTGAGGCTCAAGCAGCATATTGATTCCAAGCTCCCGAAGGGATTCTTCGTGGTAATGGACGATTGGATGGTACGTCAGGTTCGACAGAACGTATTAGTGCTTCAGTTGGTCGGCTGAATGCTTCCTTGCGCCTATAAGTGCACTCCTCTAATTCGAGCAACTCCCGAAACCTCCGTGTGCTAGCTAGGGTCAGGACTCATAGCCAATAGATGACGAGTGCTGCGAGGGCGATGGCTGACAGGAAGACCTTCGGGCACCTGTCGTAGCGGGTCGC
>NZ_JBQFZU010000047.1:0-17922 GCF_056542405.1 Ruegeria sp. AD11(2025) | reverse complement strand
ACCCGCTACGACAGGTGCCCGAAGGTCTTCCTGTCAGCCATCGCCCTCGCAGCACTCGTCATCTATTGGCTATGAGTCCTGACCCTAAGCATAAAATCTTCTGACTAAATATTTGACTTAGTATGCTTGAAACCAAATTTCCCAAGAGGATCGTGGGGTTATCTCTTTCGAAACACCGATTGCAGTTTCCTCCGGTACATTGTGAATTAACCTGAAACTCGCCTTTGCCGTTGCAGCGAATGCTGGAAGGTGGACTGCGACCACAGCAAAATTACACATGGCCAACGCCCGGAATGAGCTGTTCCTCCTACGAGTAAAAGCGTTTCGCCATCGGATGCTGCGCAGATTCGGAGGTCTGCTCTGAGCCCACTTTTTACGGTTCTGCGGAGCGACCGAAAGGCGGATATTTGAGCAATTTTTTTTTGGTTAAAGATTGTCACCGGGGCACAAAGGGCAATCACGAGGATCGCCCATTCGCCATCCAATTACACGTCTTCAGCTATGGGTCAGTGATTTCTCCGGATCGTAAACAGGGCTGGAAACAATTGTCGCTGTCGTATCCAAGCCGTCACCAGTTACCGACAAAGACGTACCGATGGGCAGCCCCGGTAGCACATGGGCCAGAGCCAGAGATTTGCCCGTGCGGTGCGAATGGCAGGGGCTGTTGATCACGCCGACTTCTTCACCATTTATCGAAAGTGTTTCTCCACCTTCGACCATGTCCGGGTGATCAATGTCGAGGCAGACGTTATTGACCTTTTCGCCCCCTTTCGCGGCCATGACCGCCGATTTGCCGCGGAAATCCCCCTTGGACTTGCTGACGGTAAAGTCCAGGCCAACCTCCCATGGGGTGTTGTCCTCGGTCATATCGTATCCGTAGAATAACAGTCCCGCCTCGATCCGCACCTTGTCGAGCGCGGTGAAGGAGCAGGGCATCACGCCTGCTTCCACCAACCTGTCCCAGATATCGGTAACGACACTGCCATCGGCAAAGATCTCGTAACCGCGTTCACCTGAATATCCAGTTCGTGAGATGCGGCAGGTATGGCCAAAAATCGTAGCGGGTGCGTGTTCGAAATAGGCCAGCGTTCCAAGGTCAATATCCGTTTGGGCGTTGAGGATATCCAATGCTGCTGGTCCCTGAACTGACAAGTCGTGCAGGTCGTCGGTAAACTGCACGTCAACATCACGGCCTTCGGCCGATGCTTGCAGCAGCGCCATAGTGCGCCCTGAGCCGTGCACGATCATCCATTCATCGCCGCCGTTGTTCGACACGATCGCATCATCCGCAATCCCTCCGGAATCCGTCAGCACACATAGATAGGCCGCCTTGCCCGGCGTTACTTTTGACAGATCGCGCGTGGTCAGGTGGTCTAGGACTGCTTGCGCGTCAGCGCCGCGCACCATCACCTTTTTCAGCGGAGACATGTCGAACATACCCGCCCGTTCGCGCACAGCATCATGTTCGTCGTTCGGGTCGGTGTTATAGGTCCAGGCAGTACCCATTCCGTTCCAATCCTCGAGCCCTGAGCCCAGAGCGATGTGGCGGGAAGCAAGCGCGGAAGTGCGGCTGAGTTCTTCGGTCATCTGTGTCCCTTTCTAATGCCATTCGTCCGGCATGGCCGATTTGCGTTCAGAGACAAAGTCTGTGAGAGCAGTCAGGATACCGGAATTGATTTCGGGTTGTTGATAGTCGGCCAGCATCTGCCGCCACCGCAGCGAGGCACGTTGGTCGGCTGTGAGCGATCCGTTCTCGACCCAAGCCTCGTATGGTCCGGCGTCGGGGATTTGCGGCTCAAAGTTAGCTGACGTGTAGTGGCGCAGCGTGTGGCTGGTCGACAGAAAGTTCTCGCCCGGCCCGGTTTCGAGATAGGCATCGCGACCAAAGGATTCGTCTTCGGTATCAAAGCCCTGCAAGAGTTTCAGCATCGCGCCGCAATGGTCGAGATCCATGACGAACTTTTCATAGGACATGACCAGCCCGCCTTCGAGCCAACCTGCCGCATGCCACACTTGATGAGCACCAGACAGAAGCGTGGACCACATGGCGCCAGCGCTGTCCTGCATGGCCTGTCCATCAGCCGCGTTCGAAGCAGTGACTTGACCACCTCCCGAGCGCACGGGCACGCCCAATCTGCGACCCAACTGGGTCAGGGCCATCGTCGTCATGTTCGCCTCAGGTGAACCGAAGGTCAGCGCACCGCTGCGCAAATTTATAGTGGAATGGAAGCTGCCGAACACGACCGGACAACCGGGCCGTACCAGTTGTACCAGCGCGATCCCAACCATCGCCTCTGCCAGAGTTTGTGCCGCCACAGCGGCGGGTGAAAGCGGACCCATGGCCCCGGCGAAGATGGCTGGAGATATGCAGACGCATTGGTTCGCCTCGGCATAGATTCGCAGCGCACCGGACATGGTGTCGTCATAGACCAGCGGCGAGTTGACGTTGATATTGGCCTGCATCACTGCGTGGCCATCCATATAGTCACATCCGAAGACTAGCTCTGCCATCTCGATACTGTCCTTGGCTCGCTCGGGCGCAGTGACCGATCCCATGAAGGGTTTGGTCGAAAGAGTCAGGTGCGCCAGCGTCATATCCAGATGCCGTTTGTTCACGGGTACGTCAGTTGGCTCGACAACTGTCCCGCCAGAATGATGTAAGGCCTGTGCGCTGTAGGCGAGCTTTACGAAGTTTCGGAAATCGTCCAGCGTGGCATAACGTCGACCCCGCTCCAGATCGCTCACGAAGGGCGAGCCGTACCCGGGCATCAACACGACGTTGTCGCCGCCTAGCGTTACAGTATTCCTCGGGTCGCGCCCGTGCAGTTTGAAGGATTCGGGAGCTGTGGCGCAAAGTTCCCTCACATGCCCTGGCTCAAAACGCACCCGTTCCCCATCGACCCGCGCACCCGCCTGTCCGAACAGATCCAGAGCCTCCTGGTCGCCCCGGAACTCGACCCCGATTTTGTCCAGTATCCAGTCCGCCTGAACCTCGATCCGGGTAAGCGCGACCGCATTCAAGAGTTCATAAGCCGGTATCCTGCGCCCTGTGAAGGGGAGGGGTTCGCGCAGTGCGTTGTGGCGCGACAAGCGGCCACGGCGTGCTCTGCCCTGGTATGCCTGCCGCAAGGCGGATTTCGGCGTCGTGTTCAATCTGGCCAACGTCATTCCTCCGCTTCATTTGCTCATGACCCAGTGAGCACATGGGCGCAGATCGAAAAATCGAAATTTTCTTTTCTTTGCGTTCAATAATTTTATACGCTTGAGTTATGCGTGCGCATTTTCACCACCATGACTTGCTTAGGCTTTTCGCAGAGATCGCCCGCCACCCGAGCTTTTCGATGGCGGCTGAAGCGCTGAACATGACTAAAGGCGCGATCAGTTATCAGATAAAGACGCTCGAAACCGATCTGGGCGTATCCTTGTTCCAGCGCACAACACGCGGCGTTTCATTGACCGTTGAAGGAACAAAGGTACTGGCGGCCTGTCAGGCACGGTATGAGGAGATCGAAGCGGATCTTCACGCACTCAAGGAGATGTCATCCCAAACCTTGACGGTTGGAGTATCGACCTATTTTGCCGCCCGTTGGCTATCACCGCGGTTGATGACCTTCATGCAGCGGCACCAAGGCGTGCAACTGCGTATCCAGCCGATGATCCAGTTTTCCAGCCATGAAATGCGGGACATTGATTTAGCGATCAGGTGGGGCAACGGGGATTGGGACGACGGTGTCGTGACACCTTTCATGCCCATTCGTTCCTTTCCCGTCGGCAACGCGGACGCTGCACGTCATGTGGAGTCGTTCGGGATGAATGAGGCGATTTCAGACTTCACGCTGCTTCGGGATCGCGATGACAGCAACGCTTGGTCGGAATGGCTGAGCACCGCAGCGCTTCCTCCGCAGACACGACGAGACGTGTTGATCATCCCCGACCCGAATGTTCGGGTGCAAGCCGTGATCAACGGTCAGGGAATCGCCTTGATGGATGATCTTGTAAAAGACGAATTGGAGAACACGAAGTTGTACCGTTTGTCAGATGTTGAACTACCAGAGTATGGCTACTTCATTTTCCGGTCGCATCGGGCGGCCGCATCAGAGCCTGCCCAAGTGTTTTCTGATTGGCTGCAAAGTCAATCCAAGCGATCTCTCAATTAGTTTTGGTGAACGGAAACTTCTTCCCGCATTTCGATCAAATACCATTCAACTTTGGGCTAGCAGCGAATGTCCGGAAAGCGGGCTGCGAGCGCAGCATCCGAGCAAAGTGCTGAGAGGTCGAAATGGATCGACCTTTTTCGCGCGATTTCGCTGCGGCTGCTAAAAGCAGCCACTGTTCGCTTGGCTAAATGGACTCGGTGTTGACCTTATGCGCAGCGCTGCATCCTTCCGCCAGACTCATATCTCACGGTGGAGGATACCCTACACCGGACTTACATCGCTGCAAGTCACGCCGCAGTGGTGGTTAGGCACGTTCAGAACCTTTCAACGAAACCCGCATTGGTAATGGTGCGGCCAGTGCGTACTTTCATACCTTGGAAAAGCGTACGCGGTGGCACCTGTGCGGTTACCAAACATTCACCGACGATCGCGGTAAGGGCACAATCGAAGAAGCGCCCCATGCTGAACGTCTGGAGAATGGACGAAACTTACTTTCGTGTTCGCAGCAAGTGGGCGTACCTCTACCGAGCTGTCGACAAGGTAGGGAACACCCTTGATTTCATGCTGTCTAAACAACGGAACGGCCCTACAGCAACTAAATTCCTGACTAAAGCGCTGTCTTCAAACGGTATTCCAGACAAAGTCGTGATTGATGAGAGTAGAGCCAATGCAGCAGGTATTCGAGATGTGAACAGGATTCTGAAGCGGTTTGGATGCCAAGCTCAGGTGCAGAGAACGGCGCGTTCGACACGTGCATGGGTTCAAACCCTTCGCATCCGCGACCGGATCGAAGGGTGGCATCGAAGTCGCCAATACGATGCGAAAGCAGCAATTCTCAAACGCCATGGTTTCGGGCTTTTGAGTATTTGCTGAGACCGCAGGAAAAATGTGCCCAGCAAATCGCTGACTCTGGTCGTTTCAGAGATTTGCGGCCGAACCATATAAGGGACGCGCAAATCAAGGCTGCCCGATCAGTCCGTTGCAAAGCAGTAAAAAAGGCCCGCCCCGCCCGAACGCGGCAAATGCTCCTCGCCGCAGCCGCGCGAGCCGTGCGATGAGTTCCAGGACACCATGTTGCGTGCATCGTTTAGACCTACACGGTCATGGTGCCCGACAATCGCAGACCCGTTTTCGCTATTTGAAGTCCAATTGCTGCATGTCGTATCGCCGCCTGCTGTCGAGAAGTATCCCGCGGAATCGGAACCGGTCAGAATGTCATGTTTGTTCGGCTTGCTGCCACGCCCGTTGACAGGGTTGCCATTCTCGTCAAGTGCGGTCTGAAGACTAATGTTTACGCTGTCATCGTGCAGATCTTCGACGTTGTTAGCGATGAGTTCTCCCTTGGCATTGAACCATGGGCCCGATCCAATCCGGTCACGTGCAGAAATACCATTGGTGATAGTCATCGGGTCGGTGCTGCGATCAATAGACATGGAGGTGCTCAGATAGGCGGCAAAAGTTTTGGAAGAACCGGCCTCAGAAGCAAGCATATTGCAATGTGCGTCGGCGCCATCGAGCCCGCCGAGATTGGCGCCGTCTCCTTTGCCGACACTAGTGATGAAGAACGACATCTCCTCGTTTCCCGATTGCGCCTGTGCGCTCGCCGCAAAACAACAGATCACAAGCATTGCGACCCCATGAAAGGCTGTTCTGTTGGTAAAACTCGACATGATTATCTCCCTTCGTGGTATGTGATGATCGATGCTAAACGCATGCGCTGATTGGGTCTATGGTATGGAGCTTACGAGTTGGAGAACACAGCAGCAAAGCTGAAGAAGTTTGTGTGAAGGATTATTGATCGGCACTCAAGTAGTAGCAGGCTCTCCTCGCCGTTCTCTGCGCGGAATTGACATTTGGAACCGACTAAGTCGCAGGAGCAGCGAAAAACTGTCGCGGTAGCCTTCTAGCTTAGTCGCCAAAGCACAATTATTCTGTCGACGCTGGCGGCGCGGCATCTTCACTTACCGCGCCCTCTTCAACTGATCTCATCATTGTGAGGCCTAGAACTAGAACAACCAACACTGCAGCGATAATGATGTAATTTCTGTTCACATCCATTCTCCTCGAACAGAGAGCGGCACAATTTGCGACAGGTTCCACGGATTTAAGCAGTGGATTACTTGTCCAGTGCCACGTTGGAAAGCTGCTCGTATCGATCAACCGCAGACAGGTACTCTTTCAACCGTTTGCCCTCATCCGTATCCGGTTCAGATCCCCAAAGGTACTCAATCTCCCGGAGTGCAGCACGGTATTCGGTCGGAGTGCGGACATTGGTCATGGCAATTCCTCAAAAAACAAATCAATGCCGAAACTCATACCTGAAAACACGCGATTCCTCTAGTTGCTTCGACAGTGGGGGTTAGTCAGCGCGATTTTGTGCCCATTGGATAATGAGCCCTAGAGCCACCATTACCGTGTCAGTTGATTGCTGCGGGTGCATTCGTCAGGATTGAGGCTGATTGCAGACCTTCGAGTTTCGGTTGTCGAACTCGTAGGAAGCGGGACGAACCTGTCGTTCGATTTCTGCGTCCTAAGGTCCGCTTTGTACATATCGCGTTCGTTGCGAAAGGTACCACGAACGAAATGATTAAGGTTTCTGCAATACCAACCAATGTCTGGTCGGCGAATAATCGCTAAAATCGCATTCAGGCTCCGGGGAAGTCCGGCGCGTCGTTCTGAGACATCAGCCAATCTATCACGTTTTGCGCCTCTGCCCGGTTTCGAGCACCATCCCGACCCTCAACAAAGTATCCGTGGGTCGGAGTAATTTCTTCCTCGAACAAACGAACAACCCGCCCTTCCCGAAGGTCCTGGTCAATCAAAGGTAGCCAGCCAACAACTGCCCCCTGACCCTCGGCCGCACCTCTTAACAGGACATTTGCGTCTTCGAACACGGCCCCCCGTAAAGGAACTTCTGGCTGCACATTCATGGCGGCAAACCAATCGAGCCATCCCCAGTGGTTCCTTTGGTGCAGAATAGGTAAGGTCAACAAATCCCCAGGCGCTCGAACTGGCCCATGTTGGTCAATATACCCCTTGCTGGCAATCGCGACGGGATGCAGTTCGAGAAGCTTTATGGCGCTGCCTGGCATATCTGCCAGGCGCTCCCAACTGATCACGATATCAGCGTGGGCGTTGCTTTCTGCACGCGGTCGATAGGACGGCACGACCTCCAGTTCGATTTCTGGATGTAGCCCCCAGAGGTCGCTGATCCGGGGCATCAGCCAGCGCGCGGTGAAAATCGGGCCTGCTGAAAGACGCACCACCTTGCGCGTTGTCCGTCGCAGACCATGAACCGTGTGCTCGAGCATGCCGAACGCCTGCGCCGTTGTCTCAGCAAGCCGTTTACCGTCTTCGGTCAACCTGACTTCGCGCCCGGCACGCACGAACAGCTTGATCCCAAGTGTGTCCTCGAGACCCCGAATATGGTGACTGATCGCTGTTGGTGTAATCGACAGATGGTCGGCAGCGGCGCGAAAGCTGCCCTGCCTGGCGGCGGCATCAAAGGCACGAAGGGCGGAAAGGGAAGGCAGCATGCGACCTCATAGATGAGTTTTTCTCACTTCTTGCTGAGGAATGACCATTTGTAAATGCTGCTGGCATAAACAAAACGTGTAGAGGCGTAAACCTGGACTCATGTAGCGATGATCTCAGAATCCCGAAGGCGCGGCCGGAAGGAACGCCTTAAACAGACGGATGAACCCGATGCAAACCCGCCGGTTTGGCCAGGGCTTGAGGGCGCGCGACTGAAACCACTTTCCTCGCAAGAGGTTGCTTTGGTTGAAGAAGCCGTACTGTCTCTGCTGGAGACGCTGGGTCTGAGCCAGGCCATCCCTTCGATGATTGATAGGGTCACCAAGGCGGGCGGCCGGTTGACTGATGACGGCCGATTGTTGTTTCCGCGCGTTCTGGTGCAGCGGACAATCGAGCAAGCGCAGAGAGGGTTTACCCTGTGTGGGCAAACTCCGAACCACGATCTGCATATCGAAGGTGCCCGCGTCCACATGTCGACCGGAGGTGCGGCGCCAGGTGTCTTTGACATGGATACCGGGGACTACCGGGACTCGACCCTTTGCGATCTTTACGATGCGGCGCGGATCGTTGACCGGATGGACAACATCCATCATTTCAGCCGCTCGGTAGTAGCGCGTGATATCGACGACAACGCGGTAATGGACCTTAACACCGCCTATGCCTGCCTGATGGGCACGTCTAAGCATGTGTCGATCTCAATCAGTGAACCTGCGAACGTGCCCGCCATCGCCGAGCTTTGCTATCGCATTGCCGGGGGCGAGGCCGCATTTCGCGCTCGTCCTTTCATGACGGTGATGGTTTGCCATGTGGTGCCACCAATGCGTTTTGCTGAAGAGGCCTGCGAGGTGCTGGAGGCGGCGATCAATGCAGGTTTCCCAGTTCAGCTGATCAGCGCCGGTCAGGCTGGGGCGACCAGCCCGGCGACCATTGCCGGCTCTTTGGTTCAGGCGGTGGCCGAAACACTGGCGGGGCTGGTGTTTGCACAACTTGTCGACCCGGGGGTCAAAGCGATCTTTGCCCCGAAGCCGCTGGTGGCCGATCTGCGCACTGGCTCAATGAGTGGCGGCGGCGGTGAACAGGCGATTCTGATGGCGGGTGCGGCACAGATGGGACGGCATTTCGACCTACCTACCTCGTCCATTGCGGGCATTACCGATTCCAAGTGTCTTGATGCGCAATATGGCGCTGAGAAATCACTGGCCGTTGCCATGGCGGCCCATGCGGGGTCCAACATCGTCACGCAAGCGGCAGGCATGATGTCCAGCCTGCTGGGGGTCAGTCATGCGGCCTATATCAGCGACAACGATCTATTGGGCAACATCCTCCGTACCCTGAGAGGCGTTGAGGCCACGCACGAGAATATTGCGGCGGATGTGATTGCCGAGGTTTGTCGAGGTGAAGGTCACTATCTGGGTGAGACACATACGTTCAACCGTATGAAGTCGGACTATTTCTATCCGGATGTCGGCGACCGCCGCACGCCCCGTGAATGGCAGGATGACGGTTCACATCCGGTTGGTGAACGGGCCCGGCAAAGGGCGCGTGACATACTGGCCAGCCACTTCCCGAGCCACATCCCGGACGAAGTTGACCAAACATTGCGCACCCGCTTCGACATCCGTCTTACCCGCGACCAGATCGGCAGGCCAACATGAGAAGCAGCGATCTCAGTACCCGTGCCCGTACCGTCTTGCCCGGCGGTGTGAGTCACGAGCTGCGCTATCGTGAACCGTATCCCATCTTTATCAACCGCGCCAAGGGTGCAGAAAAGTGGGATGTGGACGGTCGACGCTTTATCGATTTCAAGATGGGCTCGGCCAGCCAGATGCTGGGCCATTGCCATCCCGTCATCACCGAAGCGATCCGGAAACAGGCCGAAAGGTCGATATTCTCGGCGGATTGCCATGAGGCCGAGATCACTTGGGCTGAATGGATCAACCGGCTTTACCCTTCGGCTGACCGCACCCGGTTCACTGCTTCAGGGACCGAAGCGACCATGCTGGCGTTGCGTCTGGCGCGGGCCTGGTCTGGCAAGGATCACGTGCTACGCCTCGACGGGCATTTTCACGGCTGGCACGATCATGCGCTGAAAGGCGCAAAGCCGGGCAGTGACAGGGCGTCGTCGCTTGGCATTCCAGGTGCGGTGAACGATCTGATTCAAGTGTGCGCTGCTGAACCGCAGGCGATGCAGGCCGCACTTCAGGATGACCGTATCGGAACAGTAATTGTCGAGGTGTCCGGAGCCAATTACGGCTGCGTACCTCTGGGAACCGAGACTTTACGCGACCTGCATGATGTCGCCCGCGCCGCCGGCGTCGTGCTGATCTTCGACGAAATCATTACCGGATTCCGCTGGTCTCCCGGAGGTCGGCAGGCACGAGACGGGGTCGTGCCAGACCTGACCACACTGGCCAAATCCGTCACAGGAGGGTTGCCTGGCGGGGCCGTCTGTGGCCGGGCCGACATCATGGAGTTGATGAACAACGCGACCTTGCGCGACGGGCTGGCCCCGGCGGTCAGCCACAAGGGAACCTTCAACGGCTCACCCCTGATCGCAGCGGCCGCTTGCGCTGCAATGCCTCTACTTGCAACCGGCGAGGCACAAGCCTGGGCGGACGAAATGGCCGCACGGATGCGCGACGGCATGAACAACACCATGCACACCCTTGGAGTGACCGGCTTGGCCTATGGCGACAGCTCGATCTTTCATGTGCATTTTGGCCGTGACAGTTTGACGGGTCTCTCCCCGGCGCAAATCCGCGGCCTGCCCAAGGCGCAGGTCAAGGCTTACCGCGACGGGATGCTGGAGCGTGGGGTGGACATGATGACCTATACGTCAGGTCTGACTTCTGCTGCCCATACGCCTGAACTGATTGATGAGGCAATCGATGCTTTCCGCGCCACCCTTTCCGACATGATCGGCGGCGGAGTGCTGTCATGACCCTGCCTACCCACGCCCGGACGGTCATCATTGGCGGCGGCGTCATTGGCTGTTCTATTGCCTATCACCTTGCCCGCGAGGGGCGGCGGAATATCGTCGTTCTCGAACGCTCGAAACTGACCAGCGGCACCACCTGGCATGCGGCGGGGCTGGTCCGGCGGTTGCGCCCTTCGGCCACGCTGACCAAGCTGATCAACTATTCCATCGACCTTTATGGCGAGCTGGAACGTGAAACCGGTCAGGCCACCGGCTGGATGCAGACCGGATCTCTGACGCTGGCCACCAATTCGGATCGGCTCACCAACATCAAGCGTCAGGTCTCGTTGGGCCGCGCCTTCGGGCTTGAAGCCGAAGTGGTCGACGCGGCCCGGGCAAAAGAGCTGTGGCCGCTGATCGAAGTCGGCGACGTGATCGGCGCGGTCTGGTCACCCTCTGATGGCAGGGTCAATCCGTCCGATGTGGCGCTCGCATTGTCGAAAGGCGCCAGGACGCGCGGGGTGGAGATTCATGAGGACACACCCGTGACCGGACTGAAAAAGAAGGGCGGACGTGTGTCGGGGGTCGAGGTTGGTGATCACGTGATCGAGGCTGACGAAGTGGTGATTGCCTGCGGACTGTGGTCTCGGGAAGTGGCGGCGATGGCGGGGGCACATATGCCGCTTTATGCCTGCGAGCATTTTTACATCTTGACCAAGCCTTTACCCGAAGTGCAGGCACTTGGCAAAGGTGCGCATCTGCCGACGCTGAACGATCAGGATGCCTTCCTTTATGCCCGTGATGATGTCGAGGGGCTGTTGGTCGGCTCCTTCGAGCCCCATGCCAAGGGCCTTCCACTTGACCGACTGCCCGCCGATTTCTCGTTCGATCTGCTGGATGAGGATTGGGATCATTTCATGCCAATGATGGAAAATGCCCTGCGCCGGATTCCTGCATTGGAACGGGCCGAAGTGCGGATGCTGCTCAATGGACCCGAGAGCTTTACGCTCGACAGCCAGTTCATGCTGGGTGAAAGCCCCGAAGTGCCGGGGCTGTTCCTGACGGGGGGAATGAACTCGACGGGCATCGCGCTGGCGGGTGGAGCCGGCAAAGCCATGGCCGAGTGGATCATCGCAGGTGAGCCGACAATGGAATTGAACGAGGCCGACATCCGCCGGTTCAGCCCGGAAATGAATGTGCTAGGCGCGTTGGAGGCCCGCATCCCCGAGGTCTTAGGTCGTCACTACGACAACCCCTATCCGGGGCGTTCGATGGAGACCGCCCGAGGGCAACGTCGTTCGCCTGTTCACGCAGGGCTGATCGCAGCAGGTGCGCGCTTCGAGGCTCGAGGCGGTTGGGAGCGGGCCGTGCATTTTGGCGGTGACACTGCGCATTTACCACTGAGCTTTGGTGTGCCGACCTGGCGCGAACAGGTAGGGCGCGAGGTCGAAGCCTGCCGCTCGGGCGCGGCCATACTGGACCAAAGTGCGTTCGGCAAGATCATGGTGCAAGGACAGGATGCCTGTGCCTTTCTCAACCGACTCTGCGCGGCGCAGATGCAAGTACCGGTGGGACGCATCGTGTATTCCCAAATCCTGAACGCGCGTGGCGGCGTCGAAAGTGACCTCACGGTGCAACGCCACGGGCCGGACGTCTACTTGCTGATCGTCGGCACTGGTGAGGTTGTGCGCGTCATGAAGCGGATGCGTTATACACGCGACGCATACCGTGTCGAATTCACGGACGTGACGAGCGGCTACGCCATCCTCGGGTTGGCCGGGGCACAGGCGCGTTCCGTGCTACAAGCGACCACCAACATGCCTGTTCCTGAACTCAAGCGATTCCACTTTGGCTCTGTGGAAATCGGCCTTGCACGGGGCTGGGCGGGCCGGCTTTCCTTTACCGGGGAGGAAGGGTTCGAACTTTATATCCCCTCAGACATGGCCATGGCCGCGCATGAGGCTCTGGTCGCGGCGGGCGCGTCCCACGCCGGGCTTTATGCCAGCGGCAGCTTGCGGATTGAAAGTGGCTTTCGCGCCTTTGGCCACGAGTTAACGCCCGGCACCACGCCGTTCGAGGCAGGCTTGGGCGCGTTTTGCGCGATCGGTACCGGATTTGTCGGTGAAGAGGTTTTGAAAACTCAACAAGCCAATAGGCGCATTGCTTCGTTCCTTTTTGACACTCCCGATGCCATCCCGATTCATGACGAGCCAATCTATTTCGACGGGCAGGTTGTCGGGCAGATCACCTCGACAGCGTGGAGCTATCGGTTCGAACGCTCCGTGGCGCTTGGGATGGTCAGCGCACCTTTGAGCGGGCTCGAAACGCAAACCGTGTTAGATGGTTTTGAGGTGGAAATCGCCTGCGCCAGGTTCTCGGCCAAAGCCTCTCTTAAACCCGCCAAGGAGGCCTTCGCATGAGCGACACGATGCGAACCACCCGGGTTGCCATCATCGGCGGCGGCATCATGGGCGTGGCAGCCCAGTTTCAGCTGGCCGAAAATGGCTGGACCGACAGCATTCTGTTTGAAAAGGCGGAACTCACCAGCGGCTCCACATGGCATGCGGCGGGACAAATTGCCCACGCCGTCGGTAACCGCCTGATGGGCTGGATCAACAAAACCTCGATCGAGACCTACAAACGGATCGAAAAGGAAACCGGGCAAAGCATCGGCTGGCATGAGGTTGGGGGCATTCGGATTGCCACGAGTGATGCCGAAGTCGACTGGATGAAGTCGATCATGGGGGTGGGCAAACTGCTCGACCTGCCGATGGACCTGATCGGACCGGATGAGGTCAACGCTATCAACCCGTTCTACAGGGTCGACGATGTTAAGGCGGCCGTTCGCACCTATGAGGACGGGCATATCGACCCTTCGGGCGTGACCATGGCGCTGGCCGCAGCAACCCGGAAACGCGGCGCGGTAATTGAGCGCAATAACCGTGTGACAGGTGCATCACGCAAGGGCGATATGTGGCTTCTCAGGACCGAAAAGGAAGATGTGTTGGCCAAACACATCGTTATCGCTGCTGGTTCTTACGCCAATCAGGTTGGTGAATGGTTCGGGTTGAAAATCCCCAGCGTATCCTGCCTGCACCATTATCTGGTCACCGATACGGTGCCTGAATTCGCAGATCGCCCGGAATTGCCGGTGATGCGCGACAACGCCTTTGGCGGCTATATCCGGCAGGAACAGAAATCAGGGCTGATCGGCATCTACGAGGGCCATGTCTGTCCCACCGTATGGGAAATGCCCGAAGGTGCGCCATGGGCCGCCGAGAACGAGTTGTTTCAGGCAGATTACGATTCGATTGGCGACTTCCTGATGGTGGCCTTCGACAAGATGCCGATCCTGGCCGATCTTGGCATCAAGCGCACCGTGCGAGGGGCGATCACGCACACCCCGGACGGCGGGATGTTGGTTGGGCCGTCGGGCGCGCCAAATGTCTGGCTATCTTGTGGGTCGTCCATCGGCTTGGCATGGGGTGGGGGCGCGGGCAAGGTTTTGGCCGACTGGATGGTGCATGGAGAAACCGAGATCAACACACGCGGATTTGATCCACGTCGTTTCGGTGATTTCGCCACGGATCATTTCATCATCGAACGCACCAAAGACGAATTCATGCGCCGCCATGACACGCCTTGCCCGGGTAAGCAGTTCAATAGCCTGCGGCCGCTGAACCGGCATCCGTTATATGACCGGCTGGCCGCAAGGGGCGCCGTCTTTGGCGAGATCGCCGGGTGGGAACGACCCCGGTATTTTGGCGAGGTCGGCGAGGTCGAACAGTTTGGTTGGGGCCACCAGAACTGGCATAATAACGCCATGACCGAGGCCAAAGCCACGCGCAGGGCTGCTGGGGTGATCGACCTCTGTGCCTTTGCCCAATTCGAGATTTCCGGCAAGGACGCTCACGCGCTTCTGGACCGGCTTTCCGCCAACCGCGTTCCGACGAAAGACGGCAGGATGAGTCTCAATCATCTGCTGACACCGCAAGGCCGTTTTGAGACTGAAATCACCATCTGGCGGATGTCCGAAGATCGGTTTTTCACCGGCTCCCCTATCGCCCGGGCCACACCCGATTTCAACTGGATCAAGTCGCACATTCGCCCCGGCGAGGATGTGCAGATGATTAATCGTTCAGCTGATTGGGGCATGTTGGCCATGTCCGGCCCCGCCTCTCGGCGCATCTTGTCAAGTCTCACTGACATTGACCTGTCGAACAAGGCCTTCCCTTGGCTGTCAGGTCAGGAGATTACTGTGGCAGGCATCGCTTGTTATGCGCTCAGGGTATCGTTTGTCGGCGAGCTGGGCTGGGAATTGCACGCTCCGTTGGAACATATCGGCCTGCTCTACGACGCCTTGTTCAAAGCAGGTGAGCCCCATGGTCTGACCGATATCGGTTCTTACGCCTTCAACGGGATGCGTATGGAAAAAGCTTTTCGGGCCAGCAGCGAGTTAACCGCAGATGTCGGCCCTCAGGATGTTGGCCTCGATCGCTTTGTCGTCAGTAAAGGGAGGGATTTCATTGGCCGCAATGCGCTGCTCAGCCGCACACCAGACTGGGAGTTGTTTTATGGTGAGTTGCACGTCGAAGACGTCGACATTCACGGCGGCGAGCCGGTGCTCCTGAACGGCAAACCCGTCGGCCTAACCACATCCGGCGGTTACGGCTATACGGTCGGTAAATCGCTGGGCTGGCTGTTCGTGCGCAAGGGTACGTCGAAGGATGGCCTGAGCGTGCAGATCCTGAACCGCGCCATCCCCGTAACTGTCCATTCAGATGCCCTGTTTGACCCGCAAAACCTGCGCCCAAGATCCGAGGATTGAGCCGATGACAACCATCAACGGCGGAGAAGCCGTTTACCGCGTTTTGAAAGCCAACGGCATTAACACCGTGTTCGGGTTGCTGGGTGGATCAATGCTGGAACTTTATGATGCGATGTATAAGGGCGGCGAGATCACCTATGTCGGTGGCCGAGATGAGCGGGCTGCAGGGCACATGGCCGATGCCTGGGCACGGATGACGGGTAAGCCCGGCGTGGTGTTGGGGGCGCAAGCCGGGCCCGGCGTCGTCAATATCGTGACTGCGGTTGCGGAGGCACAGCTGGCCTATTCCCCACTTGTGGTGATTGCCGGTGCGATCACCCGCTCTGATCAGTGCAAAGATACGTTCCAGGAAATTGACCAGGTGGCCTTGTTTGCGCCGATCTGCAAACGTTCCGTCATGGTCACCGATCCTTCACGGCTTGCCCCGATGCTGGAGGATGCAATCCGGCTGGCCAACACCGGGCGGCGCGGGCCAGTAGTGCTGCATGTCCCGCGCGATCTTTTTGCCGCTGACGTGCCAGAAGTCACGCCCAATCCGGTGAACATTGCCCGTCCGGGTCCGGCAGCTCCGGTAGATATCACCGCGATTTCCAGGTTGCTTTCGCAGGCCAGACGCCCGGTGATCTTTGCCGGGGGCGGTTTCAAATGGGGCGCCGGGCGCGACGCCCTGACAGCGCTTGCTGAAAAGCTGGAAGTGCCCGTGGTCGCCTCGACCGGGCATGCGGACGTAATGCGACATGGCCACCAGTGGTTTGCCGGTCAGGCAGGGCCGCGTGGCAACCGCGTCGCAAGCCGGTTGACCAAGGAAGCCGATGTGATGGTGGTGCTGGGCGCGCGGCTTGGCTTCAACTCTACATTCCATAGCCACGATTATGTCGGGAAGGACACCAGAATTGCCCATGTGGATGTCGAAGGATCCGCTGTAGGCCGCTACTTTCCCGCCGAGATCGCCGCACAGGGCGATGCCCGCCTGACCGCTGAGGCGCTGTCAAGGGCCGCTACCCGCCCGGCCTGCGAGGATTGGCGCGACACGTTCCGAGCCGACATGGAAAGCCTTGCTGCCGAGCGTGCCCAAGAGGCGGCACTGGACACGCTGCCGATGCACCCGCGCCGCGCGCTGGCGGAAATCCGCGAAACCCTGCCGGAAGACGCCATAGTGACGCTGGACACCGGCAACGCCTGTTTGCAAGCCGCAGATCGGCTAGCGCATTACGCACCGATGAGCCTGATCACGCCGCTGGACTTTGGCCTTGTCGGCTTTGGCCTGGCAGCGGCCATCGGCGCCAAAGCTGCCGCACCCGATCGGCCCGTTGTGGCGATCATGGGCGACGGGGCCGCGGGATACACAATGATCGAAATTCAGACAGCCATTCAGCATGATCTGCCGATCACTATCATCGTGCTGGATAACCAGGCCTGGGGTGCCGAAAAGGCCTATCAACAAGAGTTCTACGGTGGGCGCTTGCTGGGCGCAGAAATCCAGTCACCACGCTATGACAAATTTGCCGAGCTCTGCGGGGGCAAAGGCATCTGGGTCGATGGCCCCGGTGGTATGAACCCTGCCCTGCAACAGGCCATCGCCTCGAACGAGACAACCGTTATTCAAGCCAGAATAGATCCCGGAGCGCTGATGACGCTGCGCAAGGATCTGTTCAAGGCCCAACACAAGGATTGACCGGATGACAAACTAGGATGTGATCATCATAGGGGCGGGCAATGCCGCGTATTGCGCGGCCCATACGGCACGGAAGAACGGGGCCATCGTGTTGATACTGGAATGCTCCAGCGACGAGGAAAACGGCGGCAACTCACGCTACACCGCCGGGGCAATCCGATTTGCCAATGACGGGGTCAAAGATATCAGGGCGCTGTGCCCGGAGTTGCCCGAAGAACAGATAGCGATAACCGATTTTGGCACCTACACCACCGATCAGAACTTTGACAACATGTTTCGTGTCACCCGTTACTGCACCGACCCGGCACTATGCGAGCGGCTGGGATTACAATGCTCCTGAATTCGTCGATCTGGATGTCGGTGACGGGTTCCAGAAACATTCACATCCCTGGGGGATCATGGTCAACGCTACTGGTCGGTGATCTGTCGATGAAGCTGCGGATTTTCGCAACGATACCTGGGCCAAATACGGCCGCGTGATCCTAGATCAGTCGGATCAGTTTGCCTGCCAAATTTTCGAGGTCAAAGTCACTCATCTTCCGCGCGATGATTAGCCATGATTTCTTCAAGGTCGCGATAGGAGGCCGTGTAACGCAAATATAGAAACACGGCGTCCAAAACCACATCCTTGGGGAAATGACAGCCTTTCAAAGCGCCCATACTGAAACCTGCTCGAATTTGATTTCAAAACGAAGGAACCAAGACACGCGCTTAGGTCAACTAGGGTCAGGGCTCATAGCCAATAGATGACGAGTGCTGCGAGGGCGATGGCTGACAGGAAGACCTTCGGGCACCTGTCGTAGCGGGTCGC
>NZ_JBQFZU010000046.1:0-18114 GCF_056542405.1 Ruegeria sp. AD11(2025) | reverse complement strand
GTCATTGGGTGGCTCCTTTCCTAGCAGTCGATGACAACTGCACTTTGGCACATTCGATGCCGGTGGAGCAGGAGCCACCCACCTCATCCGGAATGGGCCGAGCCTCGCCTCCAAGTCTGCGCGTCAGTTCCGGAAGATGCGGAGTACGCCGGCACCAGCATCCCAAAGGTCCAAAAGCCGGGCGTAGAAATGCTCACGCGCGACGAAGGGGCTCTGTCCTAGGCCAGTAAGTTCCACCTCGAGTGTATCGATCAAGCGAAGAAGGCGGCGGCGGTGAATGCCAAGGCGACTTTGAACAGGGTCGGCAAACACGCCTGCGAACGCGGCGAAAACCGATCCGATCATGATAAGCCCTGCCATGGTGACGGTGATAAGCCAGGGCGATGCGCCCGTCGGGAAAAAACCGTACCAAATCCCGCCAATTGTCTGACCCAGCGGAAACTCCGTGATGGCATTGTTGCTTGCCATAGCATCTGCAACGCCCGGCGCCATCGAGATCATGCCCGGTGTTGGCGCCTGAAAGACTAGTGCACCAACAACAAGCGCACAGAGCACGGTAGTCATCTCGGCAACGGCAGACCGAGTTGCCGCATACTCGGAAATCGCGCCCGCCATTCGATGGCCGAGGGTCTCTGCATCTGCCGCACTCTCTCGTTGCCTGATCATTTCGCGAAACTTCGGTGCGGCAAGGATGGCTCGCGAAAGCGCGTCCGGACTATGAGCCTCAGCCCCCTGCGCCAACGACAGCTGGAGAAGATCGGTCACGACGCAGGCCTCGACCCTGCGCGCCACAGTGGTGCGCAACAGGATACGCCGTGAGGCCAGCCAGTCCGAGGCACCACGCCACTGTGTACAGAGGCAAAGGTATGCCGCGATCCGCGTCAGCACCAGGATCGGCGACAGCACCAGATTCATCGGGGCGCGCAAAATGTCCCAACCGAGTGCCGATCGGTGAAGGAGAAGTGTTCCGGGCCAGGTGAAATGCCTTGCCACAAACACATCCACCTCAGCCCGCCGGTCCGTAAAGTATTCACGGACTTTCGGACGGACAACATTATCGACTTCCACGGTGGGGTTCGATAGCGACCTCATGGCGGTGACCCGCGATCCCTGTCTTGTTGTGCAAGAAACGTTTTATCCTGTTTCACGGCTCGGCATGCTAGCCGCTTAACTACTCTCTTCATATCTCATCAAGTGAGCATTGTTGTAAGAGGGTTGACGAGGCTTTTTGTTCACCAGTCCGTTTGTGCTTTTACTTCGAACAGCACTTTTCAGGCATTGCTGTCACTCAGCAAATCGAAATGCTGCTGTGTGCACGAATGGCGACTTTCGGGAAGTCGACTAGTAACATCTGAAAAAAGCCGAATGTCGGTAAAGGGCCGTTGAGCGAAGCGTCCTATAGGCAGGCTGCACTACTTGAGGACGAGAATGACTTGCCAATATTCATTTGGCCCGCAAGAACTAGGATGCTCAGTTGTCGACCCGTGTAGCGATGGCTGATGAAATTCGACCGGCGCAACACGCCCAAACGGTGGACACATTGAACAGATATGGGCATCTTAGTACGCCGCCTGCAGGGCCTTTTCGATTCATAGCGTTGGACGTCGAAACGGCGGGCAGATCTATCAGTAGCATATGCCAGATCGGGCTTTGTTTTGTTAGCGAGACTGGTTCTATGCAAACTTACTCTGTCCTAATTGACCCCGAGGGACCATTTGAGAATTTCAATACTGAACTTCACGGGATTTCCGCTGAAACCGTGATTGGGGCTGAAACTTTCCCAATGGTCTACGCGTCCTTGTTTGAAGTCCTGAATACCCACAACCTTGTGCAGCACAGTACGTTCGATGAAAAGGCGATGACGGCTGCTTGTGCCCGGTATGGCCTGCCAATGATCTCGTCGCATTGGACTAATAGCGTGTCGATTGCCCGTCGAGCATGGCCATCGTTGAAGGGCGCCGGTGGGCACGGGTTGGCAAATCTTAAGAAGCATCTCGGCCTTGAGTTTCATCACCATGATGCTGGTGAAGACGCTCGTGCTTCAGCTTCTGTGATCCTGAAAGCAGAGGAGACTTTAGGGACGCCGTTGTCTTATCTCAGGACGAACCGCCAGTTGAACTTCCAATTCGGAAACCCATCAAAGAGATAAGCGGTCAAGGTCTATAAGATCCTGCTGAACGACAAACTAACCGTGCAATGTTGTGCAGTGTAAGAAGTCTGGCCCCGCGGAAGCAGTCATCCCAAATTCTGCTTTGCTCGAATTTTGGGAATGAGCTGTCTATGTGGTTAGTTAGTAGCGGGGCAGGGGGCTTTGAGTATGTGACGGGTGGGACCATTGGCTAAATCTTGAAAAACAAGGTATGGGAATTTGCTGCTGTTGCTCCGGGGTCCGGTGGGCGATGACGTCAGACATCGTACACATGGTAAGCGGCAATTCGCGGTTACCAGCGCAATGTAAGCTACTCAGCAAAGCACTCTTACTTCGAGGCGTTGAGTTGTGCGTCCAACTCAGAGAACGATGTGGCCCAGAATTCTGCCAGAAACGCTGAAACCTCCTGTTCTGAGGTTTCCGATCTATTGCCCTCGGCATCCGTCGCTTGACCCATTGTGTATCGCAAGTCGGTGCCAGTGTTCGTTTGCGTCAGCTGATATGTCTCGGGCAAGCTCACCCCAGTGCGCGCCGGGTCCTGGATGCAGGTCGAGAAATAGTCGAACGGTTCCCAATCAGTAATGCGGTAGAAAAAGTCCGCCAATTCGTGGGAGCAATGATAACCTGACCCGTTGCCGAGACGCCCTTGTGGGCTGTCGACCTTGATTTCCTGCACTCGGTTCATCCATTTCAGCTTTAGCTCCGGCGCGACCAACGCTTCCCAGACGACCGCGATTGGCGCATCGAAATGATGGCGGAATGTCCAAACTCCGTCTTCCTCGGTCAGGAAATGACACTCACGGTTTGCACGTAAACGTTCCCATGATTTAGCCAAATCGTAGACTGACATCGAAACCTCGCCAAAATGCTCGATTTCCTGTGAAAATGGTTCCACTATGCCTTTGATATCCATGGCGTTTGCAGCGTCCTCGCTGAACAGCGCATAACTGCGCACACCGGTGGCTTCAACAACATTCGTCTTGGCCATTCGGTGGACCAGAATAACGTCGGCGCCGGAAAAGTCCTTCACCGGGCCAAGTTGCATTTCTTCGAACCGACCATGATGGGCGATAACCTTCAAATCCAGTCCTCCGACATTGGCACACGCGTTGCAGGTACAGGTTGTGTTGGCAATTATGTCCTGCCGACGAAGTGCAAATGCGTTGTAGAGGTTTTCGCAGATGGTCAGGAAGGTCTCGCCGGAGGGGAAATCCTGCCGTGTTGAATATGCCAGAACCGCATCGCCTTCGGTTTTCCAGAAATTGAGCGGATCACCCACTTGTTCGATCAACACTCCCAGCAAAGATTGCAAAATCGGATTGGCGTGATCCATTTCTGACGATGTCAGAAATTGGGTGTATCCGGATATATCGGCGATCAATAGATATCCAGTTTGAGTTGACATGGCGCCCTCCCCAAAAGAGTGTTTGGCGGGATTACTTTTTCTGTTGCACTGGCGATTAACCCTCAAGGTCAATTGACGCCAGATCTGTGGAATGCTTGCGTTTCAAACAGGGCTCAAAACCACTTCGGGCTGAAACTCGCCATAGACGGTCGTCATGAACCGTAGGCTGGGAGCTCAGAGGCTTAGTAGCAAGCGAAAGGCCGAAGTGGTCACCAATTCACGCATCACTGCCCCTAAAAGGCGGCGCCACTAAAGCGATGGCCCTACGCCCATCCGAGTTGTTTTAGAGAGTGCCCGTCGTTCCAGATCTTGGTCATTCGGGCGATCTTACCGCCTTCAAATTCCATAACGTAGGCATAGTTGGTTGCAATTTCCTTGCCGGTGGCAGGAACCGGTCCACCCTCACCGGTTTGCTTACCACTAAATACTGCCGTAGCGGTTACGATGTTCCGTTCGTGATCCGTGGAGAAAGAGGTGATGGTGTATTTGCCATCGGGGATTGGGGTCAAAATTCCGGCCGTCCAGGCTGTATAACCCTCAATTGTCGAGATGTCGGCCAATGCGTCGGCTTCGCATGTAAAGGCAGCACCGTCCTGACAGTATGTCTTGCAGACGTCCCAGCCCTTGCCTGTTTCGCACGCATCAAAGAAGGCCATGGCCGTTTCGGAAATACTCATCGTGTTTCTCCTATCCCTGTTTCCTTACGTCCAGCGCTTCGTCGCCGTCAGTTCTGTTTGGATAGGTTAGTTTTAGAACATTTATTTTAAAAAAACAATTTTAAAAAATTGAGTGATCGGCCTCACCCACGTATTTCCTTCATAATCATGTCGTAAAAATTTGGTATTACGTGCTTTTTCTCGTCGTGCCGCCCATACAAAACAGTCCCGTGGACGCAAAAAACCACAAAGCTTGCAAGCTGCGCCGTGTCCTTGTCCGGCCCGATGTCTCCATCCGCCTGGGCACTACGAAAAGCGGCTTCAACCAGCGATTCCACCTCTGCACAGAACGCGCCCACCTGTTCGGCGGCCTCAGGACTTATCACATGTTTCTGCGCAAGGTGGTTCATCATCAGGCAGCCCTTGTATTCCGACTTGGCGGCTCCCAAAAAAACGTTTCGGAGAAACATTTCGACACCCTCTAAGTTCGGGTTGTCGATCAGAATACGGTAGCGCGGCCCGATAACATGATCGCGATAATGATCCAGAGCTGCCGAGAACAATCCCTCCTTGTCCCCAAACTCCTTGTACATACTGGCCGTGTTAAGCCCGGTTTCGCGGACGACATCACTTATTGACGTAGCCTTGTAGCCGTTTTGCCAAAAAACACCCATGGCTTTTTCAACCACGGCTTCGCGTGAATATGATCTTGGCCTACCCATCGGAAAATACTAAAATGATCATTTAAAAATCACAACACTTGCCGCCAGAGCAAGTTCTGGGCAAAACCGTGTCGTAGGGTAGAATCTTCGTGAATTGCTGCGGGTGGCCGGTCGCGCAACTGTATCTTGTCAGCGCAGCGGGCCAGTTTGGACTACACGATCATGGAGAAAACTGCCTGCCCCCAATGGTCGCGAGAGGCGCAAAACCGCCCAATTCAGTATGTTGAAAAAACGCCCACAACCTCAAACCCTACCGTCAAGATGGCAGTAGGGTCATCACGTATAACGCACCGTGGTTCCGGGTTACTGGCCTCAGAAATCCTTCCGACGGAAACCGCCCATGATAGCACCACCCATCAGGCATGTTAGGTTTCGCCAGGATGGCTCAACCGCATAATTGGCTAATTCCGTAGCCAGCGTGTCAAAGGCACCTTTGTTGGTTTTTATCATGTGACCGGGCGACATGAAGCCAGCAGTCAAGATAGATTTCTCGACATTCTCGAAGCACATGGCGTTGCCGAAGTTGCCGACTCCTGAGACGAGCTCTTTGCCTTCTTCGTTGCCGCCCCATGTCAGCCAGGGCGAAAGGAAGATGAAAGGCGGCATGGCGTTTACGGCAATTGCGCCGTACTCCATTTCAGTCACCGCTCGGTCCAGAGCAGCCTGATGCGTCTTCTTAGTGTCTTCGTCGATCAGGATTGCGCTACCCAAGGTGCCAAGCAGCTTTTCATTGCAGAAGGCAACTGCAGCGGGCAGGAATTCGGCAGCGTTGGCAGGCACGTCCAACGGCACTTCACCAATGATCTGGCAGAAAGCCTCGTTGCGTGTGCCATAGCTATCTTCTTCGATCCCGGTGATCAGCAGGTTTTCAGCCGCCTTGAACTGACCGCCCTCCGGTGACAACCGCTCAGCTTCCGGATAGGCGGTGAGGAACCCGTCTTTCACCTCGCCAGCCCCCGGATAATAGGTGCCCTCGGCGGGCGTGTCTTCGACGATCGCCTTGCGAATGGCATCCAGAAACTGATCCCGCTGGGCCCAGTGTTTCGAGGTTACCAATGTTTGAACTCGACCGCAGACTGCACCACCGTTGAGCTTGTTTATCGTGACGATCTGGTGTGCCTGGTGAGCGATTTCCTTGTCGGTCCACGGGCGGTCGCCCGGCACGATAATCACCGGGTTGTTGCCTCCGCATTCGGAGATCAATTCGGCCTGGGTGGCACTTTGGATCGCTTTGGCGGTTCCGGCACCACCCGTGAAGTAGATCTTGTCGATCCTGGTATCGGTCGTCAGCACACGCCCCTGGTCGTGATCGGCGAAAGCCAGGGCCTGATGATCGATCAGCGGGGCCATGACCTTTTCCCAAACCTTATCGCTTTCGGCATTCAGGTGGTGTGGTTTGTGCACCACGACCTTGTTGTCAAAGAAGATTGCCTTGAGCATCTCCAAAGACGACGAATAGTTCCCTGCTCCCAATACGGCGGTGATACCGGCAGGTTTGTCCATCGGATTCACTTGCTTCGGTTCGCCCTTGACCCGAATGACATCCTTCCGGTCGCCGTTCATCAGCTTGTCCTTGGTGTCGATCGGGAAGACCGCGATATCATAGCGATCATCGCCAACTTTGGTGATGCTGATCGGCTCAGGCATCTTTCCATGCACGATACCTTCATAAACGTCGATGGCAGCAGAAACGGTATTGGCCATCGGAACAATCGTGGCGATCTTTGACAATGGGTCAGTATAAATCTCTTCGCCCATCTGACCATTCTTCATGGCCGTGTCCGAGGCGGCGAGTTCACCACCAAATTTCTTTAGGTTTTCGCGCACAGCTTCCAGTAGGGCTAACCGCTCGGCGGGGGAGGTAGCGGCCCATTTCTGTGGGTTCAGGTGAGCAATGGCGTCATCGGTTTTCATCTGACTGTCCTTAAGTGTTCGGTCGGAGCGAGTTGGGAAAAGCAGGGTCAGCGAGCGATCGACATGACCATGCGGTCAAAAGCACGGTCGCCCAACCATTTGCGGACACCCATCATCAAGCTTGCGTATTTTCCGGCGGCGTAGCGGGTCTTGGGTCTGCGGGCCTTCACCGCCCGGGACACAACATCGGCAATCACCTGTGGGGACGAGCCGCCGCCATCCTTGTAGTTTTCGGCAGTTGCCTTGGCGACGGTTTTGGCCATCGGTCCATAGGCCGTATTGCCCGAAAACTTCAGCATCGGGCCTTCGACAACATTTCCGAAAGAGGTCTGAATGATGCCGGGTTGGACCACAACCACGTCAATACCAAACTGTTTCAGCTCAAGGCGCAGGCAGTCAGACAAACCTTCGAGAGCGTGTTTCGAGGCATGATACCAAGCACCCAAGGGGGTATAGATCTTGCCACCCATCGACGTTATGTTGATGATCTTGCCTGCACGTTTCTCGCGCATGTAGGGAAGCAGTTCCTGTATCAACGCGGCAGCACCGAACAGGTTCACGTCCATCTGATAACGTGCTTCGTCGATCGGTACGTCCTCGACCGCACCATAAAGTCCAAATCCGGCATTATTCACCAGCACATCCGCGCCGCCGAACTTGTTGGTGATTTCAGCGACAGCGGATTTGCGACTGGCCTCATCCGAGACATCCATGGCAACAGGATGCGCGCCGAGCGCTTTCAGATCTTCCATTTTTTCCACCCGTCGGGCGGCGACGACGACAGTCAATCCATCCTTGATCAGTTGCTGAGCGATCACTTTACCCATGCCCGACGATGCACCAGTAACGAGCGCAACTTGCTGTGTGTTTGCCATTATTTACTCCAATTGTTTTGGACAGCTTGTCTTGTTCCGGATCATTTGCACCGTTTGGCCCAAGTCGATGCGTTCGGTATCTCCGGATACAAACGCAGATTGGAGCGTACGATTGCGCGGCTGCTCATTTTCGTTGCGGGCGCGGATTAAGTTCCGACATATCCCTCGCCTCGGCCGGGGTCATGCCTGTCCAGACTTGGAACGCGCGATAGAATGAGTTCGGCTCGCGGTATGCCAGCAAATAGGAGATCTCCTCGACGTTCAGCCCCTCCTCACTCAGATAGTGCATCGCCAGTTCCAAACGGGTTGATTCCAGCAGAGTTTGGAAGGTCTCGCCTTGCTCCTTCAGTTGACGTTGCAACGTGCGCTTGGACATGGCCATCCTTTTGCACATTGCCTCAATATTTGCCTCACCCGAAGGCAACATGTCATGTAGGACCCGCTTGGCGCGCATCACGATGGGCGTGTCTGTTTCATGTATCTCCATCTTGCGGCGAAGTTGTTTCTCAAATTCCGGCCAGGCTTCCTCGTTTTCAGTGATCAGGGGGAGGTCCGCGTCTTCGCGACGCAGGGAAATGCTTGCGCCGGGCGTTGGGTGGCGTCCCAGATACAAAAGTACTTCCTCACCCGGATGTTCAATGACTGGAAGCTTCACGTGTGCTGGCACGATATGCTCAGCAGTGTGGCTACGGGCGCTCTCCAGCAGGTAAAGTGCTTCGAACCAGACCATTCGCGGTGGAACTGGAATTGTGGGATCGACAGAGCCGATGGCAACATGCAGACAATCATTGTCCTCGGAGAGCTCCAGAGTGATCGGTGCCATCAGCGGCTTGAACACTGACAGTCGTTGAAGGCCGGTGCGTAAATCGGGTGAGCAGGAAAAAGAGAACATCGCGGGCGTAAATGGCGCGTGAGCAAAGAGTTTGCTCAAGATGAGCGGCAAATCGGGGCGTTTGGCTTCTTCTTCAACTGCCTGCCACAGATCGAAAACTTGCGCGGGCGTGACCCCCTTGCCCTCGTTGCGCAGGAAATCACGCGGTAGCCCGGCCCGGAGAAACACCTGCTCAGGGGAGACTTTCAACAACTTGGCCAACTGTGTGATGGATTTGGCCATTGGATAAAGACGGTTTGGCGATTTCGCCTCCTGAAACGAGTATTTTAGTGCATCCTATATTTGCATGTGATTTCCACCGCGCCAGAGGCTGGAATGCCTTTGGCATGTTCTGATGGTCCTTTGGCGCAATATGATAGAGCAACAGCGAAGTCCCAGCATCGTGCTCCTCTCGAACCCTACGTTGACCATTTTCGTCACACTTATTGCTGGATTGCCTCAGAGGTTGGTTCCGAGCCCAGAATAACTGATGCTGCACTCTGGATTAGCGTCAGCTCTGATTTGGGGTCTGAACCTCTCGTATCGAGGCTTCTTCGAGACGTGCCTTGATACAGCCAACAACATTTTGCGCTGTCGCAATATCATCTGGCGATAGGCCTTCCGAAAGTTCATTCACTCATGGGATTTGCCTCGCAATCGCTGCTTCGTACAACTCCCGCCCCTTTCGAGTCATGACAACCAAGTGTGCCCGCTTGTGGTGTGGGTTCGGCTGAAACTCCACCATGCCTTCTTTGCTCAATTCATTGATGATCCGTTGTACGCCCTGCCGGTGAACGCCCATCGTCCGTGCATGCCAGGCAACGGATTCCGGTCGATCAGAATAGGCGATGGCACCAAGAATCTGCCATCGGGCACTTGTTAGACCGAGTTCTGATACGAGGCGATCACCAGCAAGCTGCAATCGACCGTTCAGCCGAAACACATCCAGTATCAAGGCTGTCAAGGCTTCTCCTTCTTCGGTCCTTCGCGCATTCGGCATGTCGATTCCTCATTTTATTTGACAGCGTGTTGTCATTGTGTTTGATGCTTCCTAAATATGACAACATGACACCAAAATGAAGCTACTTTCAAGGAGCACCGAAATGGTTAGTTTCAAACCGCTCGATCCTGAGTTTCCCATTGAACGGCAATTGGGCATCGACGCTGGACCCGTCGTTCTCGTCAATCTCTTCACAGTCGATCCTCTTGACCAAGACGCCCTCGTTGAAGCCTGGAAGAGCGATGCCCAATGGATGAAAAAGCAGCCGGGTTACATCAGCACCCAACTGCATAAGGCCATTGGTGACAGCAGCATGTATATGAACTACGCGGTCTGGGAGTCTGTTGCGGATTTTCGCGCCGCGTTTTCAAACCCCGATTTCCAGCAGCAGCTCAGCCACTATCCCTCAAGCGCTGTGACAGCACCCCATCTGTTCGAGAAGGTTGCGGTGCCGAATTGCTGTACGGCCTGACGTAATCCTTTCCAAAAGCCAATTTGAGTGAACCGCTATGAAAACAAAGATTCACGCCATCGCGGGCGGCATCGGCTTTGTGATGATCCTCCTCTTCTGGACATCAACGGCCACCAGCGAACTCTTTGCGAACCATGAAACAGTCGCAACCGTCAAGGCATTGATCCTAAAAGGCATGTTCATCCTCATACCGGCAATGGCGATTGCTGGCGGATCGGGCATGGTAATGGGCCGGAAACGCAAGGATGCGCTTACGAAAGCCAAGAAGGCCCGCATGCCTATCATTGCGTTGAATGGTTTGCTGATCCTCGTACCAGCCGCCTGGTTTCTGGCTGGCAAAGCTGCCGCTGGCGAATTCGACAGCACATTTTACACGGTCCAGGTGGTTGAGCTGATCGCCGGGGGAGCGAACATCACGATGATGGGACTGAACATTCGTGATGGCTTGCGATTGACTGGCAAAATTCGAAGGCCGCGTTGAAGATGTGGTGCCAATCCAAGCAGAGGCCAAAATTACCGACATTCGAGCAAACGCTGCGAATTGGTGCTATGTCCCGCAATGTGTGAGTTCGAGCAGCGCCAAAATTTGCACTTGCAGCGAATGACCGGAATGCGGGCTGCGACCGCAGAATGCCAGCGGAGTGCCGAACGTCTCTTATGGGCCGATACTGTTGAAAAACTTCGAATTTGCAGAAACTTAAGTCAAAAATTGCGCGTACAGAGCCGCTAAGTTTTTTCAGCTGAGGGGTCGGATCAAACTTAACACCGGCTGCCTGAGGACGCGTCAACGACTGTCAGCGAAGTCGGAGGTGGACTTTTCGGTTGAACGCCAATTCGCGGAAAAAACAAACTTCCCGGCTTTTCGAGTTTTTCAACAAAATCGGCCGCTCTTCCCTCTCTAAGTACCTCAGGTCGTTCCAATTCTGCGCCGCCTCTGAGGTCCGGTATGTGCCCAAAGTGGACCCGTCAATCTTGCGTTGTTGCCACTGATGATACCCTTACTTACATGCTTCAGGTCTTTAAAAGTTTCTTCAATGTTGCATTCAGTTGCCTGCTATTAAACAATGGTCTTTGGAGTATTTACTTACGGCGCTGACACAAACGACATCGAGACGAGGAGAACGGCAAGGGATGGGTTTTCAACGAATAGTGCGAAGCAGCATAGTGAGCTTCATAGCTGCGCAAATGCTGCTGGCAACGCAGCTTAGCACAATGGCGCAGGCAGAAATGCTCAGTACCAACGAGGTGATCTCTAGATACGAAACACATGCCGACCGCGATTTTTTGTTGAGTGAACTCAAAAGAAAAGAAATTCGTGACGAGCTTGTCGCAAGAGGAGTCGATCCCAAAGAAGCGGAAACGCGTCTTAAGGCACTATCGAATGAAGAAATTGCGTCAGTTTTGCACCAAATGGATCACGACACGGCTGGGGGCAATGGTATTGTTGGCGCGTTACTAACAGTGTTTATCATATTGCTTGTGACGGATCTCTTGTGTCTGACGAAAGTGTTCCCCTTTACCCGGTGTGCTGGCCGCTGAGCTGTTTTCGCCCTCTTCGATTTCGAGGTTGGCTCATAGGCTTCCTGCCAGCTTTACTGGTCGCATGCGCGCACACGCAGAAGCAAATACCGTCGCAGGTTGACGTCCCGTTTCGAGCCGAAGTTAAGGGCGTGCCACTTATTGAACAAAACGAGTTCTACTGTGGACCTGCGTCGCTTGCGATGGTGTTTCAGTGGTCGGGGCTGGACGTCACTCAAGACGAGGTGGCGGCTCAATCCTTTACCCCTGGGGCGAAAGGAACTTATCTCGCCGACATGGTCGGGGCCGCCCGTCGACATGCAATGCTAGCAGTTAGATTATCAACTGTAGAAGAGGTGCTTGACGAAGTTGCTGCAGGAAACCCTGTTATCATTTTTCAGAACCTTGGCTTGAGATGGGCGCCTCGATGGCACTATGCGGTCGTTGTTGGTTATGACTTGAATAGCGACAAGATCACCCTTCACTCAGGTGAGCATGAGAGAATGACGATGGATCTTCGGCTGTTTATGCGAACATGGCGGCGGGGGGATTACTGGGCGATGGTCGCTTTACCTCCCGACCAATTGCCGACAACAAAAAATCAATGGGAGATAGTGCGGGCGGCGGCAGCACTGGAACAGCTAGGACACACCCACGCCGCCGCTAAGGTTTATATAAATGGTAGTTCCCGTTGGCCCGACAATTGGATATGGGCATACGGGCTTGGCAATACACGGTACCAGGAAGGCGACCTAGAAGGCGCAAAGAAAGAGTTTGAACGTGCCGCTAGAATTAACCCTTCTCCGCCAGAAATTCACCACAATCTGAGGCTTGTTGTCCAGGAACTATCGGAGTCTGCCACAGGTTCGGATTGATAATTTTTTTGGCTTTTTTCTCTAGAAGCGACGCCAAATAGCATGGCTCAAAAGAACGTTTTGCTGGCCTTAGCCAAATCCCCATTGCTAAGGCACTAGGTGGAATAGCTCAAACGGCAGCTTCATCCGCATTGTGTGCGTTCAGCCAGCCTTTGATTTTGTGCTCTCAACGAACGGCAGGTTCAACGGACCTCGCCGCAGCATGGAGACTATGGGGTGAATGTCCGAAAAGGGCCGATAAGCCCGACAACAATTGACGCTTTTTTTGACAAGCCAGTCATGCTCTGGTGCAATCATGAAGGTGAATAAACCTGCGCTGGCCTACGGGGCTTTGTTGCTTGCAATGCTGATCAGTGCCGGGAACTTTTTGTTCGGAAATTTGGCAGTCAATGAAGTTCATCCGGTTGTACTGACTTTTTGGCGTTGCTTGATTGCAGCAGTATTTGTGCTGCCACTTGTTTTGAGGGGACGGGGCAACCCGTTCCAGCATTTCAAGGGCAGTTGGCTCCGTATCACAGTCCTTGCCTGCATAGGAGTGGTGGCTACGCCCTGGTTTGTCTATTCAGCACTCCGATCCAATGACCTGATAGATCTTGGTGCCGGATACACCAGTGTACCTTTGCTGACGATCTTGTTTTCTACACTGCTGCTTAACGAACGACTGCAACCTGTCCAATACCTGGGTGTCGCAATTGCACTGGTAGGAGCGCTAATTTTTGCATTTCGCGGTGATTTGGAAAATCTGGTCAATTTCAACCCGCATCTTGCCTTCCTGCTGATGATTGCCTCCAACGCCTGCCGTGGGCTTTACTTAGTGCTTCTTAAGAAATGGAATATGAAACCTAAGCCCGACGAGGGCCTGTTCGTGATTTTCGTCATTGGCATCACGGTTTTGCTGCCGTTTGTTTTGTTCGTTGAAGCAGGTACATCTCGGTTATTCGCCTATTCTTGGCAGGTCTGGGGCTCAATCCTGTTCATTGGAGTTGGAATGGGCGCCATCTACCTCCACTTGCTAAATTTTGGCACAAGTGAAGTTGGCGCGTCGACGGCTTCCTTGTTTGCATATCTTGTGCCGATTTTCGTTGCGATCGAAGCCGTGACTCTAAAGGGCATGCACCTTCAGCTCTATCAAGGCGTTGGTGGTGTGCTGATTATCGCTGGAGTTCTGATTGCAACGCGGCTGCACCTTCGACCAACCCCTGCGGACCATCCGCCCCATTGATGCAGGTGTTGCCAAAGACCATAGGTTCAGCATCGATTTGGCTAGCGCTGTCGGAATTGAAGTATCTTGCTGTACTGCGCGATCCGCCACAGACGACAATCAGTCTGACAAACCAGTTTTCCATTGCTTATACCTGTGCTTCACACGTCTACCCCTATCGACGATGCTCACGAAGCCATCGACCGGCGTAAAGGCAGTACCGCGCGAATTGGCAGGTGTTGGGGCTGACTACCCGGCATCACTGCGGCTTGGCGCAATTTTTGGATGGTGTATTATTGTAGCCACCCCGGTCTGTAATCTGAACTAGGCTGGATGGGATGCTATTTTGCAAAGTGTGATTGATGACTGTTACCAATGACCTCAAATGGCCAGAAGAGCACAGCTGTCACTGTGCCTTTAATTGCTGGACGCTGGCTTAAAAAAGTTGAGCAAAATCAGTGCTTGATTGTGCCTTTAATTTCTGGACTGTATCATTAATTACCGGACTGTACCCTTAATTCCCGGACGGATTGTCCTGTGGATAAGTCGCGTGGGGATGATCTTGTCTAATGAAGTAGAGAACCCAGAAGAAAGAGCGCTCGCAGTTGAACGGGCCAATGCGTTGCGTCCAATACTGGAACTTGAGGAGTCAGGGCAAGATATAGGACCGCTACTGTTGGAAGCGGCCAAGATTATGGGCGTTTCGAGAAGCACCGCTTGGGATTTTTACCGCCGTCTTAAGATTAATGATGGGCGCGCGAGCTCCTTACTCCCTAAACGACGCGGTCCGAAGCATGGCTCACGTCGCCTGGAGCCAGATGTAGAAAACACTATCGAGCGCGTTCTACGTCAACACTATCTCGTTCCAGAACCCCCAAGCTTTCTGAGGATCGTCAGCGAGATCCGGGCGGAGTGCGCAGCGAGAGGCTATCGTCTTCCCACTCGGCGTACGATCAAGTCGCGTGTCGACGCTATGGATCAACGCGAGGTGATGCGGAAACGGAAAGGCGCAAAGGCGGCGAGGCAAGTTTTCGAGCCGAGGGTAGGGGCCTTGGATGTGGAGCGCCCTTTAGACGTTGTCCAAATCGATCACACTCTGGCTGACATCATTCTTGTCGATCAATTCGAGCGTAAACCTTTGGGGCGACCCTGGTTGACTCTCGCCATCGATGTCGCGACCCGCGTTGTTCTGGGCGTACATGTGAGTTTTGATACACCGTCAGTCTTGTCCATCGGTTTGTGTCTGCACCATTGCGTGCGAACGAAGTCGATCCGCGCGCCAGAGATACTGGAGGAGTTGTATTGGCCTGCTGCTGGGATTCCGCAAGCCGTTCATGTTGACAACGGGCGGGATTTCCGAAGCGACGCCTTCCAGTCGGCCTGTGCAGATTGGGGAATCTCAATCGAGTACAGGCCACCAGGTCGCGCGCATTATGGCGGCCATATCGAACGTCTGATAGGGACAACCATGGGCGCAGTTCATGTACTTCCGGGAACAACGCAATCATCCCCCAAGAACAGGGGGGATTACGACAGCTCTGATAATGCGGCAATGACATTGGAGGAGTTCGAGGATTGGCTGCACTTAGAGATATGTCGCTATCACAACACCGGCCACGGCGGATTGGGGCGAGCACCGCTGGCGGTTTGGTCAGACCTCGGTGGTGATGGCGTAGGCAGAAAGGTTGTCGATACCGAGGCGTTTCGCATCAGCTTCCTTCCTTTCGAACGTCGGCGTCTCGCTCGAACCGGGATCAAGCTGTTTTCTGTCGGCTATTGGAGCGACGCATTTGGTCCAATGATCGGTCGTGGAGTCGGGAAGGTTACTGTCAAGTACGACCCTCGCGATATGTCCCAGATTTGGGCTGTAAATGACGAAGGACGGACCATAGTAGCGCGCTACAAGAACCTGTCGCGGCCACGGATTTCGCTTTGGGAGTCGCGGCGTGCGCGCGCGATATTTCACGAACGCCAAGGCGGGACGATCCCGGAGTCGATGCTGTTTCAGATTATTGAAGAACAAAGGCGCATCGCGCACGCGGCCAAGCAGAAAACCCTGGCAGTGCGGCTGGAGGGAGAACGTCAAGCGCGACTTCCTAACGACAAAGCCAAACGCGATCCATCCCGCGAGATGTTCGCGATCGATACCAGTAATCCGGATCTTCCTACTTACCCGATAGATGACATTCATGGAAACAAACGAAAGACTTGATTTAGTCCGCAGTGACCGGTGGATCGCATTCGACCGTGCAAATATTGTTCTCAACAGGCTCACTTCCCTCATGGAGATGCCAAAACAGTCCCGGATGCCGGGCCTCATGGTTTACGGCAGTTCAGGGATAGGAAAGACCATGATCGCTAAGCGTATGGAAAGCCTGTACCCAACCCAATACGAAGCAGATATTGGTGTCACCCGAACACCGATCCTATTACTGCAGGCGCCACCAGCACCTGATGAGAGGCGCTTTTATCAGCACATTCTGGCATCGATCGGCGCGCCCATGTGGGGCCGGCATACCGTATCCGAACTGGAGGTGCGCGCCCTCAGCCATTTGCGCGACATGGACCTGAAGATGATCATGATCGACGAAGTCCACAACTTGCTGGCGGGCAGCTATCGTGAGCAACGGCGTTTCCTGAACATGCTGCGGTTCCTCGCCAATGATCTCTGTGCATCTCTCGTCGTCTTTGGTGTGAATGAAGCGGTCGACGCCATTCGCGGCGACGAACAACTGGCCCGACGACTGGACGAGCATTTCTTGCCTCTCTGGGAGGACGATATCGAGTTCTCTCGTCTCATCCAGACGCTGATCGCCGCGATGAAATTGGAGCGCGGATCCAGCCTCAGTGTGCATTCGCTTCGGACCATTCTGGGTGTGACTGGCGGTGTTACGTCGCGGGTATTCACGATGGTCAAGGCGCTTGCGATAGACGCTATCGAGACAGGCGAGGAGCGTATCACGGATGAGGCTGTTCAAGCCTGGCAACCAATCTGGGCTAAGCACAGCTGGAACATCCGAAGACAGCCAGTTCCAGCGTTTTAGTGCCTCCTTCTCCGTTGCCGAGGCGTCCACCACCGCTACAAGACGAATTGTTATCAAGTTGGGTCAGCCGACTTGCTGCTGCCAACTATTGCTCTGTTCCTGAATTGCTTGGCTATCTCGGGTTTTCGGGTGATAAGCCGCCGGAGACCAGTCACGATCTGCGAGGCGCAAATATCGATCGGTTCGGTACTCTGGCTCATCTGCCGTCGAGTGACATACAGGGCATGTTGCTCAAGCGTCGCGCAGGGTTTCCAGTCGAATGTGTGCCCTGTTCAGACTTTCAGTACTGTCCGACATGTACGCAGAAAGTGCCTGGAGTTTCCCTGCGGCACTGGCGCTATGCTTGGTCTATGATCTGCAATTCTTGCGGTACTGGCCTGTTACCTCTCGGCACGGCGCCAGGTGCAGAGTTTAAAGTTCCGGCACGGTTGGAAGTCCGAGCTTCAAAGGGTGCAGCCTGGTTGGAGCAATTGTATTGGCGCAGCAGTCAGCATGTTGGCCGGAAATTGGACTTGGCGCTGCAGGTGGTACGGGTACTTGCGCCAGAGCTTCGTCACGCGGGGCTCTGCTCCAAATCCCGCCATGACCGGTATACTATGCTCGCTGCTGTTCACCTATTGATGACGCGACCATTGGTGGCCGTATCTATTGCGATGCGTCGTGATCCTGCAGCACGGGATAGGCTACGCATGGCATTCCCTGGTCAACGCAATTTATTGGATCAACTCGTTCACCTTTCATGCAGTTCGCCAACCCGGGCGAAAGATGATCGTAAAAATCAGAAGGCCTGGTTTCCGGCACGAAAATCCGACAACACAACTAAACCCGATTTTCTGACAGCGGCGAAAATAGCAATCGAACAACTCGGTGTGAATGCGGACCGTGCAGAGTTGCTCCGATGTGCGGATCGCACCCTCGAAAAAAGTCGCCGCTAGCCTGTGGATATCCGAGAATTAAGGGCACAAAATTGGGTCAAATGTTCCAGCATGTATCTGCGTCCAGTAATTAAGGGCACAATGACAATGCGCCAGGAACTCAGCGTTGGTCGCTTCTTCGATTGCGCGCTCGCGGCGATCATCGACGAATACTTAACAACCCACCTGTTGAGAGTAGCGTGGTCCACCCGCACGCCGCGTTCGGCCATGATCTCTTCCAAATCACGGTACGACACTGTGTACCGCAAATAGAAATATACAGCGTAAAGAACTGCATCCTTGGGAAAGTGGCAGCCTTTCAGAGAGATCATACTTAAAACCTGTTCGAAAACTATTCGACAGGAAGAGACTGCGAAACCTGAGTGCTCGTCAATCTCAGTTCAAAATTTGCGACATGTATGGACATCCCCCTTTGGGCAAGAAGAATCTTTGGCTGGTAATTCGCGTAGCCAGGTGCTGACATGTATGCGGCCTCAT
>NZ_JBQFZU010000045.1:0-21960 GCF_056542405.1 Ruegeria sp. AD11(2025) | reverse complement strand
TCCAAATCCGCCATTTTGCTAACCTCCTGATGGTTTCCATCTCCAAAACCTACCAGATGAGAGATCAGGGGATGTCCATTCCATCAGAACCCCACGCAAAATAGTGGATTGGTCGTGGATGCAAATACTGACATCAGCCTCAAAACCGTCCGCAGGTCAAATTGGGCTTAACTCAAGTTTCCGGGCGACCGGACATCGTGGACCCTCGCGTGATGCCCGTTTGTCCTAAGCGGTGAATTCCCCAGTGGCATGTCGTAATGAAGAGCTTCAGGCGGTTTTGGCGTTGACTACGATCGAAGCGCTATTTCGCAGGGTGTCCTATCAGGATCGATGCACCCGCAAGATATGCATCCAAGCCACAACAGAAATGACCAACCAGACACCAGTGCGCAGGGTCATTGCACCAACGGTGCGCATCTCATAGGCGTTGCCTTGCAGCACGTGAGCGCCGAAGGCCAGGAAAACCAGAACGGTGGCAACCAGAATGCCTATCGAAATCAAGACTGCTGGCCGATGCCGCAGAAACAGCCCTATACCGGCCACGACATAGGCGAATCCCGCCAGAAAGTTGAACCACAGCACGAAGGGCACCGCATCGCCAACGGCGGCGCGCGCTTCCTCGCTTCCGAACAAGGCCCTGCCGCCTGAGAAAACGGTCAACGCGCCGAACACTATTGCCGCGCTTGCCGCTATGTTCAGCGCGCGGTTGCCAGAGTTTGCGTTTTTCATGTCACGCCCCCTCCCTCTCCATCAAGCTGGCCGTCGCGAAGGTGGAACAGCTTGTCAAACCGGTCATAAATCTTTTCGTCATGCGTCACCGCGATGATGCAGGTGTCTTGCTCGGCTGCCAGCTTGCGCATCAGGTCCATCACGATCCCGGCCCGCTTGCTGTCGAGCGCCGCAGTTGGCTCATCAGCAAGAATGATACGGGGGCTGTTGGCAAGGGCGCGTGCGATGGCTACACGTTGCGCCTCACCTCCAGACAGAAGCGCGGGCATCGCATCCTTGCGGTGACCGACCTCCAGATAGTCCAGCAGTTCGATAGCGCGCCTTTGCGCCTCAGCCGTCGATTTTCCAGCCAGCTTCAGCACCAGCGCAACGTTATCTTTGGCGTCGAGAAATGGCAGAAGATTATGGAACTGAAAGATAAACCCGATCTTGTCGAGCCGGAGCTTACGCAGATCGTCTCGCAGCCATTGGTTGTCGTAAACCACCTCACCGTCCAGCGCGACCTTGCCCGCACTCGGAGCAATGATGCAGCCAATGACATTCAGAAGCGTCGTTTTACCCGATCCAGACGGACCCAGTAGCGCCACCACTTCGCCCGCCTGGACTGACAGATCAACATCCTTCAGTGCGTCGACGCGAGCATCGCCTTCGCCAAAGTGTTTGGAGACATTAGCAACATCTACAATCACGCGGCGCGGATCATTGAGCATGCCGTCACCCTCCGATTGCCGTGGCTGGATCGACCTTGAGAGCGGCACGCACGCCAAGGCCGCTGGCGACGATGCAGACGAAGAGGATGATCCCTGCTAGCGCGGCGGCGTTGATCGGCTCCAACACCACCCGACGGGGGAAGTAGTCCTTGACGAGCAGGATAAGGATCAGACCAAAACTCCAGCCAACCGCACCAAGTGCAATGGATTGCTGCACGATCAGCCCGATGATCGCGCGGTCGGGCGCGCCGATCAGTTTAAGTGTGGCGATCTGCTTCAGCTTTTCCATGGTCATTGTGTAGATAATCAGCGCGATCACAACGGCCGAAACAGACAATAGGATGCCCAGAAACATACCTATCTGCCGCTTTGCCCGGTCCACCACAGACATCAGCAAGATAGACTCCTGATCGGCTTGTGTCAGAGCCCCAAGATGTTTCCATTGCCGCACCGACTGCGCCACTGCATGTGGGTCTGCAAGCGGCTCAAGCCGTGCGATCACAGCGGCAACACTGTCCTGACTATCGAGCAACCCAGCGCCTCGCGCTTCCTGAACGCGTTGCGCCGACGGGGCCAGTTGCGTCTGTAGCACCTGCGCATCGCGCAGGGTGACGAACGCTGCCGGATCACCGGCGGAATTCATCGTATCCTCGACCAACCCGACTACAGTGAAAGGATCGCGGCCCAGTCGGATCACATCACCGACAGACAGTCCGGATTTGGCATCTGCCACGATCTCGAAATGGGACTGGCTGATCCCGCGCCCTGCCGAGATTGCTCCGGGTCCACCGGGGTGACCTGGCTCGTATCCGATCACGTAAAGACGTAGCGTTTCGCCACGAAAGGGCGCCTCGACGGTCTGGTAGCTGATGCTGCCCGCTTCGGCCACACCATGCAATCGCACCACGGCATCACGGGTGCCGTCGGGAATTTTCGAGGCTTCTGCAAACGGCCCCTGTGTACCTGATTCAACAATCCAAAGATCTGCCTGCGGTGCTCTGACGATGTTCAGCGCGTCCGCGACCAGCCCATTGTAAATACCAATCATTGCCAGCACGACCGCCATCAGAAGGCTGAGGCCGAGGCAAGTCAGCACGAAGCGGAATAGATTATGGCGCACATCTCGGTAAGCGAGGTTCATGGCGCATCCCTCTCGGCAACCCGAACCATGCGCCCCTCAGACAGCCCTTTAACGGGTGCCACAATGAGCTGCGCGCCGTCGGCAATACCGCTGACCAGCTCGACCCGCGCATCCTCGGTCCGGTGACCGAAGACTGCGGACACCTGATGCGCACGCCCCTCCTGTGCGACCCAGACACGACCTTCATGCCCATCAAACCCGGTTACGGCGATCTCTGGAACCAACAACGCATCGGCCAACTCTGTCACCGTGATCCAAATTTCGGCCTGTTCGCCGAGAAATACCTGTTCCGGGCATTGATTGCAGGCAATCCAGACCCGGCGTTCTTCGTTCACCCGATCGCTTTCAATACCGATCCGCGCGATCTGACCTGTGAAGACCTGATGCGGCAGAGACCGCAGTCGCACTTCGGCAACCTGACCGAGTCGCAGAGGTCCGGCACGCTCCTCATCAATATAGGCCAATGCCCATACAGTGTTCGGATCCATAAGAGTAAAGATAGGTTCACCAGCGTTAACAACGGTACCTGCTTCGACATGGCGCGCAACGACGACCGCGTCAAATGGTGCACGCAACATATGATGATCGAGCAGCACGCGTTCGTATTGCAGGGCTGCCTCGGCGTCCTTGTGCATGGACTTGGCTACCTCAACATCACTTTCTGCGACGGCCAGATCGGCCGCTGCAACATCGACATCACGCTGTGCCTCTTCTGCAGCCTGGGTCGAAACTGCGTTGCGTCCGGCAAGTTCCTGCTGGCGCGCATTTGCCGATTGCCGCTGCGCCAGAATGGCGCGGGCGCGGATCACGTTTGCCTCGGCCTTGCCCAGGGTGGCTTTTGCGGCGGCAAACCCCGCTTTGGCGCGCGCGACTTTTGCTTGTTGTTCCGAAGGATGAAGCCGGGCAATGACCTGCCCCGCTTCGATCACATCGCCACTGTCGACCGAAAGTTCGGTCAACGCAGCACCAACCTCAAATCCGACATCCGAGGCGATCCGTGCTTCGACCGAACCCAGACCATAGACGCGCACTGGGACACTCTTTTCAATGGTGGCAGTTAAAACACTGATCGGGCGCTCTGTTAGAACAAACCAGCCAAAGGATACGAGGACGACAACAAGGGTTATACCCAGATTGATACGACGGTTCACGGCGAAACCTCCGTACTTGTTATTCGGAACAACCGCATCTGAGCGTCGAGCAATCGGCGTCCTTCGGATTCCAATGCAAAACTGCGTTTCCCCAAAGTCCAGCGGATCGCCAGCCCCTGCACCAGCGAGACCAACAATAGCGCTCCGTCTTCCGGTGGCAGGTCTGTATCGAACAGGCCCGCTTTCTGTCCTTTGGTCAGCTCAATGGCCAGCAACGCGACTAATTCGGTCATCAGCGCAAGAACTGATTGCCGCAGATCGTCGTTTTCCACCTGTAGCTCACGCGAGAAAAGGATGGACGGGATGGCCGGCATTGTCTCGATCTGGTGCAATTGCGCCAAGATCAGCGCTTTTATCCGGGCTGTCGGATCGTTGGATGTCTTCAGCGCGTCAGCCCAAGCGGTCTTGAGGCGGTCAGAGATCCCCGCAGCCACCGCCAACCATAAATCCTGCTTGGTCGCGAAGTGCCGGAAGATTGCGGGTTGCGTCAACCCTACTGCATCAGCAACCGACTGCGTGGTCAGGCGATCCGGCCCCAACTCGTCCGCGAGACGCAGCATTGCCTGTACGATCTCGGTCTTGCGTTCATCTGCGGGCTTACGAGCAGGCATTTCGCACCAATTTGTTAGTTATTAATCACTAACTAATTAGAACGAAATACCCTTACCGTCAAGCGCATCTGCAGTTGATTACGGCATAGGGGATCGAAAATGGTCGCATGGCATCCTTTAGGAGCGAGAAGATCGACAGGTAAAAGCGAGAAAGCCTTATGACCGCGCTACACCTATAGTCGACATTCAGGCAACGCGCAGCATTTGGAAGATGGAGCTTGAAGCCGACCCTGGAGCAAGCGCAGTATCTTGCCGGCAGATCCGTCTCGCTCAGTTATGGACGCCTAAAGCGGACTTTTGTCTGACACCTGATCGCTGGCAGGAATGCGCGACAAAGCCGCTATCAGCCTGACCTGCCTTAAACTTCAACCATCTTCGTGTACGGCCTCCGGCATTCTCATAAGGTGATGACGAATTGAACTGGATCACCAGCCCTTTGGTCCACTTCCCGTGCCAAGGTGAACCGTATAACTGCCGCAGCATCCGAGATTACAGACGGTATTGTTACTTCATTGTTGGCCTGAATCGACGTCTTGGATCAAGTGACGGGGAGATTTGATGAAAGGTTGACAAAAGTCGAAACTGCTCTCGACGCGCCATCAAGCGTGTCGCTTAAGTTCTTTGATGTTAGATCATTAGCGGATATCCCATCGAACCCGTCCAAGCTACTTGGTGAATACCAATACTGCTCCTTGTCGCGCGTTTGGTTTCCGCATGCGCAGCAGGCGTGCGGCTGCATTTTGAAGCAACAAGACGCTACTTGGATCTTGGAACTTAGCACCGATCAGGGTGTTAGAGTGGCGCGCACGTGTTCTGCGGTGTCGCAGATTGGCAGATCAACCAACAACAAAACTCACCGTAACCGCGCTAGCTGGATACATTCTGCTCTCTTGGCATTACGAACGTTGAAGCGGGTCTGCCTCCGCCGCGCTGCATGCGGTAGAAGCTGCGGCGGTGCCCGCTCTGCCGCAATCGGTCTGGCTTCTTGTGCTGAGATTCGTCGGCGGTTTGGCGCTCACAATCCTTGGGGCGCGGTTGCTGGTGGGAAGCGCCATTGTCCTGACCCGATTCGCGGGTGTGTCAGAAACGGTTATCGGCCCAACCATCGTGGCGGTCGGCACGTCGCTGCCCGATTTGGTGGCCTCGGACATCGCCACGCGCGGGACCAAGGGGACATCGCGTTCGGTAATATCGTCGGCAGTAACATCTTCAATATACTGGGTATTTTGGGCGTAACCGCCGCTGTGGCGCCGAACACAATGCCACAGGAATTTGCGATGTTCTACATCTGGATAATGCTCGCCGCGACTGCGGCCCTTATTGTCGTAGCCGTCACGGGCTGGCGGGTGCAACGTGGTGAGAGAGCAGTGCTACTAACGGCCTATCTGGTATATCTGGCAGCTTTGCCTGCAATGACCACGCCACACTAAGCGGATCGAGAAGATATTTTTGAAAGCTTCTTGATTTGAGAAAAATGTGAGCGCATCTTCGCCCTGTCTGAATGCCGCGACAGAAACGACGATTGGCGCGCGACGGCGCATTCAGCGCTGGGACCATTTCGAAATGGATCAAGACAACGCTCCCTTCACGGAGCCTCCGGATCTCAGATTTATCGCTGGGACAACCGCAATACCTTCTATTCTGAACCAATCCAGACCTGAACCACGACGGGCGACAGCACGGGCGACACGGTTTCTCATTGGAAAAGATACCGGCAGGTTTCGACAGCGCTTTTTCCCCGATTCGACAGCGGCGGACTGGAACGACTGGCGCTGGCAGATGCGCGCCCGCATTCGCACGGTTTCAGAGCTGGAGCGCATCTTCGATCTCGGAGTCGAGGAGCGTGAGGCGGTCAGCCGCCACGCAGGCGGGCTGCCCGTGGGGATTACGCCCTATTATGCCAGCCTCATGAGTCTCAGCAATCCGATGGAACCGCTTCGCCGGACGCATATACCGGTGGGCCACGAATACCTGCGCGCGCCTGGTGAGGCGGATGATCCTCTTGGCGAGGATCATGATACATCTGTGCCGGGCCTCGTTCATCGCTATCCCGACCGTGTGCTATTCCTGACCACGGGGACCTGTTCAACCTATTGTCGCTACTGCACGCGGTCGCGCATGGTCGGGCAATCGGGCGGCGAATACCAGTTTTCGACCCGCCAATGGGAGCAGGCGCTCGGTTATATCGATGCGCACCCCGAAATTCGCGACGTCCTGCTATCCGGCGGCGATCCTCTGACTATATCGGACGAGAAACTCGACTACCTTCTGGGCCGGCTGCACGCCATTCCGCACGTTGAGTTCGTGCGCATGGGTACGAAAGTTCCGACAGTTCTGCCGATGCGGATCACCCGAGATCTGGTCCGGGTGCTGAAGAAACACCGCCCGCTCTGGCTGTCGATCCATGCGACGCATCCGAATGAGCTGACACCGGAAGTCACCGAGGCCTATGCACGGCTAGCCGATGCGGGAATTCCCCTTGGGTCGCAAACGGTTCTTCTGAAGGGGATCAACGACAGCGTGGAAACCATGAAGGCGCTGAACCTCGGGCTGCTGAAGCGCCGGGTGAAACCCTATTACCTCTATCAATGCGATCCAATCACCGGCTCGACCCATTTCCGTACGCCTATTGCGAAAGGGTTGGAGATTATCGAAGGCTTGCGCGGGCACACAACTGGCTATGCCGTCCCGCAATTCGTTATCGATGCCCCCGGCGGCGGTGGAAAGATACCTCTGCTCCCCGATTATGTCGTGGGTCGCGACGGTGATGATCTGATCCTGCGCAACTTCGAAGGCCAGCGCTATCGCTATCACGATCCGCTTGAGAGCGGCGCGTCTGCCGTGAAGGGCGCGCCATGCTGATCGGGCTGACATATGATCTGCGCGACGATTACGCCAACATGGGCCTGTCCGAAGAGGCGCTGGCCGAATTCGACAGCCCCGAGACTGTCGAGGCGTTGGAGACCGCGCTTGCGCGCGCCGGGCATTTGACCGACCGGATCGGCAACATCCGAGCGCTGACCTCCCGGCTAGTGGCCGGGAATAGCTGGGATCTTGTGTTCAACATTGCCGAAGGGGTCTCGGGCCGCTCGCGCGAAGCACAAGTCCCGGCACTGCTGGAAGCCTACGGCATTCCCTATACTTTCTCTGATCCGCTGACGCAGGCGCTTGGCCTGGACAAGGCGATGGCAAAACGGATCGTGCACGATGCCGGTCTGCCGACCGCGCCCTTTGCTGTGTTTGAAAGCACAGAAGATGTCGCGAACTCGGAATTGCCGTTCCCCCTGTTCCTCAAGCCGTTGGCCGAAGGAACCGGAAAGGGCTGCGAAAACGCCTCCAAGGTTGTCGATGCGCAAACCGCTGCCCGCGTCACGCAGGACCTGATCGCCCGCTTCGCACAGCCCGTTCTTGCCGAAACCTACCTTGCTGGGCGCGAGTTCACGGTTGGTATCCTTGGTAACGGTGTACAAGCGCGTGTCATCGCGGTGATGGAGGTCATGATGAGCGACCGTTCGGGCGATCAGATCTACAGCTTCCGGAACAAGGAGCTTTGCGACGCCCATGTTCTCTACGCCCTCGCCGATGATGCTGAGGCGCGCGAAGCAGGGCGTGTCGCGCTTGGCGCCTACCGCGCGTTGCAGTGTCTCGACGCGGCACGAATTGACCTTCGATCCGATGTGACCGGTCGGCCGAAATTTCTCGAAGTCAACACTCTAGCGGGCCTGCACCCAACACATTCAGATCTGCCGATCCTGTCGGGCAAGGCCGGGCTTTCCTACGATGATCTGATCGCTGGAATTGTCACGGCGGCGCTTTCGCGGATTGACCAACACCAGGAGGCGCAGCGCGTCACACTATGAAACACTTGAATATCCCCGTCCTACTCGGGGCCACCGGGAACACACCGGACGAACGAGACACCGTGCGAACCGCGCTTGCGGTCCGCGATGCGCTTGTCACTCTCGGGGCCAAGTCGTGGCTTCACATTTTGGATCAGGGCGCGGACTCTTTGGATGCGGTTGCCGCCGACCGACCTGATCTTGTCTTCAACCTCGTAGAGGCGATTGACGGGATCGCCAGCCCTGCAGCTGCCATCCCCAAGGGCCTTGCGCGTCGCGGCCTGCTCTTCACCGGCTGCGGCGGCGAGCCATCGTGGATCTGCCGTTCCAAGATCGCACAGAAGGTTCGAATGCGATCAACCGGATTGCCGACACCGGCCTGGAGCCAGAATGGCGTATCTCTTGCGCGAGCGCCCAAGGTGATCGTCAAGTCGATCACGGAACACGCCTCGATCGGCATCGACCAGACATCCGTTATGTCGGGTAGGCGCGCGGCGCAGATCATCGCCGAGAGGATGGCTCAAACGGGCGATCCCCATTTTGCCGAGGCCTTTATCGATGGCCGCGAGTTCGCCCTATCCCTGCTCGAAACCAGCGACGGCGTGCGCATCCTGCCCCCGGCCGAGACACTCTTTCTGGGCTACGGGGATCACGCTCATCACATCGTCGATTACGACGCCAAGTGGGTTGAGGACAGCCACGGCTATCAAAACACCCCACGAAACTTTGACTTTCCAAGCACCGACGATGCACTGCTGGAAGAGCTGCAACGCCTGGCCCGCGCATGCTGGGAACTCTTCGGACTATCTGGCTACGCCCGCATCGACTTCCGAGTCGATGATGCGGGACAACCCTGGATCCTTGAGGTCAATACCAACCCATGTCTTGCACCTGACGCTGGTTTTGTCGCAGCCGCCGCAGAGGTCGGTTTGTGCTTTAATGACGTGATATCCGCGATCGTGTCGTCCGCTCTGAAGTCGTCCAAACAGGCGGCCTGAGATGTTCCGCATACGAAAAGTCCCGGATACACGGGCACCAAATAATCGAAACGCCGTTGCCGAGGCTCAGGCCATCCTGCGGGCCCAGATTCCCGGCATGGCTCCGGAAGACATCGATACACTTCCCGCACGCCTCACGGACCCGTTCACTCATCGGTTTGTTGCCGAATTGCTGGTGGCCGAGGACGCACGGTCCCATGTCCGCGCAGCGGCCGTGATGCTATATGATCCCGAACTGGCGTTTGCCTTTCTTGACATGCTGGCGACAGCGCCTGGCACGAAACCCGGTCGCGGCGCGGGTGGTGCGCTTTATGAGCGTGTGCGGCTTGAGGCAGCAGCACTCGGCGCAGAAGGCCTGTATTTTGAATGTCTGCCGGACGATCCTGAGCACAGCCTTGATCCAACCCTCCGAGTTCAGAATTCGGCGCGGCTAAAATTCTATGAACGGTTCGGAGCACGCCCGATTGTCGGCACGGCTTATGAAACACCGCTTTCGCCCGAAGATGCCGACATGCCGCATCTCGTCTTCGACGGGCTGGGCCGGTTCGGCCTGCCGGTCGCCGCTAGGCTGCAAGACATCGTACGGGCGATACTGGAACGGAAATACGGCACGCTCTGCCCACCGGACTATGTGGCCGAGGTCGTGGGGTCGATCCACAAAGGAGCTTATACGCTGCGCCAACCCCGCTATAAGGGGACCAGGACTGTCGCCACGCCCAACGAAATGCGCCGACCCATTCCGCTGATCGTCAATGACCGGCACGACATCCATCACATCCGCGAGCGAGGCTATGTCGAAAGCCCGATCCGGATCAACTCAATCCTCGATGACCTCGACGCAACGGGCCTGTTCGTCCGCTACGAGACTCGCCATTTCCCCGACCGGTGGATACGCGAAGTGCATGACGCCCGGCTGATCAATTACCTCAAGAGCGCATGCGCGGAAGCGCCGGAGAAGACCTCTATCTATCCTTATGTGTTCCCGGTGCGCAATGCGACGCGCCCCCCGAAAGAGCGATCGGTGCTGGCAGGTTATTGGTGCATCGACACCTTCACGCCCATCAACCGAAACGCCTGGCCCGCGGCGCGGCGCGCTGTCGATTGCACGCTGACCGCAGCTGAAGCAGTTCTGGGTGGCGCTCCGGCAGCCTATGCGCTTGTGCGCCCACCAGGTCATCATGCAGAACGCAAGACGTTTGGCGGTTTCTGCTATCTCTGCAACGGGGCTATCGCCGCCAACTACCTGTCGCATTATGGTAAAGTTGCAATCCTTGACATTGACTATCACCACGGCAATGGCCAGCAGGACATCTTCTACGCGCGCGCCGATGTGCTGACAGTTTCCATCCACGGCGACCCGAGCTTTGCCTACCCCTATTTTACCGGGTTTCGAGACGAGACCGGGCTCGGAGCGGGTGCTGGCTATAACTTCAACATTCCGCTATCTGAAACTGTATCCCCGTCGAAATATCTCCTGGCCTTGGATCAGGCGCTGGCACGGATCGCGGAGTTTTGCCCCGATTATCTTGTTGTGTCGCTGGGGTTTGACACGGGCCGTGGCGACCCGACAGGAACCTGGTCCAACCGCCCTGAGGATTTTCGCCGCATCGGCGCGCGCATTGCGCAGCAAGGATATCCGACGGTACTGGTTCAAGAAGGCGGATACCGGATCAGGACACTCGGTCCGAACGCACGAGCCTTTTTCGAAAGCTTCGCGAGCGGGCTAAATTCGAAGCGGCATTCGGTTGGAAAGTGGTCACAAGCAAAACCCAATCATATGCCGCGACGATGGCGCACTGTGGTCAGACCCGACGACCCGACACAAATCCGCACACTTGTCGCAGCAACGGATCGGTTTTCGGCCGAGGAAATCGCGATTGCAAAAGAACTGGCGGAAGAGCGCATCGCGCGGGGCCGTGCATCTGGGTACCATTTCCTTTTTGCCAGCCGAGGAGACCGCTTGGAGGGATTTGCCTGCTATGGCATGATCCCCGGCTCGGAGATGAGCTGGGATCTCTACTGGATCGCGGTTCAGCCCGAACTACAAGGCAAGGGTTTGGGCGCCGAGATATTGCATCGCATAGAGACCGCCATTGACCGCGCCGGAGGCCGTCAAGTCTTCATCGACACCTCGTCCAGCCCGGCCTACGCAAGCACACGCGCTTTCTATCTGCGCCAGGGTTATCACCTTGCTGCCGAACTTGGTGATTTCTACCGGGAAGGCGACGGCAAAGCAATCTACGCAAAAGTGCTGGCTGCATGAAAGTCGTGAAGCTGTCCGTTCGCTCCACAATAGGCAAAGGCCGCGGCGTGTTCGCTGACTTTCCGATCAGAGCCGGAGAGGTCCTGGAAAGGGCCCCTGCGCTCGAACTGGACACACGGATGACGGATGCCATCACTCCGTCCGCACTGGATGACTACTGTCTTGCCCATCCCGGGGATCCCGAGGGCGGACTGCTGGTGTTGGGTCTTTCTACACTGGTCAACCATTCCGACACACCCAACACTCAGACAGCCGCGGCTTTTGACCGCGATACCGGCTGGACAGTGACACTGCGGGCCATGCGCGCCATTCAGGCTGGTGAGGAACTGACACGGCGATATGCCTGCTCTGTGTGGTTCGATCCGATCTGACATCCGCCTAATGTTTCAAGGTTGACACACCAAAAGGTCGGTCGGCGGGTTGCGTATCAAGTCCCTTGCGAAACTCCCGAACAGATATCGAACCAAGGCCGGCCGGGAATGCGCGCCCACAGCGAGAAGGTCGGGCTTGTGACGAGTGACCTGCTTTTTCAAGATACTTTCCAATTGGCCTTCAATCAGGTCAACCTTGCCAAGCGCGGAAACCTCCGGGGTCGCCTCGGACCAATTTCGACATTCCGCCTCAGCTTGTTGCGTGAACAGTCCGACATTCACGGGGAATTCAGCACGCATGTGATGAATCAACTGATGGGCGTGAAAAATCGCGAAGTTGGCGTTTCCAGCAATTTTACCTGCGACTGCTGCGGCGGCAGTCGATGCCGGTGAAAAGTCAATGGCACACAGAACGTTTTGATACGCGCCTTCGGCAGCATTGCGCGCCAATAACACCGGGATGTGGCTCAGCCGGGCGATGCGCTCCATCGTTGTTTCACGAAAACTGTCGATTAACGCGCGGTCCCGATGCAGGCCCAGTACGATCAGTTTGGCGTCGAATTCCGCGGCCTGTCTGACAATCACCCCGGCGACATCCCCCGCCGATACCCTGATTTCGTAGTTGCATGGCAACTCGTTGACCAGATCGGCGGTCTTGCGCCGGATCTCTTTGGTGATGCCGGTTACCAGGCCTTCGACCAACATTTCAGGAATGGCATCGTCAACAACAGAAACAACCCGGGCATGGGCACCGAGTGCAGACGCCAGCATAAAACCGCGTCTAAGCGCGTGGGCAGAACGGACAGAGAGGTCAGTGGCGATAAGTATGCGATCCATCGTTTTCTCCCATTGCCAATGCAATAGATTGGTGAATGGATTAGCGCGCTATCCGCGATAACGACCACGGCTGCCGCGTCTTGGTCGTTCGTCCCAATCTTCCAACCCCATTTCCTCTGGGTAACGTGATCCCGACATGCTCTCCCAATCGCACTCGTCTTGAAGTGCCTCCGGCGGGTCCCAATGCTCGGGAAGGTCATCCTGCGGTGTGGAGGGCGCTGTTTTCGATTCCCTTCGGTCCGAGCGTTTTGATACCCAAAGGCGTATGGTGTCGATCCAAGACCAGATCATTGACGTGTCTCACATGTTAAAAGTTGATCCGCGCGGCGAATGTGCCGCCGCGCGGGATATCAGAAGTCCATGCCTGCGAGATCATCGACATAGTTCTGCCCGGGCGTACCCCGCCTGCGGAGTTTTGGTTTCTCGGCCACAACTGCCTCTGTCGTCATCATGAGCCCAGCGATTGAAGCCGCATCCTGAAGGGCAATCCGCACTACTTTTGTCGGATCGACGATCCCGGCTTCGATCATGTCGGCATATTGATCGGTCTGGGCGTCATACCCCCACGCCGTGTTGTTCTCGCGCATCAACTGATCGACGATATCCGCCCCATCCTTGCCGGCGTTGCGCACGATCAGGCGCACGGGCTCGGTCGCTGCTCGGCGCACAATCCCGGCACCTGTGCGCATTTCATCGTTGATCAACCCTTCCGGGTTCATCGCGAGCGACGCACGCAAGAGGGCGGTGCCGCCCCCTGGCACAATGCCTTCGGCAACGGCGGCGCGTGTCGCGTGAAGCGCATCGTCTACGCGATCCTTCCGCTCCTTCACCTCAATCTCTGTGACGCCGCCAACATGGATCACCGCCACACCGCCTGAAAGCTTCGCCAGACGCTCCTCAAGCTTCTCACGGTCATAGTCCGAAGTGGTCTCTTCGATTTGTGCCCGGATTGACGTGCACCGCGCCGCGATGTCGTCTGGCGTTCCCGCGCCGTCAACGATCGTTGTGTCATCTTTGGTGATCAGAATCCGCTTTGCCCGGCCCAGCATATCGAGGGTCACGTTTTCAAGCTTCGCTCCAAGATCCTCGGAAACAACTGTCGTGCCGGTGAGGACTGCAATATCTTGCAACATCGCTTTCCGACGATCACCAAAACCGGGGGCCTTGACGGCAGCGCATCTGAGACTGCCACGCAATTTGTTGACGACCAGCGAGGCCAACGCTTCGCCATCGACATCTTCGGCAACTACGAGGATTGGTTTGCCCGCCTCAATCACGGCTTCAAGGATCGGAACAAGCGGCCTCAGGCTGGAAAGCTTCTTCTCATGCAGCAGGATGAATGGCTCGTCGAGTTCGACCGCCATCTTTCCAGGTTCCGTTACGAAATACGGCGAGAGATAACCACGATCGAACTGCATGCCGTCTACGACCTCGAGCTCCATCTCGCGCGACTGGGCCTCTTCGACGGTGACCGCTCCCTCGCGGCCGACACGTTCAAGGGCATCGCTGATGATATGGCCAACCTCTTCATCGCCGTTCGATGCGATGGTCGCAACCTGACGGATTTGCTCACTGCTTTCAACGGGGCGGGACAACAGGTCGAGTTCCACGACCAGGGCGCGGGTGGCAGCGTCGATACCGCGTTTGACATCCATCGCATTCATGCCAGCGGCGACGGCCTTGTTGCCCTCTCGCAGGATAGAGCGGGCGAGTACGGTCGCCGTAGTGGTGCCATCGCCTGCGAGTTTTGCCGTGCGCTCCGCAGCTTCTCGGATCAGACGGACACCAATGTTGGCATAAGGGTCCGCCAGTTCGATGGACTTGGCCACCGAAACACCGTCTTTGGTTGTCCGGGGCGCACCGAAACTTTTATCGATCATGATGTTCCGACCACGAGGGCCAAGTGTGACGGCTACGGCATCTGCCAGAACGTTGACGCCTTTGATCATTTTTTGCCGAGCATCGGCGTTGAACACAATTGTTTTGGGTGACATTTGGCACTTCCAGACTGGTGGGTTTCATTGCTCTGAATTTGGGAAGAACCTGCGTCGACGCGTAGATCAAACAGTCATGAAATTTTCACACCGATACTATCGATCCCACAAATAAATAAATTCTTTCAAACACATAGAATAAGCGACCCCAAAAACCACAAAATTGAAACTGCACCCGCAACCACCCATTTGCGCAGAGCTTCGATGTTGCAGCGTGGAGTAGGACCAATGAACATTAAATCTCTTGCTCATCGGTGGGACTGGCGCAATTGACATACCTGGTCCCTGGCCGGGATCACCGTACTTCTTGTCATTGCCGCCGCCGCTTACATGACTGACTTGGTGTCATTGTGCCCTTAATTCTCGGATATCCACAGGCTAGCGTCAGCTTTTCTCCAGGATGCGATCCGCACATCGGAGCAACTCCACATGGACCGCATTTACACCGAGTTGTTCGATTGCTTGTTTTGTCGCCGCCAAAAAATCGGGTGTCGTTGTGTTGTCGCGTTTTCGTGCTGGGACCCAGGACTTCTGAACTTTGAGGTCATCTTTCGCCGGGCTCGGTGAACTGCCTGAAAGGTGAACCAATTGATCCACTACATTGCGTTGACCAGGGAATGCCATGCGTAGCCTTTCTCCTGCGGTAGGATCACGACGCATCGTAATCGATACGGCCACCAATGGTCGCGTCATCAATAGGTGAACGGCGGTTAAGCACTGCATACCGGTCATGGCGGAATTTGGGGCAGAGCTCCGCGTGACGAAGCTCTGGCCACGAACAATAATAAAAACAGTGGCAAGCAAGGCCTTTGACCTCCAGGATGCCGGTTGCCGATCTCCTGAGAACAAGGCGGATGCAGCGCATGTCATTCTAACGGACAACCTAGCGAGGCGCACTGGTGAGTTTCTTATCGACGATAACGTTCTTAGAGCTACAGGCACCACCGAATTCTCCGCCTATGAGATTGTACCCGGCTCTTATTTGGAGAAAGACCTGTTCATACGTTGATCGGTCGAGGACACGTTGGATATTCGGTCAACGGCATTCAATAGTGAGAGACTACAGCTTTTGGAGACGCTGGTTTTGGCATGCTTTGGTATGATGCTCGTTCTGGATCCGCTTCAACCTCAACCAGAATCTCAATGAACCCGAAGGGGCATCCGCACCCCACCGGGCTCAAACCACCTTGGGAGTTACCCCCATCTGAAGAACGGCGTCTGAAGGTATTTGCCTCGATCATCGCCCTCGCCGCTCTGGTCATTTAGCGAAGATAAATTCGTAACCCTAAGGCGGAACTGCGAAGTGCGTGAGCCCTCGCAGTTCCAGAAGATCACTCTTCAATAAACGACAACAGGTCGGCATTCACCTGATCAGGGTTGGTAGCGAAGAACCCGTGCGAGAGTCCCTCATAGACCTTGAGTGTCCCGTTCTTGAGCAACTTAACAGCCTTTTTGGCGGAGTTTGCGATAGGCACCACCTGGTCATCATCACCGTGCATAACGATAACGGGAACATCGATGGCCTTCAAATCCTCGGTCTGGTCTGTTTCAGAGAAAACTGCGATGCATTGATAGTGGGCGGATGCGCTTCCCATCATACCTTGGCGCCACCAGTTCTGTATCTGACCCTGGCTGACCTGCGCACCTTCCCGGTTGAACCCAAAAAACGGGCCTGACGGGACATCGAGATAGAATTGTGCTCGGTTTGCTGCAAGGGCAGCGCGGAACCCGTCAAAGACTTCCTTCGGAATACCATCTGGGTTTGCCTCTGCCTTCAGCATGAGCGGTGGGATCGCGCCAAGCAGGGCTGCCTTGGCTACACGCCCCGGTTCGGCCCGGGCAACATAGCGTGCCGCTTCCCCGCCGCCGGTTGAGTGTCCTACATGAATTGCGTTGTGCAAGTCCAAATGAGCGACCAACGCAGCAACATCGGCTGCGTATGTGTCCATGTCATGGCCGAGATCAGTTTGGCTTGAGCGCCCATGCCCTCGGCGGTCGTGTGCAATAACACGATAACCGTTGGCCGCGAAGAAGAGCATTTGGTTGTCCCAATCATCACTCGATAAAGGCCAGCCGTGATGGAAAACGATTGGCTGAGCATCCTTGGGCCCCCAGTCTTTGTAGAAGATTTCAGTGCCATCAGCTGTACTAAAGGTCGACATTTCAAAGGTTCCTTTCAGGTCTGTTTGCGGTTGGTTCTGCGCTGCTGAGACGCGTGGCGCGAGGGCGCCAGCTGACGCCGCGATACCGGTCAGGAGCACGTCGCGGCGGTTCGGTGCGGAGTTTGGTTTGATCGTTTGGGTCATCAGTTGGCCCTCCTTTTGGTTTCGTCGTCGATGACAAGGAGATACGAGCCGACCCACGAGCCTGGGATTGGCGGAATTGACAATTACCGGTCCAAAACTGACAATGTGGCTATGAAATGCTCAGCAGAGATTGGACTACTGGCTTACCCGGGTTGCCAGCTCTCCGCGATACACGGCCTGACCGACCTTTTTCGCATCGCGACCGAGTGGACGCCGGAAGCCGGCCGAACGTACATTCGCGTAAGTCATTGGCAGCGAGGTGACAACGGATCACCGGTTTGCATTTGGGATAGCCACCCCGGACCAACGCACAAACTCGATTACATTATCCTGCCACCAAGTATCATCGTGCCGGAACGCATGCCCGATACAACGACTGAAGCAGAGTGGCTAAAAGACCAGCATAGGACCGGCACTCGCATTGGCTCTGTCTGTGCTGGTGCATTTGTCCTTGCCGGGACAGGTCTGCTCGGTGGTCGACGGATTACCACCCATTGGGCGTTTGCAAGACAGCTCGCCGAGCGTTTTCCAGACGTCGACGTGGCCGAGCGGCATATGGTCCTTGATGATGGCGACATTATCACAGCAGGCGGAATTCTTGCCTGGACCGATCTTGGTCTGACATTGGTCGAACGTCTTATGGGACCTAGCGTTATGTTAGCCACAGCACGCTTCCTGCTGGTTGATCCACCGCGAAGCTCGCAACGCCCTTTCGCAGCCTTCATCCCATCCTTCGATCACGGCGATGAGACGATCCTTCGAGTGCAACACAATATGCACGCCCGTCCCGAACACGCGTATTCGGCGCTTGAGCTGTCTAAGTTGGCGGGTCTGGGTGAGCGCACATTTCTGCGCCGTTTTTCGGCGGCGACTGGATTGAAACCAACGGAATATGTGCAGAACGTTCGTATTGCGAAAGCGCGTGAGCAGCTCGAACTTACCCAGATGACTGTGGACCAAATTGCGTGGAGTGTTGGGTATGAAGATCCGTCAGCTTTCCGAAAGGTCTTCAAAAGGTTTACCGGCATGACGCCAAACGCCTACCGGATGCGTTTTGGAGTGACAGCTTAACCCCGGGAGGAAAGGGAAAGCTGTCACCGGCTGAACGGTATCAACGCGACTTATCACCGTCAGCAAGGCTGATTAGCCTGAAACACTGACGGTCATCTCAACTTCAATCTGTAGATCTGGTGCAGCCAATGCTGCCACACCAATCCCCGTCAGACTTGGTTGGGCGCCATCGAGAAACTTCAGTATCTCTGTCATTGCGATGCCTTGCGTCTCATCCGTGAGCTCCGTCATGTAGATACGCATCTGGACAATATCGTCGGTTGTCGCGTGCAGTGCATCCAATGCGCCTTGAAGGTTTTTGACAACAACAGCCGTTTGCTCAGCTAAGGAAGCTGGGGTCGCTGCCCCATCCGGACGCCAAGCCACCTGGCCGGATACAAATGCCAGGTGTCCCGTTTGAGCAATAGAAATTTGCGAATAGCCTATCTTGCCAGCATCCGGCAAAGCGGGTGGGTTTAAACGATCAATAGCAGCAGACATAAGTCTCTCCATTCATGATTTGCTTGGTGAAGAAATAACCGCGCTATTTGGCGAACGGGATTCGCTTCTTTAGCGACCTTTATGCTACAATGCGATGTCATGATTGGATCGAAAGTTAATGACATACTCGTCTTTTTAGCGGTCGTAGAAACTGGGAGCTTTGTTGCCGCAGGTAAGTCGTTCGGTTTGTCGAGATCAACCGCGGGAAAGGCCGTTGTGCGGTTGGAAGACGCTTATGGTACCCGCCTGCTAAACCGCACCACCCGTACACTCAACCTGACCGAAGAAGGACGCAGTCTTTACGAACATGGTGTTTTGATCAGAGACGCGATTGAAGAAGCTGATAGCAGCGTCAAGAATGATCAAGGCGTGCCCCGCGGGACACTGCGGATAACCGCACCTGACGCATTGGGACGCAAATTGCTTTTGCCGACTGTTCAAAAATACCTCGAGGCCTGGCCTGAAACGCAAATTGACCTGTCGCTCTCAGACCGAGTGGACAACATCATTGAAAGAGGCTTTGATCTGGCCATACGCGTTGGCGTACACTCTCCTGACCAGAGTTTTGTTACAAGAACGCTCCTACGGGACGAAACAGTCTTGTGTGCTGCCCCATCCTATTTTGAAGCGCGCGATAATCCCCTGAACATAGAACAACTCAGTCGCCACGACCTTCTACAATTTGCCAGCCGCGGCGAAAGGCAGGGTTGGCACTTGCAAGAAGAAGATGGCACTTGGGTTCGTGCAATGGGACACGTCCGTCTGCGGCTCGACAGTGCGGAAGCGCTGCGTGAGGCAGCTATTCTAGGGCTAGGGATTGCCCTTTTGCCGCAACTACTGATCAGCCACGACGTCTCGGAAGGACGCCTGCAACAGGTGTTACCTCACGTTTCTACTGGTCGTGTTCCCATCATTGCACTTTATCCGCACAAGCGTCTATTGGAGCCGCGCGTTCGCCGATTCATCGATATGCTCAGCAGTGATTTGGCCAAATAGCGTAGGCATTAAAGCGGCCGAAACCGTGCCACAAAACCGTTTCCGAGCAAATTGCGGATCAGGGCAAGGACCGAAACCAAACTGATCATCCTGGTCGGCTGAATTCCCCTGGCGTGAGACAATTATGCGTGGGAACCGGGAACACTGTCTCTCAATTGAATCTGTTTACTTCTTCTCGCACTTCGCCGACGAGATCAGACACGTTTAATCCATTCAAGGAGTTCTCGAATGTCTCCCTGGCTGCGTCCAGCGCATCAAGTGTGGCCTTGTTGGCAGCCTTCTCAAGCAGGCATGTCGGAGAGTTATCCGTTACCCCAAGGGCAAAAAGCTTGGGCTCTCCCAGCGCGACATAGACTTCCTTGAGCGATATCTCAGACAAGGGTTTTTTAAGGTACCAACCGCCATTTTGCCCTTTGTTCGAGCCCACCAAACCAGATTTTTTCAAACCGCCCATTGTACGCCGAACGAGAGCCGGATTTGTTTTCAGCATCAGGGCAATCATCTCAGACGGGATTGGTTTGTCGAGTTCATCCAAGTGCATGAGTACATGCAACACTCTTGAAAGGCGGCTGTCCGTTCTCAATTGTTACTCCTTGTCAGGTAGTTAGTATATTATGAAACCTATGAAGTTACAATATATTGATGTGAGGGTTAATGTAACTTATAAAGTTTCAAATATAGTTTGACCCTGAAAGGTTCTGAAATGGCAAATATAGATTCCGATCCTGCGAGGCCTTCCTTTCCTCAGAAACACTGGCTTGGCGCCATCTTTCTGTTCACTGCATCTTTCATCAACATGCTGGACACAACGGTTGTAAATCTGGCGCTTCCTTCTATCCAAAGCGATTTATCTGCGTCCAATGGCGCCCTGCAATGGACGCTTGTGGTTTACTCTCTGGCCTTTGCAGCCGGGCTTCTCCCCTTTGGCCGCTTTGGCGATGTGTTTGGTCGCCGCCGCCTGTTCTTAGGAGGGCTGTCCGGGTTCACGCTCAGTTCCTTGGCATCCGGCCTCGCTCCAAACGCGGAGATCTTGGTGATCGCACGTCTGTTTCAAGGGCTGACTGCGTCCATGATGATGCCTCAGGTGCTCGCGATTATTCATGTGAGTTTTCCCGACGGTGAAAAAGGAAAAGCAATTGGTCTTTTTGGCATGGTTACCGCTTTAGGTGCCATGGCTGGACCTTTGATCGGTGGTTTTATCATCTCGGCAGACCTTTTTGACCTCGGCTGGCGTATGATCTTTCTGATCAACCTGCCTTTTGGACTGATCGCAGTTATCGGTGCGGTGGTGGCCCTGCCAAAAACCTCGCCAAACGCCATTCTATCTGTGGACTGGTTGGGTGCCACCCTCTTTGCGGCGGCGGCAGTCGCGCTGCTTTTCCCAATTATGGAAGGTCGCGCACTTGGGTGGCCTGTTTGGGTCAAATGCGTCCTCTTCTTGTCTATGCTCCTGCTGGTTGCCTTTTTGCGTCAACAACACCGACTGCAGCGGCTTGGAAAGGCACAACTTCTCCCAACGACTCTTCTCGCTAACATGCGTTTTCTATCGCGTGTCGGTGTGGTCACGCTTATCTTCATCGGGATCGCCGGTCCTATTGTTCTGCTCGCGATAACACTGCAGTCGGGTTTGAATATGTCCCCCGCCCAAGCAGGGATCACCATTGCGGTGCATCCGCTGTCTATTTTGCTCGCCTCAATCGTGTCCAGCCGTTTGGGTGCCAATCACCTGCCACAACGTGCCTTGTTCGGTGTCTTCGCGCTTTTGATCGGAATGATTTCTTTACGCTTTGTCATTTCCGTTGAAGCGACCATCTACCAGCTTTGGCCGCCACTGACTTTTGTCGGAGCGGGTATCGGCACCTCTACGATTGCCCTGTATCAACTTGTGCTAAAAGAGGTGAGTGGCCCTGACGCCGGAGCTGGCTCAGGAATGTTGCAAGCAATGCAGCAGGTGGGTATCGCGTTAGGGATCGCTTGGATCGGCGTCATCTTCTTTGCTGCACTCGGTGATAGTACAGACTCAGCGAGCTACGTAGCAGCATTCAAACATGCACTTTGGTTGCCCATCACCATCTATGCATTGTTGTCCATTGTTGCTCTGCTTCTCTTCAAAGTGGAGCAACAAGTTGATATGGATCGACCTTGAAAAAAACGGCAGAGGAGTTCTGGGAGAGTTAATCCAACAACGCCTCATCTCAGACCTCCGGACGGCCCACGAACATTTTGCAACGCTTTGTGAGAAGTCGTCTCCCTGGTGAAGCCTTGGAATTGGGCTGTGCCAAATGTGAAGATGTAGTTTGGCTGGAAAAGCACGATTGGTCTGACTTAAGCATTGATCACTACTTCTAGGCTTCTCGTAGGTATGCGTGCAGGGTGTTGTCACGTTAACCGTCGTTCGGTTGCTCATGCTTGGATTTGGACATAGGTGACATCGATGAATTCATCGTCGATCAGCTACAAGCA
>NZ_JBQFZU010000044.1:0-24225 GCF_056542405.1 Ruegeria sp. AD11(2025) | reverse complement strand
TGTAAGCCAGAAAAGATCAGACATGTTCACCGCTCGTTTTCGAACCGTGAATCACGCCGCTATACGGAAATCAATGGGTCCTGAGCCTAGCGCCTATAGAGCAATGATAGGATAAGGCTTTTAGGCCTGAATTGCTTCTTGCGCCACTACAACAGAACCATGCGCCAAGAATTTTCCCAATGAGAAAACGCATCATGATATAGATAAATACGAATATTAGGTTGTTGCGATGCAATTCATCGACAACACTAGGCATAAGTTGATTTGGGAGGTCACAATGCTTCGTATGTTGCTAAGCTTTATCGCACTGGGATTGGCGCCGATGGATGCCTTCGCCGACGCTGTCCCAAGTGAAGAGGCTGCTGAGGGCTTGTTCTCGGACCAACCTTACTCTCCCTATGCCAACCGATCCTTTCCTGAACGCCCGCTTTGGGGGGATACCCACCTTCACACAGGACTTTCACTGGACGCGGGTGCGTTTGGGAACACCCTGCTGCCCGATGACGCCTGGCGTTTCGCTAAGGGCGAGCAGGTCGTTTCTTCGACTGGACAGCCGGTCAGGCTGGCCCGGCCTTTGGATTGGATGGTTCTCACCGACCATACTGACTTGATGGGTTTTGCCCCGGACCTGCAGGCAGGCAAACCCGGTGTTCTTGCCGACCCAAAAGGTTTGGAGTGGTACGAAGGTTACAAAGCGGGCGGAGAAGAGGCAGGTAAGACCGCATTCGACATTATTACCAACTTCTCGCAAATGACTCTGCCGGAAGTTCTTCTTGAATCTTACAGTCCGGGTGCCGATGCCTTTGCCTTTACGTGGGAGAACATTGTTCTAGCGGCAGAACGGCACAACGACCCCGGCAATTTTACCGCTTTTATCGGCTTTGAGTGGACCTCGGTACCGAAAGGTTTCAACTTGCACCGGAACGTAATGCTGCGCGATGGGCCGATCAGGGCGCTTCAAATGGTACCTCCGGTCACGCAACCTCCCTACGGTGATACCGATCCAAAGGCGCTTTATGCCTGGCTTGAAGAGTATCAGGAGAAAACTGGCGGACGCGCAGTTGCGTTTGCTCATAACGGCAACCTGTCCAACGGTTGGATGTTCCCAACCGAAGACACGTATCACGGCGGTAAGGTAGACGAGGATTACGTCGCGGCCCGTGCGAAATGGGAGCCCCACTATGAGGTCACACAGATCAAGGGCGACGGCGAAGCGCACCCCTACCTTAGCCCCGATGATGAATTCGCGGATTACGAAAACTGGGACGTTGGCAACCTCGATATCACTGAACTCAAAACCGAGGACATGCTGGCTGGCGAATACGCCAGAGAGGCATTGAAGCGCGGCTTGGTGCTGGAAGAAAAATTCGGTGTGAACCCTTACAAGTTCGGCATGGGCGGCGCGACGGACAGCCATACGTCTCTGGCGACGGCCGAGGAAGACAACTTCTTTGGAAAATCCGTAAGTGTTGAACCTTCGGCCACAAGGATCAAGCATCCTTTCATCGCCAATGATCTAGGCGAAATTCCTGGCGACCTTCTTGTCGCGTCTGGTTACACGGCCGTATGGGCGACGGAAAATACACGTGCCGCGATTTTCGATGCGTTCAAGCGGCGCGAAACCTACGCAACCACGGGACCACGGATTGGTCTGCGGTTCTTTGGTGGATGGGATTTCAATGACGCTGATGTTGAAACCCGCTTCCTTGCAAATGTTGGTTACACGAAGGGCGTTCCAATGGGTTCCGACATGCGTCCTCGCGAGGGCGACGGTGCACCCTCATTCCTGATCGCTGCACTGCGCGACCCGGTTGGTGCCAACCTGGATCGCGTGCAGGTGATAAAGGGATGGCTCGATTCCGAAGGTGCTTTGCAGGAAAAGGTCTATGACGTCGCCTGGTCGGACGACCGTGTTGCTGATCAAACCGGCAAGATCCCTGCTGTTGGAAACACCGTGGATCTGGAAACCGCCAGCTGGACCAACACAATCGGAACCGCCGAACTGGTCACCGTTTGGTCTGATCCTAGTTTCGATCCAAATGCGCGGGCATTTTATTATGTGCGTGCGCTCGAAATTCCGACCCCACGTTGGGTTCTGTACGACAAACTGAGGTTTGGTGCCGAGCTGCCAGAAGATGCGGTGCTTACGCATCAGGAACGCGCGTATTCCTCTCCGATTTGGTACACCCCGGCAGAGTGACCCTCTCTTCGTAGGGATTTGGAGACCGAGGTGAGGACCTTTGCCTCGGCACTCTCCACAGACGTGCGAAACACCCTGAGTTACAATTCCTTGCAAATTTAAGCTGGCTGATGCCAGCATCAATACTTAAATCCGGATCGCGTTTCACGCAGGAGCCCTCATGCGAATAGTGAAAGAACCTCTGTTCCATTTCTTCTTGATAGGAGCTGCCATATTCACTTGGTTCCACATTATTTCTCCGGATAACGACACCGTCGCAGATCCAGAGACGATAGCGATAAGAGCAAGCGATGCCGCGCTGCTTGCTGCACAATTCGAAGCCAGGTGGAAACGTCAGCCAAGCGATGCCGAGCTACAGGCTTTGGTCGATGCCTCCATTCGCGAAGAGGTTCTGGTCAGGGAAGCGAGAAAGCTTGGTCTGGATCGCGGAGATAGCGTGATCAGGTCGCGGTTGAGTCAAAAGATGGATTTTCTGACTGAATCTATCGCCACGTCAGTTGTTCCAGAAGACGAAGATCTGAAGGCTTTCCTACAACAAAACCCGGACCGCTACGCGACACCCAATAAGGTTGCGTTCACTCAGGTTTTTCTTGGTGAGAAGCCAAGTGCGGCCGAAATTGAAAGGGCACTGACCGCCCTGCGCGCGGAACAAGAGATTTTCGGCTTGGAAAGTCCGACACTGCTGCCCGCATCAATGCCCCTGACCGCGACACGGATTGTCGACTCGGTCTTTGGAACTGGGTTCTCCGAGGGTCTCGCCAATCTTGAAGAAGGTCAGTGGATGGGGCCGGTCCAGTCAGGTTACGGGGTCCATCTGGTGCAAGTGTTGGCCGTGGAACCAAGCCGGATACCTCCCTTGCCGGAGGTACACGATGAGGTGCTGCGGGATTGGCGTCGCGCAATGAGCGAAGATTTGGCACGGGCGCAATACAAGGCTCTTGCCGATAACTATGAGATCATAGCACCCGATCTTGCAAGTCAAGCCAAATGAAATTCATGCGCTGCTTGTTGTGTGCTCTGCTGTTTGCTTGGTCCGCGGGTAACGCCGCTGCACATGCGCTTGATCCGGGATACCTGGAAATTCGGCAAATCACTTCGGACACCTGGGGCGTTCATTGGCGAAAACCCGATGTGAATGGTCAACCGATGGCTATTGACGCGGTGTTACCGGATGGCTGTACACCCGCGCGCGGCCTTGACCCAATTTCCGATGGCCGAGCGTGGGTTTCTTCCTGGGTTGTCGAGTGCCGCGCGGATATCGCGGGTCAATACATTGCGATTGAAGGTCTGGAGGCTCAAAAGAACGATGTATTGGTCCGTTTGCATTCCCTGCAGGCTGAGCCTGCAACGCTTCGTTTCACCCCAGATGAAGCCATCCAGATTATACCTTCCGAACAGACCACATGGTCTGTTTTCATCGCGTATTTCCAGTTGGGCTTTGAACACATACTGGAAGGTTGGGATCATCTTCTGTTCGTTTTCGCGCTGTTTATTCTGGTTCGCGAGCCCTGGAGGCTTGTGGGAGCCGTAACGGCGTTCACGCTTGCCCATTCGATTACACTGGCACTAGCAACGTTGGGCGTTTTGAGTGTTCCCGGCCCGCCGGTCGAGGCTGTCATTGCGCTTTCCATCGTTTTTCTGGCGATGGAGATCGTCAAGGGCAGCGAAGATCGGTTCCGGCTTTCAGAACACAAACCCTGGATCGTTTGTTTCGGGTTTGGGCTTTTGCATGGTCTTGGTTTTGCAGGCGCTTTGGCTGAGATAGGACTTCCCCCTGACGATATTCCAGCAGCTTTGCTTGCATTCAACCTTGGTGTCGAGGCCGGACAACTGAGTTTTGTCGGAGCATTGGCTGTTCTGGTCATGGTCTGGCGACTTATTGCGCTTCCTGTCAGTCAAATGGCAACACTGGTTACAGCCTATGGCATCGGTTCGGTGTCGATGTACTGGCTCATAGAACGGGTCAGCAGTTTTTAATCGTGGTGACGTTCCTAAGCTCTCTGTCTACGGCTTTGATTTCAAGGTTGGACTTAAGTCGCATCGGACTAATGGTTCTCTCCGGAGTCGAGCGAGCCGCCCCTCAACGGAGTCGGTGACCGGATGCCTTCCAAAAGTCCGCTGCGAAGTCGCCTTGTACGGCGCATCGACTTTGCATCACGATGTCATCCTGCCTCCGTCCCGACAGGACCAGTTTCCACGGTTTGCGGAATTCTGTGTTTCAAATCATGTGGCAAGGCCTCCTTTGTCCAGGCAAACTCAGTTTTATCTCGCCAAAGCCGCGTCAGAAAGACCGCGCTTGGAGATGCGACCGGACCGATCGGTCTCGCCCGATTGGTATCGCCTTGGTGTGAATGCAAGGTAATCGCCCGTTTTTTCAAGGGTGGGCCGAATGGGTTCAAAGGGGGATTGAGTGCTGAGAATTGTTTTGCGATCACCGGAACGTGGCGCGCCACTGCAACGCGAGATCGACGGTATCTGGTGGAAAAGAGGGCTCTGACCTGAACAGGTGAATTTCGGTGCACACGCTATTGGCTAGATTTGGGACGGAACGTGTAAGGGGATGAAGCTACGGCATTAGCTGTCCTCATCAGGACACGAATGGCCATATTGGTTGCTAAAGGATCATGTTGATCACCGAGCGTGGGGCCTCAAACCGTTTAGTGCATTCTAGAATAAACTGGTCACGAACCGCGGGATCTGCGTTGCGACTCCGCAATCCCTTTGCAGCTTCATCATACCGCTCGCGTTCTGCAGCCGCATCTAAAATGGAGCGGACGAGTTCAATTTCACGGTGCATGATGCGGTCTCCACCATATTGCGGTGTTCGCCAGACAAAAAACGGTTGCGATTGTGACCTAAGTACTGTTCGCCGCCATAGGCTTGGAGGGACCAGGTTGGATTCTTGGGCGGATTCTGCGAGCAGCTTCGACCAGCTGCGCGAAAGCATGGGTGGAAAACGCAAAGGCTTTGTGTCTGCGTTAACCCCACGTAGTGCCACGATATCGGGATGCTGATCGCCAAAGATCCTTTCGGTGTTTTCTAACACTTCTTGAAACAGGGCTTCATCGAAATCCACCGGTCGCGCGATGCTCGCTGCACTACGTTTTTCCTTCAAAAGCAACAGCAGATGAGCACCGTAAAGACCCAACATCGGGTTTTGGAATTTTCCGCTTACGAATTTCAGCAGCTCGCTCGTTGCAGTCGATCTTTCGTCAGCCAGTGCAAATCTTGCTGCGTCCGTCAGTCTTGCACTTTCATCATACATAGACAGGCTTCCACGCGTGATGTGGATAGAAACATCGACCAACCGTTTTTTTGCTCCTTTTTCTATTTCTGTCGTGTCATCCACCGGCGGTTCGTAAAGGGCAAAAACATGTGTTCTCCAACCAGGCAGTATCGTAACTGTTTGCTCCGTCTTTCCGTCGCCATCAGATAAGCCCAGCGTGTAAGTTCCAGGTTCGGCATGCAAGGAGACGCCCGAGAACCTGTCTTGTGAAAGGTCGCCTGAGAACCAGGTCGCCTCCGGAGCGATATGTGGCCCTGCATCCGTTGGTCTGGTCTGGTTTCCGACTTCGCCGGACTGGTCGAGGGACAGCAAACGCACACCACCGCCAGTTCCAAGAGTTGCCCCTTTTGCCGGGTTTTCAAGGTTCTTGGGTCCAATGTCCCGCCACGGCGTCCACCATCGTGCCATAAAGACGAAAGACCCATCATGTGTCGGTTGAGGACCGCGACCCAGATGCATCGCGCCGGCTGGCGCTGCAGGACCTTCGGTCTGCGCAGGTGGGACCGCCTGTTCTACTGCAGCCATATGCGATTCATGGGTGCGGTTTGTGCTGGCAAGCGGAGCCGCGGATCCGAACTCGATCTTCGGAACGCGGATTTCGGTGTTGTCACGCAACACGACTACACGTTGCCACTCGCGCCGACCTGACACGGCTCGGACTTTGTAGATGCCGGGTGTGAGGTCCTGCTCCAGATGCCTGGCACCGCGTGCACATAACGCGAAATCTGCTGCAACCACAAAAATCTCGGTAGTTTCGTCTTCAGCACGTACCGTCAGTTTTGGCATCATCAACCACCTATTGCCTGAGCTCTATCTGGGTTTCTGCACCAGTGTATTCGAACGCACCTTCCCAGCCGCCATTTTCAGAAAGCACATAATATCCAGGCGTGAGCTTTAGTTCGACGCGCCCCGACACAGCGTTCACCTGACCAAGATCGTTGAAGACTGCGTTTTCCAGCGAAAGCGTGGCATTCGACACCTGGGCTGGAACGAAGACACTTACATTTCCCTGAAATACAGGAGGGTTTTCAACAAGAGTGACAGTGTCGAACGGACCGAAGTCGGGTTCGGTGGAAACCAGCGGGTGCTGGCGTTGAGCGTCTGTCATAAGTTTCTGCATGGTGGCGATCAGATAGTCTCGCAGACTTTCGCTTGTGATGACACGATTGCCGTGGCCATCAACAACGGCGGCTGCACCGGCAAGCGCTAACTTCAGGGCATATGAAAAAGCGCCATGTGCCTGCCCGTTTGCCATTGTGCGTTCGACAGCGCGCCCCGCGAACCGCGCCGCATAGGCCCCGATTGCCTTCGTGTTCTGACCATTCGGGCGAATCTCGCGTCTCCAATGAACAGGTGCCGGAGAGGCGAGCCTGCCCTGATCCATACATGCGTCGCAAAACAGAATGCATTCTTTGAAATGCGCTGCATCCAAGAACCAATTGAAGTAATCGGTGACAAAGAGGTTTGTCAGATTGTCTGGGGCCGCGTCTGCAAGATAAAGCCCGCCTTCGGTCCGTCTCCTGCCATAGCCGTGACCGCTGACGTAAATATAGAGCCGCCGTTTTTTGGGTGGCTTTTTCGCGAGATCTATCAAAGCGTCAAGCTCGTCGGTCAAGTGCGCTTCGACCGGACCAATTGGGCCGCCATCTGGAAACTCGTCTGATGTCACGGAAAAAATATTTGCGTCGGGCACGTCACCCCCACCCGGAGCCTTCAGCCATTTTATGAACTCTTCCGCGTCATTGACCGGGCCATGAAGGTCCTGGGAACCAGATGAGGCATTACCGCCAAAGCTTGGATATCGCCTTATCGCGACGACCAATGCCATGTCATTTTGCGCCATCGTTCCTCAGGTCCTTAGATCGGGGGGTACGCGCGACGAATGAGTTCGCGATCTGCCGGGCTGAAATCTGTATTGAAACCCGTTTCGAATTCGCCAATCGTCCATTTGTTCGGGATCGGATACATCATGATCGATTTTGGATCGATTTCCGTCAACATCAGCGTACCGGGGTCATAATGATTCAACACGTTGCGTTTAATGGTGTCTTCATCCCAGAAGTTTGGTGCGCCCGACAGATCGGCTTTTACCGCCTCATCGTTCCATTCGATCCCGCCGTCGGGATTCTGGTGCTCGTGAATCAATCCCAGTGCATGGCCAAACTCGTGCAGCACAACCTCGCGAATGTCCTCTTCGCTGGATTGTTCGGTCAACCATCCAAAATTCATTGTTGGTTTGGTTTGGTCTGGTTCGTTCAGGCACTCTGTTCCCAGCAACGACCATGAACCGGCACCTTGTTGAAAAGCCACCCGGATTTCCGCATCACCGTCTTCCACAAAATCGAACGTCAATGCTGCCATGTCCTGTGCAACCCACTGTCGGGCATAGTGCTCGACACGTTCTTTCAGATGGCTTGAACCTTCCAGGAACCGAATTCTGATAACGGAATTGAACGGCCATTTTGCACTGTTCAACAAGGCCGCCTTCGATCCGGCAAGTGTTTCGATTTCGCCGGGTTCCGGGTTTTTCTTGAACGAGACGCAGAACCGGTCAGGGTTCTTTTTGACCGCCTGAATTCCCCGTTGCGCGATGTTGAGGCTTGCGTGTGCTGTCCCACTATCATCCAGTTTCTCTGCCCACAGGGTACAGGTCTCAGCCCAACTGGGTGCAAGAAAGCGCCTAACGATGATTGCGGCGACGGGTGCAGCCACAAAAGCCGTAAGGCCGAGCGGGCCACTTACAAGCAATCCCGCAATCGCTGCTGCCAGTGCGCCTTGACCAATGTTGAACGCGGCGCGCAACGTTTCGCGATCGGCTTTGTCGGCGTCGTCAGAGCCGCATAATAGCCCGTACAATTCGCGATGTGCACGGTTTAGAATTCGGGCACCGAGGCGCTTTAAGGTCGGATATCCCCCTGACAGGCTTGAATCCGGTACACCTGCCGTGTCACGTCCAATCCCCATCATCGCACCAGCCGGTCCGATGCGTTCAAGAGAAGCCCGACGACCGATCTCGGACAACAAGATCGTTTCATCGAAGCGATCGGCGAGGTTCAAAACTGTTTCGGCAAGTTCGGTTTCCTCTGGTTCCGGCCTTCTTAAGGTGCCCATGGCGCCTAACGCATGGGCCGGTTGTGAACCAGCGGTCACGCTTTGGATTATGGCTTCGAATTTGTGTGCCGCTTTACCAAAAGATTTTGAGTCTGGATGAAGCTCATCCTCCCATCCGTTATCCGGAATGGTGTTGCGGCAATTGACGATATGAAGCTTGCCAGACAATCCGGGTTCGCTTGCGAGCCGGGCCAAGGCATCGGCCCATCGGTCAATCAGAATGTGTACGATCTCGCGCTGCAGTCCTTTGTCCTCGATACCTCGGGATCGAAGCGGGCGACCAAGCCACCGACCGTTATCAGGGATCGCATGGTCGTACGTATGGGTTAGAACCGGTGTTCCCGGTACCGCCGCCGCAACTCCGGCGGCAATGTTGCGCAGCTTTCTGATAACTTCGGCTAGGATGGCGTCGAAAGCGGTTGTGATATGACCCGCTGCATCCAGGCCGGGTGTGAACGGCCGGACGATGGTGGCAAGGTTGCCGCCACCCAATAAATCGTTGCCTCCGCCGCTCAGAAGCACCACATCCGGGCGCTCTGCAAGGGCGGCGGTCACGACTTCATTCTGCGCGAACACATCGTCCAATGTGTCTCCTGCCGCACCGAGACTTAGGATGGCGTGTTTTCTGGAAAGATGATCGATGACATCTTGTAACAGGAACGGATACTGAAACCAGCTATCCCCTTCTGATACGATCTTCAGCCCAGACCAACCGCTAGCGATTTTCGCCTGATAGGCCTGCTTTCTCCGAGCCCGCGAGATGTCGTTCAAACCACCCAAGGCAAGGGCGCCTTGTAGCGCGCTGTTTAGGCCGCTATCCGCGGTTGGCGGCAAAATGAGGGCTGGGTTGACCCGCACCTTGGGCGCGAAAGGGCGACTTTCGCCGGGGTCGAGCAGCATGTAGGCCGCCAGTTCCTCATCCGGAATGGACGTATCAAACAGCATTCTACGGAGTTCGTCGCTCGGAAGCGGTGTTGGGTGGGTATCATCGACCATCAGTTGCTCCTACATCCAGAGTGTGGCGCGGATCATCGCCGGTATATCATCGACAACTATGCCATCTGGCTGCGTGCCATCCTGAGGATGCCACCGCCCATTGTCGGATCCTGATTGATGCCAGTAAGATGTCTGATCGCAGTTGGTCAGACGCAGCAGCGTTCCGTCTACGATCCGGCTGCCCAATTGGCCCAGATGCGCCCCCTGCGCCTGTACCTCGGCTTCCCGCAGGATGTAGAACCATAACGGCGTTTCTTGCGCGAGCCCGCCATCTGCCACCGCTTGACCAGTCTCTCCGGACGTCAATTCTGCTGCGGTAAGAGGCGCGATGCCGCCATAACTTTCGGTGTTGAAACCATCAATGCAGGCCTGCGCGGAGGGAATGTTCAGGCGATGTCCACGGCGCATATTGTGAGGGGCGAGGTGGTTGAAGACGCCAGCCGGTTCTTTCGCCATGTTCGACAATGGTGGAGCGAGCTGTGTATCGATATACCGCGCCACATGGTTAGATTCCGTTGGAGTGTCGAACGTAAAGCGATCCCACTCGATGACCCGGTTTGTCGGCAGGGCCGGGTGGTTTCCCGGGCGGCCGCCACCAGTGAACCCGAACAACAAATCAAATCCCGCTCGCGGCATGATGGGCGCTGATACACGGCTGAAGGCGCGGTTATGGTCGTATGCGCCGCGAAGCGAGGAATGACCAAAGCGAATGGCCGCAACCAAAAACTCCAATGGCATTGGCAGATCTTCGTCTGGTAGAGACCCTCCGTTTCCGACCTTCACACGATCCAAGAAGGATGTGTAATTAACCGCGCCGTTTGCGACTACATCGGTGACGATCGCCGAGCCACATACTTTGTTCAGATAGATGTCCATTACCAACCATTGGTAGTGCCAGCGGCTCAGTCTTTCAGCATCGTCCGCAGGTCTGGAAGGTCTACCACTCAAGTCGGTCGGCACGCTAAACCGCATCATACCTGCAGAACTAGGTAAGCGAAGGGCTTCCTTTAATTTCGTTGCTGCCTGCTCGTCACCAGGCCCATCGCTAAAAAGACCGTCCAGCCCGAGTAATCCCTTGCGCAGATTTAGCAGCGGAGCTGTAACGTCACTCTTGGGAAGCGGATCAAGGGTTTGGCCTGCCGGAGGCTCGATGATCAATTGCGTGCCTTTCCGGCTTGTACCGGCCTTTATGTCATGATCAATGTCCTGACCAAAACCGCTATGAACCGGCGGATTGGCATTGACTGCCTGCGGCGGGTCATTCGCGGCTTCCCGCATTGCATCATCCAGCGCATCAAGTTTGGTCAGCGTGATGCCGTCCGTTGTACTGATGGGGGCATTTGGGAACAAAGACTCAAATGAACCGCCAAGCGTCGCACCACGTTGGAACATCCCCACTGCACCAGCGGGTACCGTACTTGTAGCTTTGGCAGTTGCCTGACCATAATTTATCGCATCGGTTCGTGCCGCGGGTGCCAGACCGGACAATGCACCCGGTGCTGTGTCTGTCGAAAGAACATTTTTTTGGCCATGGCCAAGAGTAAAAAGCACTTCGGGATACCTCGCGTAATTGCAAAGCCATCCGATCGCTTCAGAGCATTTATCTGAATTTAGTCATCGATATTTGCGATGAAATGTAGCTAATCGAATAGCTCCCCGTAGAAAAAAAGACCAAACCACAATTTTTCGATCTGTGCGGACCATAGCAGAATCGGGAGCAAATAAAAAGTTGAGGCCCCATTACTGGCAGTTTACCGCCCCGGAGCGTCAAAGTTCGCGGCACCAGTAAAGCAGGTTAAATTAGACTGAGGTGATTTCAGTTAAAGGCAAATTTGCTTGGTAAATGGCAGCTAAACTGTAAGTGGTGTGATACCCCCGGCGAAGGATGCCAGGATGGGCGCGGTAAGTGCAAAGCCGGCGCGCAACACCTCTCCAATGCCTTCTTTCAATCCATGAGATGCCTTCCAGTCTTCGACATCAAATCCATCCTCTGTCGTTTCGCTCTGATGGGCCTTGCGGGCAAGATCTTTGATGCGACCGTCCAATATCAAAGCAACTGGAAGATAGAAACTCAGCATCAACAAGCAAAAATAGGTTCCGGTAAACAATGCCGATGCGGTTACCAGTGAGCTATAGGCGGCTTTTCCCGTTTCATTGATCAAGGGCAGAGGCCAATACATCCAACTGGATGCAAAAAACATGCCAAATGTCAGGATAAGGCTGGACAGATACAGCTGCTGCCGCATTTGATGCATGTTTTTCCTCAGTTCCTCTGCAGTTTCTTCGATTTCCTTGGTTGGAGCAGAGGCCAGGCACAGGATCATACCAACAATCAGTGCGCCAACCGCAAGCCCCGCAAGAGCATTGATAATGTCCAACACCTTTCTGAACATTGAAAACACCGGAGTATCGCCACAACGGCCCAACAGCCAATAATCGTCAGCTTGCAGGCATCCGGGTAGCGTGCCGCGTGATAGTGCGGTTTCAAAAACGGCCTTGCCAACCTGATGATAGATCCGTGGAGTTGTCGACGCTGTGTATTGCTGAATCGTCGGAGCAATCGCCAGCACAAATACCGCAAGTGTTGTTATGGATGCGGCTATCCTCGTTTCCTTCGACAATGGACGCCAAAGATTGCGAACCAGCAGAGCCACGGCGAGAATTGCAAGTGCAGCAAAGAACCAGGATGCGGCAAGGAACCGAAAACGACCCACCGCTTCCAACCACGAGTTGTCATCACGCAGAATTTCGACAGGCACATCCAAATCCGTTGCAATCAGATGGTGTTGGATAAGCTCATGTATCCCGAAAACGAAAATCGGTAATAAAACGATCGCAAAGTAACGCAGTTCTACTCGACGGATTGACACGTCCGGCCTCTTGCGTTGCTAAATACTTAAAGGAACTCATAGCACAGAAAGCAGTTTTCGGCATCGTTCGTGATTCCGTTCGCTAGTGATGCCTCCGTATTGAACTTTGGCGTGCAAGCAAAAGATCAGGCATTTTACGCACCTAAAGTGCCGCAAATCTTGAGCTTTTCACACCCTCACGCCGTCCCGGTTTATCACCAGAAAATCTCAGGATTCGGTCCCATCACGATTGGTTTCCCCTATCTTCAAGAAAGCAAGCTTTGTATCCGAATGGTTAAGAGTGGCACCAGAAACTCAAACAATGAAGGCTCTGAAAACCAGAAGCTCTCATTTGGTACGCCCATGGAATAGTGGATTAGACGCGACCCGAACCAGTGCAAACCGAACGAAAACCCGGTCGCGTCTGTGCCTGGTTCGCTGTGCTTTTGATGACACTGATCAAGAATGCGGTCGCTTTCTTTCTTGGTTACCTCTTGGTTCAAAGCGTTGAGTTTGATCTGAACAGCGGCGAGCCGATGAACGACCCGCGATCAAAGGCGACCGCGCTCGCCCTTGGAGGGGTTGCTAGCGTCGGTGTGCCCGGTGGGGAACAGGCAACAAACTTCGAGCGCGTTCTGCTGGAGGTAGGAGCCCGCGTCAGCGGTGGTGACATCATTCTGGCCTACATTTGGCCTATGTCGTCGTACCAATACGTCACTTTGAGTTTTTTAATGCTCAACCGCCGCGTATGCCGGGGTATCACGAGGCCCTTTACGAGCAGGCACAAATAGAGACCAGGTAGGCCGAACTGTTTCGTGGAAATGCCGAACTACGTTTGCTAGAGGAACTTGCGCTAGGCCTCAGGTGCGGGAAATCTCAGAGTCAGGTCTTCCTGCGGACGAAAGAAAAACCATGTGGCTGTGGTCCAGGGCGTTTTATCGCGATGCCATAGGCGCGCTTGATGATGCGCGGTCAAGGCCAAACTTTTTGGGATTTGAACAGGCCGAGTGGTAAAAACTTGGCAAATTTGTCCGCTAATGTGCGGTGCGTGTTTATCAGCAAACAATCTCTGATTCTGGCGAACAAAGTACCTCGCCCATTATCCTGGAAATACGGGGCGACAACGCAGCAGACAGCGGTGTTCGCGCTGATCCGCTTCTCGCGCAATCAGGAGGTGTAGGAAACCAATGAACATGCGTTTGAGCAACGCTCTGAAGAAGATTTCGCAAGCGCACATCGCCGCAGTCGCCTTGGCGCTTGTGCAGGACGTAACTATTGGTGTTCGATCAGAGTCGGCAGGCGCGTTCATCGCCTGTGGTGCTCTGTTCTTATTCGTTGGGCCTGCTGCGAACATCGTTCCGCCGGAATACGTCGCGACTTTGATCGATTCATCCTCGGCCGAGGATGACTGGCAGGCAAGATTGCAGGAAACGGCACAGCGGCTTTCCTCGCTGCTTAAACTGGATAGTTGGCATCAGCTAACCTATGGCAGGCTTGGGGTGGTCGCGCATATTTTCCTCGGGCGGATTTCTGATCTGGACGAGTTTCATGGGATGCTATTAGCCAGGGGTGCATCAGCCCTTATGCGCAAGTTGCAGATTCTGGTTTTCCTGCAGGGCGGGACCCTTCTCGAAGATGATCAGATTCGATATCAATGCCAATGCTGGACACCACCTTTGCACCGCGCGTTCTTTCAGAGAGCCTTTTCAATCTATTGATGAGGCATTCGTGGTCGCCAACCGAGTTTTTACGGAACCGAATGAGAACGCATCAAGTGACGAATTGAGTTTTATCCTGGATAAGCAAGGGCGTTCGCCGTCAGGATCGGGAACGAACCAGGCTGGATTGAAGTTGAGGATAGGCTGGGTGGCCATCCAAGCGGTAGAATTATCCGAATGAACCCCGAAGCGTCTCTGTTGTTCTCTCTCAGCTTGCCCGAACTCGATTTCCTAAACGGAATACCGGGTTTTCTCAGACTTCGGCAGGTTCGTGCATCCTCAGATTTTTCGAACGTACCCTGAACAGCTCCGCTTCAGGTAAAGGTTGCGTTTAAGTGTTATCTGGAAAATGAGCTTACCAATAATGAGCCCGAGACGCGCGCGCTTGTGCAAACGTCGATCGGATTTATACGGGCATCCGAATTGGAAGACTGATCGGCCGCACGTAATTCTTTCCTACGCGCGGCAGAGCTTGAACCGACCGGCACTTATTACCGAAACGCACTTGGTTTGACGGATGCTATGCCGGTTTGTGCACGGGAAAGTTCATCACCTTATCGCGACCCCTCAAGATGCTATGCCGGTGCTGTTTCCGTGGACCCTGAAAACGGAGATGCGTCAGGCAAACGGCTTCATTTCTCGGAGTTATTGACGTCGATTGGTGAACCCCTGACGGCTTCGACAAGACCAATCCTCCGAAGACACTTGAAGTGGTTCGCAAGGTCGTTGAACAAAGCCCAGACCTGTTTCAAAAAAATCTACAACAGGATATTGGCCCGCCGTTTTCGCGCTCCGGTACCGATGTCTGACGGAGTTTCCTGCAGGTCAGTTTACTGACGAATTGCTACTTAAAGGCGAGCCAGATCCCGAACTGTTTCTTAAATCGGCGATTTCTGATATATATAGACAGTATTGTTGAGACATTTATTGGAATGCATTAGATGCGCGTTTATGAAGCGGTGGTTGCCGCACTCGAATCTATTGGAGTCGACGCCGCCTATGGCGGGGCTGGCGAAAATGCCGCTGGTCTTATGCTTGCGCTTGACGCTTCGGACAAAATCAGACCGGTTATCGCGAAGAATGAGCAGGGCGCATCCTTCATGGCCTGTGGGCATGCCATGTTCAGCGGTAAGCTCGGAGTATGTTTCGCCACAGCCGGCCCCGGTGCGTTCAATCTGATTTCGGGCATGTGCGTGGCGCTGACCGACAGTTACCCGTTGCTGGCTATCAGCGGATATTCAACGGTAGCGTGGCAGGGGCGCGGTGGATTGAACGAGACATCCGGTCTGGCGCGCACGCCGGATTCCCGAATGATGTTCCGTGCTGCCACCAAGAAAGATCCGGCCACCGGCGAACCCGCAGACTTTTTGGTGACCGACCCTGATGATTTAATCGATACGCTCCAAAGGGCAATTGATATCGCGTTCGAGGGTCGGCCAGGTCCCGTGCATGTCGCAGTGGCCGAAGACATCACCGATCCCAAGATCGAAGTAACCAACTTCAAACCATTGCAAAAACCTCAGACAGGTATTGTGCCGAAACATGAGGTGTTGGATAAGGTTTCCAGCGTATTGGAAGAGGCGATCAGGGCTGAAAAAACCGTGGTCATGTTGGCCGGTTTTGGCGCAATCCTTTCTGGTGCCAACAGTATTACAAAGACGTTCATTGAGCGGTTTCAGATCCCGTTGCTAACAACGATGGATGGAAAAGGGGTCGTCGCTGAAGAAAACCCTCTGGCAATCGGGCTCTACTGCGATTCAGGGCATAAGGCGGCCTGGGATCTTTTCTCGGAGGCGGACGTGGTATTGGCGGTTGGCAATTCTTTTGCCCAGCACGCAACCTTTGATTTCTTCGAGGGTTTGTTCGACGAAAAAACTCTTATCCATATAAACATTGATGCTGGCGAGTTTGATAAGTTCTACAAAGCAGATCACGTTATACTAGGCGATGCGCGACAGGCTCTGCAGGGGTTGTATGATCGCCTGGATACGGTCGTTGGCCCGGTTCCAAAGCGTGACTACCGACCCAAAGATTATGACGAACGCTTTATCATCTCGCCCCAGAAGCAGTTGCATCCGGGTGAGATGGTTCAAAAAATCTCTCAGTTGTTGCCGCCGGGTGGAATTGTCTTGGCCGACGCGGGGGCACATGCCGCTTGGGCTGGCTACTATCTGGAACTCAAGGAGGGGCAGAATTTCCGCAAACCCGGCACCTATGGCCCAATGGGTATCGGTGTTTGCGGTGTAATCGGCGCAAAATACGCAGAGATGCATCGGCCTGTGGTGGCTGCGGTTGGTGACGGTTCCTACTTGATGACCGGTTTTGAGCTGATGACTGCGGTGCAATACAACATTCCAGTCGTTTGGGTAATTTTTAACGATCGTGAATTCAAACTGATCAAGCTCTATCAGCTATCAGCCTTCTACAAGACTGGGTTGGTTGAGTTCGATAACCCTGACTATGCCGCATACGCCCGTGCCTGTGGCGCGGAAGGATATACTGTCAACAAGCTGGATGAATTCGAGCAGGCGTTTGGCGCGGCTCTGGCCAGCGGGAAACCAACGCTCATTGATGCCCGAATTACACGTTTGGCTTTGCCGAACTACTCGCCCCATCCCGAAGGTGTGCTGGCGGCGATTTGGAACGGCATCCGCACGCGATTTGGATTGTAGAGAGGAGGCCCCCGATGGATGCCAGCTCGGAATCCCTGCAGAAATGGCGCGAGGAGTATGTGGGCGGCTCGCCTGAAGAGGAGTTGAAGGAAACCAAAGCGCTGGCCGAGATGATGATGGCCGCGCAGTTGAAATCGATGGCGGCTGGTGGCGCACGCCGCGTGGATCGGGCGTTTCACAAAAAAGCGATTGCCGCCTTCAAAGGCGCAGAGCTGCGGTTTGGTGACGATCTGCCCAGTGATTTACAGGTTGGCTTTGCACAGCCCAAAGCGCGGTATCCAGCGACTGTGCGGTTTTCGAATGCATCTTCGCAAACTCAATCTGATGAAGACAAGGATTTACGCGGCTTGGCAGTACGTGTCAGCGAAGCTGAAGGTATAGATCATGATCTGCTCGCGACCAATTTCCCTGTGCCACACGCCCGAAATGCACGTCAATTTGTGGTATTTGCCCATGCTGTGTCTGGTGGCCGGGTTTCGAAGTTGATCGGACTTGTACGCCTGTGCTTTGTTTTGGGATTCTCTGAGACACGCCGGATGCTGGGCAATGTGCGCGAGGCACTACGAACTTGCGAAAGCGTTGCACTGGAAAGCTATTGGAGCCGGGGCGCGATTGCCTGGGGCAATGAAGCGGTGCGCTACACGTTCAAACCAACAAAGGACGCTGCTGCTATCGAGGGTGCATTTACAGGCGCCTCTCGCCTCTCGTCGGAATACGCCGCGCGGCAAACGCACGGAGAGATTAGGTTCGATCTGCTCGTGCAAAGGTTCGTATCCGAAGAACAAACGCCGATCGAGGATGCGGCCCATGAATGGGATGAATTGGTTAGCCCGCCGATAAAGGTCGCCGAACTGATCCTGCCACAGCGCGATCTGACAACGCCCGAGGCATTGGCAGAGGCACTGGAAATTGAGCGCATGGGCTTCAACCCCTGGAACACGACAGAAGAATTTCGTCCACTGGGCAATCTGAATCGTGCACGCAAAGCTGCCTATGACGCATCCGCATCACATAGGCAGGGTAAACGGTTCAAGGCTCCGCCGCCGCCCATCCAGAACCGCGTCTTAGGCACGGCAGTTCGATCAATCCTGAGGGCAGTGAACCGGCGCATTCCGTGGCACCGCATTCCGTTTTTGCTTGTCCAACTGCTAAATCTGGACGCACTCAGGTATGATCTGAGGCAAAAAAGTCTGATCGACACAGACCCGGAAGAGGTTGTCCCCAGCGCACGCGCGGTGCCACCGGAACCGAAACCAAGCCACTATACGTACCGCACCCATGACGGCAGCTATAATGACCTGTCTGACCCCAGAATGGGTGCCGCCGGTGCCACCTTCGGCCGGAATATGCCGCCGCAGGTGCAGCCTGATGACAGCCCAAACCCGATTGAGGTCGCGCGCAAATTGATGGATCGTCAGGCTTTCATTCCTGCCAAAATCCTCAACATCTTGGCGGCATCGTGGATTCAGTTCCAGGTTCACGACTGGGTTTCGCATGAACGTCGCAAACTGGATGAAGACGATGATATCGTACCGATCCCCGACGGCTATCCTGACTGGAAGAACCGACCCAATGGCGAACCTGAACGCAATATGCGCATCGCGGGCAATATACCGAAGGAAGGCGCGGATGACCCCTTCCTCTTTGCCAACGAGAACTCCCATTGGTGGGACGGATCGCAAGTTTATGGTGTGAATTCCGATGCTGCCAAAAAACTGCGGGACGGCCCAAAGATCAAACTTACTAAGGACGGCTACCTGCCTCTGAACGTGCACGGGTTCGAGCTCACGGGATTCAACGAAAGCTGGTGGCTTGGCCTGTCTTCACTGCACACGCTGTTCGCGCGCGAACACAATGTTCTGTGCGATGAATTGCAAGGCGCTTATCCGCAGATGGGCGAGGAACGCGTCTACCAGACGGCGCGCTTGATCGTGTCCGCGCTGATTGCCAAGATTCACACGGTCGAATGGACCCCTGCCATATTGGGAACCGAGGCGCTGGATATCGGCATGAAGACCAACTGGTACGGGCCGCCAAAATCCTGGCTGACGCGGTTGGGCATCTGGTTGACAGATGTTCACGCGCTAAAGGGTATTCCTGAAACCGAACCGGATCACCACACCGCACGGTACGCGCTGACCGAAGAGTTCGCGACGGTCTACCGAATGCACCCTCTGATCCCTGATGACTACATCTTTTATGACTACAAAACAGGTAATGAGAAGGCACGACGCGGATTTCTTGAGATTCAGGGGGAACAGACGGATGAACAACTGCGCGAACTGGGATTGCGCGATTGTTTGTATTCTCAAGGTATTGCACATCCCGGGGCGATCACGCTCCATAATTTTCCAAAGTCCCTGCAGAATCTCGAACGATTTGATGAGCTGATCGACCTCTCGGTGGTCGATATTGTGCGTACCCGCGCACGCCGCGTGCCGCGATACAATGAATTTCGCAAAGGCCTGCACATGCCGCCCGTGACTGAGTGGGATGACCTGACTGCCAGCCCGAAGACAAACCAAATTCTCAAAGACCTCTACGGTGACATCGACAAGGTTGATACGGTCATTGGCCTTTTGGGTGAAACACCACCAGATGGGTTTGGCTTTTCAGATACCGCATTTCGGGTTTTCATCCTGATGGCATCGCGCCGCCTGCAGTCCGATCGCTTCCTAACCACCGATTTTCGGCCGGAAATCTATACGCAGCTTGGGATGGACTGGATTGCACGGAACGGGATGAAATCACTCATTCTGCGCCATTTCCCTGAATTTGCGCCGGTGCTACCAAAAAATGCTACGGCCTTTGCACCGTGGCGAACCGTGCAGGAGGGTTGAGAAATGCCAAAAGACAAAGGCCAGAGCGGGCTGGGTTCTTTCCTGGAAGCCCCGCTAGCACGTACGCTTTGGAACCGTCGTACCAAGAGGGTTAGCAGAGGTTCAAATGTGGTTGCGGGTTCGCTGAGTTGGGACTCCAGGAACGACCGGTCCCCTTTGTCACCACTGCAGGAGGCAATTCTGATTGCCGCGACTGGCGCGACCGGTTTGACCATGCCGGATCGACCGTTTTTTGATGACGAAAGCGGCGATCCGATCATGTCCAAGCCAAATCTGGTGATGGAAGGCCGTACTGCGGGAAGCCCGGACAACGCTCAGGGCACGCAGTTTTTTATGATCAACGACAGCGGCACTTATTTCCTGCGCCGCCTTGACCCGCTTGAAGGCGGCATCGAGCACTGGACGCCCGAAATACTCATCGATCGCGCCGAGCAATCGAAAGTGCAGATCCTCGACCGTCGCATTGATGTGCCTGCCGGCATGCGAGATTTTCCGGCCTATCTGGATTCAAACCGGTTTTTGTCGAACACGCCCGGATCTACGATTTTCTTTCCCGTCGTCGACCTCTCCTACCAATATATCAACGCGTTAATGTATATCCTGACTCAGCCAGACAAAGCGCGGCCAGTGATCGTGGACGACCGAAATTTCTATCGACCGGCGGGTGTCAAAAAGTGGATAGACAAGGGCTTCTTGAATCCTGAAATCAAGATTCCGCTCGGTGTTCTCGGCCAGATGCGTACCCAGATCGAGGCCGACCTTTTGATACAAAACCTGTTTCTTGTAACGGAGGCTATGGGCCTTGGTGGTTGGATTCACGCCGCTATTTCTCCACCGGTTCTGATGGGTGATCCAAAGTTCAGCGACCGCTATGGTTCGATGATGGGATTTGATTATGTGACCCCGAAATGGCGGCTGATGGACTTGTTCCGCTGGCATACTCTTCCAATTGCGGCGATGAAACATGTACGAGCACATGCGGTAGGTCTTCGCCATCACGGCGAACATTTGATCAAAGGGAAATGCCCACCGTATTATCCGTCGATGTCAGAGGCGGTTGATGCAGTTGTCGCCGGAAAATTCGGTCCCGACGGCATCTACAAGAACGAAAAGTTATTCGGGCGGATTTACAAAGGCGACTTTGGGAACAAATATCTGGATGAGGCGGGCGAATACGAGCAGGATATCATCGACTGCGCGCGCGACATCTGTACCTATATCTACGAAACCCATGATCGTTTCCCCGCACACTGCGAAGCGGTCCATGCGCCCGGAATTTGGTTGCAGACCCATCGTGTGGAAAACGAGTATTACGACGCCTTCTTCCAAAACGGACTGACCTCTGCACAGCGCGAGCATGACTCGGTTTGGAATGATTAACAGACCCTTCTAGATTTGGTCATCTGGAATGGAAGGTGTGGCGAATATCTCATACGTTACAGTGGGTTGGATACTTCTTCGGCTGGAAAGTCAGCATATGTGAGCGCGCAGACGTTGAGGTGTTGCGCCATCGGTGAGAGTCTGAAAAGCGGGGTTTCGACGGCTGTATCTTGAAGGTCGGGTGAAGGTCTGGAATGGGCCGATGGCCAGATCGTGGAAACAGGGTAAGGGGCCTATACTGTGTCAGCTCCGAGGTCTGTACCGAGCCCAACGCGGTTGTTGGATTTGCCGCTTCCAAGGGCGCACGCAGGACACAAAAATGAACCATTTCTACGAATCTTGAATATGTGGCAGTCTCAGTTCCGGGTGCCATCAAACAAACTCAGATTTATTTCTGGTGCCTGTGGCCTGGGAGGAGCCAGTTATGAACCTGAGACCTGACCCTACTTTTCACGCAACTCCGAAACTTGCTATGGAAGCGCCTGCGGAAACGCTCGCTTTCACTTTGATGCTCAGCCCGGACGGTTCTGAGCCTGATGGCTTGGCCGTTGTAGATGTTGACCCGAAATCGCAAACCTACGGCCAGATTGTCCATACGCTCATGATGCCCAACAAGGGCGATGAATTTCATCATTTTGGCTGGAACGCTTGTTCTTCTGCACTCTCGCCGTTGACTGGACACGCATTTTTGGAACGGAGGTATCTCATCGTTCCGGGCATCCGATCCTCGCGCATCTACGTGATCGACGTGAAAGAACCCCTGAAGGCGAAGATTCACAAGATCATCGAACCGGAAGAGGTTTTCGCTAAAACGGGTTATTCGCGTCCGCACACAATCCACTGCGGCCCCGAAGGAATTTATGTCTCAACGCTTGGTGGCGGCGGTCCCGATGGCACGGATGGTCCGCCGGGCATCTTTATTATGGATTGCGAAACCTTTGATATTCTCGGCCGTTACGAAATGGATCGAGGCGAGCAGGACAAACACTACGATTTCTGGTGGAACCTCCCGCGCGATTACATGGTTAGTTCGGAATGGGGGCTGCCACCACAGTTCGAGAACGGGATTGTGGCCGAGGATTTGCTGTCCAACAAATATGGCCACAAAATCCATTTCTGGAACCTGCGCGAGCGCCGAAATGTCCAAACCATTGACCTGGGTGAAAACCACCAGATGGCCTTGGAAATCCGGCCCGCCCATGATCCGGCAAAAGACTATGGCTTCTGCGGTGTCGTCGTGGATACCACAAACCTGCAGGGTGCGATTTTCACATGGTGGCAGAAGGATGACGGAACCTTCGAGGCGAAAAAGACGATCACGATTGATCCGCGGCCAGAAAAGGCCGATAACCTTCCACCTCTGTTGCAGGGATTTGAGGCCGTACCTCCATTGGTCACCGACATTGACCTGAGCCTGGACGACAAGTACCTGTACGTCGCTTGCTGGGGGCAGGGTGAAATGCATCAGTATGATGTGTCCGACCCGATGAACCCCAAGCTGACTGGAAAAGTCGAGCTTGGCGGGATTGCGCGCGGGGCGAAACATCCGAACGGCAAAGGATTCTCTTACGGTCCCCAGATGGTTGAGATCAGCCGGGACGGCAAGCGGGTTTATTGGACCAACTCGCTGTATTCGACGTGGGATGATCAGTTCTACCCTGATGATGAGGGTGGGCAAATGGTTATGGCCAATGTTGGGGAAAACGGTGGCCTGGACCTGGACAAAGACTTCTATGTCGAGTTTCCAAAGGGCTATCGCAGCCACCAGATCCGCTTGGAAGGCGGAGACTGCTCGACCGATAGCTTCTGCTACCCGTCTGTCTGACACGTGGACGGATTAGACACGGCAACAGCCCTTTGGTGGGCTGTTGTCGCCTCTGGCATATATCACGGGGTCAATCCGGGCATGGGTTGGCCCCTGGCAGTGTCTGCGGCGCTGATGGACAAGAGACGCAACAGCCTTTTCAAGGCGTTGATCGCTCTGGCAGCCGGGCATCTTGTTGCGATGGGCGCAATACTGTTTCCCTTCACCGCGCTGCTCTTTCTGGCCGAATGGCAGCGCGAAATTCAGATTTTCGCATCCTGCCTCGTGATCGGATTGGGCGTTTATTTGTTGTTTAACCGCCGCCATCCACGGCTTCTTGCGCGAGTACCCCCGTCACGGCTTGCGCTCTGGTCTTTCTTAGCGGCAATGGCACACGGAGCGGGCTTGATGTTGGTTCCAATCTATCTTGGTATTTGTCGCACGATCGCCACGGACGCAGGGCATGCGGCAGCTGCCAATCTGATGACCGGCAATGCTAAAATCGCTATTGGAGTCGCCTTGGCCCACACCTTGGCCATGACAGTCTCGGGCGGTCTGCTTGCGTTCGGTGTTTACCATTGGCTGGGCCTGAGATTTCTCTCAAAAAGTTGGTTCAACCTGGATATTGTTTGGGCTCTGAGCTTGATCCTTGTGGGATCGATTGCGTTGCTGTTCGTTCACTAACTCGTCAATCTGGAATCTAGGGGCCGAACGGTCTGAGATGCAGTAACTAATGATATTCAACCAATGACCACCACGCGCTCAAGTTGCAAAACTCTGCTGTGTCCATCAAAGCCCGCTTCGAAACAGAGTCGGAGCCGTCAACATGACTGGTGCACTTTGTTCCGCTGCTCGGAGCAATCTGAAACACGCCTTTGCGGAGTCTTGATCGGCTGGTGAAACACTATGGCCGCTAGGATAAAGTTTTCGCCAAGCTCGATCACTTGAACAGCGGGTTCTCCAAAAAACACCGCGCCACGCTTGGCGCAATTGCGGTAGCTGAGGCCAATGGCATGTTAGAGCAGGGGTAGACGGTCGTTGAGCTGACGAGCGGCAATATGAGCCTCACAATGGCCAAACCATTTCAGTGATCTTTTGCGACTCCGGATTGAAGTATCTTTCTACTGATCTTTTCAGCTGCATCTGCCCTTGCCGGTATCGAACTGGTCAGCATGATCCGCAATGGTCAATTTACGTGTGGACTCTCGACATTTCAGCAGTTTGCGCAACTGCCGGGCTAAACTGCCAATAGTTCTGTCTATTTTGCTCTGAAAAGACTTTGCGACATGTATGGACATCCCCCTTTGGGCAAGAAGAATCTTTGGCTGGTAATTCGCGTAGCCAGGTGCTGACATGTATGCGGCCTCAT
>NZ_JBQFZU010000043.1:0-24325 GCF_056542405.1 Ruegeria sp. AD11(2025) | reverse complement strand
TGTAAGCCAGAAAAGATCAGACATGTTCACCGCTCGTTTTCGAACCGTGAATCACGCCGCTATACGGAAATCAATGGGTCCTGAGCCTAAGAGTATCTCATCAAAATCTGCACATATTGGGCAGGGGAAATGCGCATTCGCCATTCACATCTGGCGGCATGAAACATTTGACCACAGATACATTGGTATGCTGCGCCTTTGCGATTGCTTCCGCAATTCTTGCCGCGCAGCCTTTACAATGGCTTGTTCGAAGTTGGCTTAGCCCGGCGTACGGCTCGTACGGTTATGTCTATGTCCTGCTGATCTTTGGTCTTGCCGGGATGAGCTTGCTGAGCGGTCGTCCGAAAGGCGCGCGCTCTCAGACACCTGCAGTTGCCTTGCTGCTATTGGCGGCTTGGATCCGTTTTTTGGGGCAGGTTTTGGCGATCAATATTCTGAGCGCTTTCGCCCTTGCATTGGATGTTTTCGCGCTGGTTGGATTGTTGCAGATGCATCGGCGCCCTTTCGCGCTGTCGCCATTCTGGATGGCTGCATTGTTCCTGTTTTCCTTGCCGACCGAAATAATCTTGCAGCGTACGCTTGGGTTTCCGTTGCAGATGGTTTCGGCGGAATTGTCCTGTCACATGCTGGGCGCATTGTTCTCGAATGCCGTTTGCGACGGTGTGCGCATCACCTTGGAACAAAGGGACATTCTGGTGGACTTACCCTGTTCCGGCGCGTCTGGGCTTTTGTTGTCGCTGGCTTTTGTGGTCACCCAAAACGCGGTTCTGCGGCCAAGGTGGTATACCGGCGGCTTCAGCCTGTTGGCCGTGACCGGGTGTGCGGTCTTGGGTAACAGCCTGCGCATTTCGATTTTGGCGATTGGCCTTGCACACGATCTGGATGTCATGGCCGAGCCCTGGCACAGCCTTATTGGGTTGGTGACGCTGGCCCTGACAGTGACGCCCTTTGCCCTGTTTTATAGGCCCCGCGACACGAGCCCGCGTAAAAGCCGCCCACAGACCGACCGGATCATCCTGCCGAAACCCATCAAGGTGTTGGCGGGGATTACTTGCCTGACAGGCAGCATTGCCATTGTGTCGCTCAAGGCAAAACCGGTGGATGTTTCGGGCAGCGTTGTGACGCCGAACCTGCCCACGCAGATTCACGGACACCTGGTGCAAAACGTACCTCTCACTGCGATAGAGGCGCATTACTTCGAAGCCTATGGCGGGCAGGCGCAGAAAGCACAGTTTGGCCCCTTGGGGTTGAATGTGGTTAGCACGCGCGCGCCGCTACGGCATCTGCATGCCCCTGAAATCTGTCTGCGGGGTCTCGGCTATAAGGTTCGGTTTCTGGGCACACGCTACGACGGTGTTCCCAGCGCTTTTTACCGGGCCACCGGCCCTGCCGGGGATCAATGGATGGTTGCGGTTAGCTACGTCTCGCAAAACGGGCACGTGACACCCAGCGTCGGTGAAGCGATCTGGCGCTGGCTAAATGGCTCCGGCGGCACCTGGAGCAGCGTGCAAAGAATCACCCCATGGGCTTTGGACACCGCACTACAGGCCCAACTGGACGCAGCCGTGATTGCAGCCCTCGACATTCACACTTTCAAAGGAACGGACATATGATACGCCATTTTGCTTTTCTCTTTCTGTTGCTGCCTGGAGCCGGATACGCTCAGCCCGAAGACGCCATTGCAGGTCGGTTGGTCGGCAGCGGAGCAGCTGGTCAACTGGACCTGCCACTGCTGAATTCGAACCTTTCCGTTGATATTCAGGGCGATACGGCAACCGTTCAGGTACGACAGGTGTTCGTGAATCCATCGGATGATCCGATGTCGGCGGAATATCTGTTCCCACTCAACCAAAAAGCCGCCGTTTACGCGATGCAGATGCAAATAGGCGACGAAGTGATTGAGGCGCAGATTCAACAAAAGCAGCAGGCCGAGCAAACCTTTGAGACCGCAAAGCAAGAGGGCAAGGCCGCGGCGCTTTTGACCCAGCATCGTCCCAACATGTTCACCCAGAACGTTGCCAACCTGATGCCGGGGCAACCGATTACGGTAACGCTTAACTATGTGCAGGCCGTCCCTAAGGTCGACGAGGCTTATGAGCTGGTACTCCCTCTGATCGTCGGGCCGCGCTATCAAGGGGCGATGGATTTTGACCTGACGTCCGAGGGCGTAGTGTTAGCTGATTTCAATGAAGAAAAACCGGCCACCTCAGCCGTAACCGAGGTCGATGGTTGGACCGTTTCCGAGCTACCGCAATACCCTCTGGTTCCGCTCCTAACAAACCCTGATACAATTGAACCCGCACGGGTCTCGTTGGACCTGAACCTGCGCGGTGCTGTTCCCGTTTCAAATCTGACAAGCGCAACGCATAATCTGCAAGTCAAGCAGTCTGAAGGGGTGATCAGCGCGACCTTTCAGGACGGGCGGGTGATCGATAACCGCGATCTGGTTCTGCGCTATGAGCTTGGTGGCGATGAGACGACGGCCGGAGTGTTGGCCCATCATGATGAACGGGGCGGCTTTGTATCCTTGCTGGTTGAACCTCCAAAGATTCCACAATCGGATCAGATCACCCCACGAGAGCTGGTATTTGTGCTGGACACCTCGGGATCAATGGGCGGAGAGCCGATGGATGCCAGCAAACGGTTTATGGAGGCCGCTTTGCAGGGCCTGCGCCCCGAGGATTATTTCCGCGTAATCCGGTTTTCATCGGACGCGACCGAATTCGCATCCCAGGCCGTTCCTGCCACGCGGGCAAACCTTGAATCTGGTTTGCGCTATGTGCGTAGCCTTCGGGCCGGCGGTGGAACAGAAATCGACAATGCGATCCGTCACGCCTTTGCAACCCGGCAACCTGAGAACACATTGCGCATCGTCGTCTTCCTCAGCGACGGCTATATCGGTCAGGAAGCGCGCGTACTGCGCACGATCCGGCGGCAAATCGGCGATGCACGTATCTATGCGTTTGGGGTGGGCACTGCTGTAAATCGCTATCTTCTGGACGCGATGGCCGAAGAAGGCCGTGGCTATGCGCGCTATGTTGATCCGACCCAACGCGCCTCGGATGTTGCCGACACGCTGGCCCGCGATCTGAAATCGCCTGTGTTGACGGATATATCAATTGATTGGGGCGGATTGAATGTCAGCGAAGTGGTGCCCCAACATATCCCTGACCTGTTCGACGGCGGCTCAATCCGGGTTCTTGCTCGGTACGAAGGCGGCGGGCCTGCCGACATTAAGATCAATGGTTTGGTCCAGAGTAGAAAAGCACAAATGCCCCTGTCGCCTATCCTGCCTTCCGAATCCGATCCAGAGAGTGTCAAGCACCAGGGCGCTGCGATCCCTCTGACCTGGGCTCGAACCAAAATCGCGGGTCTCGACCGCGCCATGGCGGTGCGGGCCGGGGATCCCAAGGAACTTGAGGCGCAGATCACTGATCTTGGGCTGAGGTTCAATCTTCAGACGCAGTTCACCTCTTTTGTTGCTGTGTCAAAAATGGTTGTAAACACCGGCGACGTTCCAACAGGTACCACTCCGGTGGCTTTGCCGCAGGTGACGGACGTGGGGGCCGGGGCTTATCCCAAAACTGCGTTCAGTGGATCATCGACACCCGAGCCTCAAACGGTTTTTGGGTTGATCATCCTGGCGGCTTTAGGCGCGCTGCGTCTGACCCGAAGTCGGAGGGTTTCGGCGTGAGGAACGTTCCTTACAAACTGCGCACAGATGCATGGTGGCTGGAGGATGATTTCAAGTGGCGCAGACCTCAGGTGCAAGCTCCACTTGACCCGGCCAATGGCAGTGTGATCTCTGATCGTGACTTCGGTGAAACTTCGATGGCGGACGCATATCTTGAACAACATCCTAATCGTAGATGACGATGCTCGTATCCGCGATGTCGTACGCTTTGCGCTGGAAGATTCCGGCTTTCGAACAACCGAGGCTGGCACCGGTCAGGATGCGCTAGACCTGTTTTACAAAACCCCGGCCGACTTGGTTGTTTTAGATATCGGAATGCCCGAAATGGACGGCTTGGAAGCCTGCAAAGAGCTGCGTAAAACCTCAACCGTGCCGATCCTGTTTCTGACAGCACGGGATGATGAGATTGACCGCATCCTGGGGTTTCAACTTGGTGGCGATGACTATGTCACAAAGCCCTTCAGTCCGCGTGAGCTGGTATTGCGGATCAAGGCTATCCTTGCCCGCTCGGCAGATGCAAATTCGCCGGACGACGTGACGGTGTTTCAGGATTTGCGGCTGGATCATAGCGCACATCGCTGCACCCTCGCGGATACAGAAATTCAGCTTACCGGGATCGAGTTTTCGGTGCTGTCGATCCTCGCCAAAACGCCAAGCCGCGTCTACGCGCGCGCGCAACTGATCGATCTGGTCTATGGTCACAACACATATCTTTCCGGTCGCACGATCGATAGCCATGTTCGCAATATCCGTCAGAAGGCGCGCGCTTTGGGCTATCCCGATTTAATTCAAACCGTGCATGGTGTTGGGGTGAAACTGGGTGTTTGTCAGTGCTGACAATCAAGCAGAAATGGCGGCCGTCGCTTGCTCTGGTGATTGCGCTGGTCTGCATTGCTTTGGTGACGCTTCCGATCATCGGCGTTCTGGGTGTCCGCCTGTCCAGCAACCAGTTTGCGCGTGAAACCGAACGCAGTCTGCTTTCTCAAGCGGTTATCTTTGCCGAGGTGTATGCTGCGGCTTTCTCCGAACTGCAGTCCACGCCCTATGTGGGCCACGTCTTGTCTCCCGAGCAAAGCGAACGCTTGAAACAGGATTTTCATCCCATCCCGCCCAGTTTGGATTTGCTTCGTGGTGAGGTCTCACCGCCCCGTCCCGACCCGGTTTCCAGTGATAAACCTCTGGATGCGCCGTACGCGGCGATCTCTCAAACGTTGTCACAGTTGGCAACTTCGGCAAAGAAAACTACACTGTCAGGGTATGTCTTACTGGATCACTCCGGGCAGGTCGTTGCCAGCAGCGGATCAGTCAGCGGGTCTTTTCTGCAAGTCCAAGAAGTCGCGCAGGCCCTTCAGGGAGAAACCGTTTCAGTGCTGCGGCATCGAGATGACCCTTCCCGGCGCCACCTTCTGAACTCGATCAGCCGAGATACGTCCTACCGTGTGTTTGTCGCCCATCCGGTGGTCTTGGGCGAAAGGGTCATCGGCGTCGTTTATCTTTCGCGCACGCCTATGGATCTTAGAAAGTTCCTGTTTCAAGAGCGGTTCACACTGGGCTCTGTCGCGGCGTTCATGCTGATGTCCGCGATTGGGGTCGGTTGGATGATGTGGCGGCTGATCTCAAAGCCAATTCGCGCTCTCAGCAATCAAAGTCGGGATGTCGCAAGTGGGTTGAAACCGACGCCCGATCCCGTGAAGCACTATGGCGTGCGGGAACTGGCGGATTTGGGTAACAATGTTGTTTCGATGGCTGCAAACTTGTCGGAGCGGTCCACTGCAATCGAGACGTATACAAGCCATGTCACGCATGAACTGAAATCACCGGTCACTGCAATTTTGGGTGCGGCAGAGCTGCTATTGGACGGGCCTTCAGCCGTATCCGGAAATCGCAATCAGAAACTGGTTCATAACATTCAGGAAGAAGGTCTGCGCATGAATGCTCTGCTGGGTCGTCTTCGCGAATTGGCCCGGGCCAGCGTTCAAACAGACCCGAGCCCAACGTCGCTGGGGGATATTGTCCAAGCTGCGTCAGCCTCGTTCTCGGAACAAGTCATCGAGTGTCACGCGCCGTCCGACATGCACCTGCCATTGTCCAAAGATCAGGGGCAAATTGTTCTACATCATCTCTTGCAAAACGCGTTCCAGCACGGGGCCACGCGTGTCGATATATCTTACGAAGCGGCTTCGAACAGCTTAATTGTCGCCGACAACGGCACGGGAATTTCCCCGCGAAATAGCTCTCGCATCACAGACCCATTCTTCACGACCAGACGGGATCAAGGCGGTACAGGGCTGGGCTTATCCATTGTTGCCGCTGTGTTGAACCAAGCCAATGCGGAGATCGAGGCAATGGCGCCAAAGCACGGCACCAGTTTTCGGATCAGGTTTTGAGTTTGTTGAAAGCACAAAGTACGGGCAACTCTGAGCCAGTGTCCGCTTTCAACACTCGTTGCACGTTCCTTCGCAAGCAAATCGAACGACCACTTTCCGCCCAAATCCCCCGCAAATCATATGACCGAAGAGTTCCCTAACGTCCAAAAAATCAAAAGCAGAAAAGTGAACCACCTGCGAACCAGTGACTTACCCCGAGAAACGATCCGGGCTGAATGCCTGTATGTCGGTCTGGGATTGTCGACCGGCGATTTCATCCGCCACCAGCCGCGCGGTTGTCGCACCCAGTGTCAAGCCCAATTGCCCGTGACCTGTCGCAAAGGTGACATTTGCCAGCATTCCGCTTCTGCCAATGATCGGCCGGGTGTCGGGCGTCAGCGGCCGCCGTCCAAACCGGCGTTCGGCGCTGCCTGTATGTAGCCCCGGCAGAACCCGGCGTGCCTTTTCCACCAATATATCCGCACGAGTCCAGTTTGGACGTGCGTTGGCACCCGCGAACTCTATTGTCCCCGCGACGGCAAGCGCGTCGTCGTAGGGCGTGATGCCGAACCCGCCTTTTGCGTAGAACACAGTATGGGACAGGTTGACTCCGCTGCCCTTCAAGATTGTGGAATAACCGATTACGCCTTCCACCTGCAGTGGGACACCCAATTCTGACGCCAGATCCCGGGATCGCGTGCCGGCAGCCAAGACAAACTCTTCAGCGGCAATGGCGCGACCATCGCGCAGCCTCACTGCCTTTACCGTGCGGTTGTTTCGGTCAAAGCCGACTGCACTGCCAGAAATGACCGTACCCCCACGACTTAGGAAGGCTTCGTGCAGCGCTTCAACAAGTCGCTTGGGTTCGGTCACGAAACTCCAATCCCGCAGCAGGGCAGCATATTTGAAATCCGGAGCAATGGCCGGGTCGATGTCATGCGCTTCTCTACCGCTGACCTCTTCGATCGAACATCCCAGGTCGCGTGCCAGATCAAAGGCTGCGGCCATGCTGGTGCGATCGTCATCCCCGTCAAACAGCTTGATTACAGGGCGTTCCACCAACAGCTCCGGGCGCCCGATATCGGCCAGTTGGGCCTTGAAATCCGCAGTTGCCGAAAAGGTGAGCCGCGCCAAATCCGCCGCAATTGCACGCATTTTCGAAGGGCGCGCGTTGGCTACGAACCGGCTAAACCACGGTGTCAATCGCAGGGCGGAACTTGGGCGCAATGTCAAAGGCGCCTTGGGATGCATCAACAACCCGGGCACTTTCAACAGCATCCCGGGCTGAGACAGCGGTACGATCTCACCCACGGCGATGCAGCCGCACGAGGCCCAGCTGGCGCCCTCTCCTACCGGGCCTGGCTCGATGACGGTGACATGGTTCCCCTCGGCCTGCAAAGCTAGCGCGCAGGAGATACCAACGACGCCGCCGCCGATCACCACCATCTTGGGCATGCCTTCCGACCTTTCTTACAGTGCCTGCAACTGCGCCAGCAGGTCTGCATCGACGGAAACTCCGTTCGCTTCGGTCGCCGCACGGTTTCTCAGCCGCCCGTCTCCGGGTACGCGCGCGGTTCCGTTGCCCTCGATCTCGGCACAGATGCGGGTGACGTAGTCGTCGAACGACGGGTTGCCGAACCGGCTCGGGTCAATCGCGATCAGGGTTGCCCCGCCTTTGATGTTGAGGGCCTCAAAGGACTCGCGCTCCTGATTGTCGACCGACAGGGTGCCGCCGGCCAGCGCCGCGCCCAGCACCTCAATCAGGAAGGCAATGGCGGCACCCTTGTGTTCGCCAAAGGGAAGCAGGCTGCGGGTTTCCAGAATGGCGTTCGGATCGGTGCTGGGCTGGCCATCGGCATCCAGCCCTCCGGCGCGCGGCAGGTCATGGCCCTCGGCCGCGGCCATCTTGATATCCATCAGCGCCACCATCGAGGATGCCTGATCCCAGACAATCGGCTCGCCCCCCGGACGCGGGCACGCAAAGGACATCGGGTTGGTGCCAAAGACCGGGCGCACCCCACCCTGCGGCACGACCATGGACAAAGAGTTCACGACCCCCAACGCCACAAGCCCCGCCTCGGCCAGCGGCCCGGTGTCAAATCGCAGCGCACCCAGATGGTGGCAATTGGCGCAGGTAAAGGCCGCAATCCCGTTCTCGCGCGCCATCTCAATCAGCTCTGCCCGTGCCGCCAATGCGGCTACCTGATAGAACCCGTTGTCGCCATCGCCACGCAACACACCGGGCGCTATTCGCCGAATTGATGGCGCAGCTTTCGGGTTGGCGTAACCTGATGACAGATATTGCGCGTATACCGGCAACAAGCGCAGCCCATGACTACGAGGTCCATCGCGTTCGGACATCCGCACAAGTTCTGCTATGACTTCACTGCTATGTGCGTCAAGGCCCGCGGACACAAGGACAGATTTGGCCAATGCTTTCACCTCTTCGAGTGAGAGCGTTTTTGTCGGGGCGTCAGTCATAAGCCTCATCCTGTCCTTGTGTCTGGCTGGCGGGCGCTTGCGCGCCCGTGTTTTCAGTTACGAGTTCTGGTAATCCAGCTTCTTCTTGGCAACAAATTCGTCAAGTGCCCCGCGCTGATCATCCGGCATCGGCGGCTTGACGTAATTGTCCAGAATACGCTGCGCCTCTTCGTTGCCGACGGTTTCGGCGGTCTTCGACCCTTCCGCTTCCCACTGTTCAAAACTGTCATTGTTCTGCAGCGGGTTCATGTGAAGCGGATTTTCCCGGGTATGGTCCGTCCCCAAGAAGTGACCACCGGGGCCGATCACGGCGATGTCATCCAAAAGCGAGTCCAGGTTTTCATCCACAATACCGCTGAAGAACCTGTGAAAGTTTTCAAGCTGCCGGGTGTCCTGTACCCATTTCGAGTAGCTGACCCCAAGCGCACCTTCCAGGAAACCTGCCGAATGCACGATATAATTGGCCCCGCCCAACAGCACCGGCCACATGGTGTTGGCTGTATCAAAAGCCGCCTGCATGTCCGGGGATTTCGACCCGGTCCACATCGTGCAGGTCCGCCACGGAACGTCATAAAAACGCGCCATCTGGCCTACCAGCAGGTTCATCAGGCCCGGTTCGGGTGAACCCATCATTGGCGCACCGGTCTTCATCGACACGCCCATGATCGCCACGCCCAGCACCATCGGCGCGCCACGCCGGATGATCTGGCTATAGGCCATGCCCGCCAGCGATTCCGCGATCAGCAGCGCCACGCCGCCCTGCGGGCTGGCCGGGGTCGAGGCACCGGCCAGAACGAATGGCGACAGCAGGCAGGGCTGGTTGGCGCCGGCGTAAACGCGCAGGCTTTGCAGCATGGTTTCATCCCACACTAGCGGCGTGTTGCAGTTCAGCAGCGCAGCCATCACCACGTTGTTGTCCACAAACTCTTCGCCGAACACGATGCGCGTCATCTCAACCGAGTCGCGCGCGGCTTGTTCCGACAGAACCGACCCCTTGATCGGTTTGTCGGTCAGCGTCAGCGCCGCGTGAACAAGCTCAAGGTGGCGCTGCGGCACGGGCACGTCTTGCGGTTCGACCGGCAGAATGCCCGGAACCATCATCGACTGGCTCATCTGGCTCAACTTGAAGAAGTTGTGCGCATCTTCCAGCACCGACGGGCGACGCACTCCATCCATGCCATAGACAAAGGGAGCCCCGTAGGCGTTCGCAAACACCGAGTTCCGGTTGCCGACTCGTAAAGAACGGTCCGGGTTGCGCGCCGCATAGCCCCATTCCGACGGAACAGCCGAGATCAGGTCCATCAGCATGTCCCGGCCGATGCGAACCCGTTCACCCTGAACATCTGCGCCGTGTTTCTTCCAGTCGGCCAAGGCCACCGGGTCACGGAATTCGATACCGGTGGTTTCCAGGATCGTCATGGCGGCGTTGTGGATCTTTTCGACCCCCTCGGGACCAAGCAGATCAATAGGTCCGACTCTGCGGTTCAGTGTCGGTAGGTAAACCGGTGGCGGGTTTGTGCGGGCTTGCACCCGCGCCGCGCGACCGCTCCGGCCCGCGCGTACTCTTGCTTGTGTCATTGTAACCCCTCCGGATCAGGCGCGCGCGCGGGCGCTGGTTGGATCAACGGCGCAGACATCGATCACTTCGGCATCGCGCATTTCATTGTGCACCAGCACCTGCATTTTGGTGCCCGGTGCAGTCATATCCTGCGGCACCAGCGCCATCGCGATGTCGTGGTTGCAGTAATACGAGAACCCACCCGAGGTCACCCGACCGATCAGCTTGCCGTCGGTATAGACGCCTTCGTCAAACATCACCGAGGTATCGCAGAACGGCAGTTTAAGCGTGACCAGAGTGTTGTATCCGCCCTCATCCTGCTGCTTTTGCAGCGCGGCTTTGCCGATAAAATCACGCTCGGCCACCTGCCCGCCAATCTTCTCGGTCATCGCCACGAAGCGGCCCAGATCGGCCTCGAACGGGGTCAGATCCTTGCAAATCTCGCGGTTGATGGCGCGATAGGACTTCTCGAGACGCATGGATTCCAAGGCTTCAAGACCAAAGGGTTTCACTCCAGCTTTCAACAGCAGATCAACAAGGTGGCGGTTATAGCCGACCGGGTGGTGCAGTTCCCATCCCAGCTCACCAGTATAGGACACGCGCAGCAGATGAACGCCTTTGGCATAGCCCACCTCACCCAACTGGGCTGAGAGCCACGGGAAAGTTTCGTTCGACAGGTCGTTATCTGTCAGCGGTTGCAGGATATCCCGCGCCTTGGGCCCGGCCAAAGCGATCACTCCCAGCTGTTCCGAGATATCCTCGAGCAAAACCGAACCGTCCTTAGGCAGCAGGCGCTGTAGCTGATCCCAGTTATAAGCGCGCCAGTTCGGGGTTGAGATCAGGTAGAAATCGTCCTCGGCATAGCGCACGATGGTATATTCCGCATCCATGCCGCCCTTGCCGTTCAGCATCAGCGACAGGGTCATGCGGCCCACTTTGGGCAGCTTGTTTGCCATCAGGCCGTCCAGCCATTTGGCAGCGCCCGGCCCGCGCACCGTGAACTTGGTCATCGGCGACATTTCGATGAAGCCGGCCTCTTCCCGCGTACGGTGGACCTCTTCCTGCACCAGCTCCATGTGGTTGGTGCGGCGGAAGGAGTGTTCGGGGGTCGCTTCGTCCGGGGATTTGGCAAACCAGCGGGGGAATTCGTAGCCGTTGAAGCTGGTCCAGACCGCTCCCTGGGCCGTCAGCAGGTCGTAAGAGCCCATGGTTTTCATCGGACGCGCATCGGGGAAGTCCTCGCCCGGAACATGCGCGTTCATGTGGGTGCCCCAGGTCTCGCGCACCTTGTCCATTGTCCAGCGCTTGGACGCGTAGTCCGAGAACCGGCGCGGGTCGAGTTCCGACATGTCCATGCCTGGATCGCCGTCGACGATCCACTTGGCCAATCGATTGCCCACGGTGCCACCCCACAAGATGCCGCCCGGCATACCCTCGGCCAGCCACAGATTGTCATGCCCCGGTGCGGGACCGGCCAGCGGCAACTCGTCCGGGGTCATCTGGAATGGACCGCGGGTATTGGCCTTGATGCCGACCTCACCCAGCGTCGGGACCCGTTCGATAGCGCGCTCCCACTGAGTTTCCACCGCGTCGAAATCTTCGGGCAGCAGGTCAGCACCGAATTCGGGCGGCACGCGATCTTCGGCAAACAGCTTGAGGTCTTTGGTGAACTCATAGGGGCCGAACTGGATGCCGCCCACGTCCTCGCGCAGATAGGCACCGTAATCCTCGTCGCGCAGGATCGGGAATTCTGTCAGCCCTTTCGCGCGGCGCTCTTTCAGCAGCGGCACGGTTTCCGTGGTCCAGTATTGGTGAACAATCGGGATACAAGGCAGATCCAGCCCCACGCGACGCGCGTTCTCGCGAGCATAGTTACCAGTGGCGAAAACCAGATGCTCGCAGGTGATCTCGCCTTGGTTGGTGATCACCTTCCAATGGCCATTGTCCAGCTTTTCGTAGGATTGCGCTTCGGTGTTCTGATAGACTTTCGCGCCCGCATCCCGCGCCAGCTTGGCCAGCGCCATGGTGATATCGGCCGGGTTCACATAGCCGTCTTCGGTGTGCAGGATGCCGCCGCGGATTTCGGGGCTCTGGTTCAGCAAGGGATGGATTTCCGCGATTTCCTCCGGCGTCACCAGCTTGCAAGGCACACCTGCGGCTTCAGCAATCGAAATGTAGGACTGGAATTCGTCCCAGCGTTTCTCGGTATTGGCGACACGCAGCTGGCCCACTTTGCGCAAACCCACCGAGGCGCCCATCTTTTCTTCGACTTCGGAATAGATGCGAATGGTTTCCATCGTCATCTTGGATACGTTGTGCGACCGCACAAAGGTCACCAACAGCCCCGCTGCATGCCAGGTGGACCCCGACGTCAGCGTCGTACGCTCCAGCATGACTGCGTCCGAACACCCATGTTCGGTCAGGCCATAGAGGATCGATGCCCCAACGCATCCGCCACCGACAACCACAACTTTTGCATGCGATTTCATTCAATCGACTCCCTAACTTGCGCCGAAACCGGCCAAAAACCCGGGCATTTTGGTAAACCGCTGATGCCGGGTTCGTCCGGGTATACAGGCAATTACGTCACCATGAACGCTCCCCCTGCCGTCTGAAACAGACTCATCCCCGAATGCTGATTACCAATCTCGCGGGCTGTCGCCTTGCGGACAATTGCAAAAAAATTCACTTTGATTTAGCTGAAGTAACTCAAGCTTTGCATTTTGTGCTGAAAATCCGATAATCTACGATCAAAAGGTCAAACCAACTTGCCCAGAAGTCCCTATGAACTTCCCCCTGTAAGCTCATTGATTAGCTTCGAGGCCGCCGCGCGCCATGTGAGCTTCAAAAACGCAGCGACCGAGTTGAACGTGACCCCGGCAGCCATCAGCCATCAGGTCAAATCATTGGAACAGGAACTTAACTGCTCGTTGTTCCGCCGCCACCATCGCGGGGTTGAGCTGACTGAAAGCGGGGCTTTTCTGCTGGTCGCCCTGCAGCGAGGGCTCGAGGGCATCAGCGAAGCCTTACAGCAGTTGCGGTCGCAATATCATCGATCCGGTGTAACGATTCGGTCCAGCACCGCAGTAAGCTCGCTTTGGCTGACCCCCCGGCTTGCACAATTCTGGAAAAGTCACGGGCATATATCGGTAACGCAAGTTGTCACGGATCTGGGGTTTGACACATCGAAATGCGATCTCAGCATTTGTTATGGGGATGCCTCTGAGGAGAGAGGCAACAACCACGTTCTGTTTCGTGACCGCATCATGGCACTCGGTAGCCCGCGGTTTCTGGAACAAAACAACATCACCGGCATCCGGGACTTTGCGCGCATCCCCTTGATTCACCTTGATGCGCCGGGAACGGGGTGGACAGATTGGCGCGAATGGACCAACCAACTGGGATACGACGGGCCTTTGAATTCAGGGCATCGCGTCAACAACTATACCATTGCGCTTCAGGCCGCACAGGACGACATGGGGGCCGTACTAGGGTGGGAGGGGCTGACCTCGGAGCTTGTGACATCCGGGAGACTGGTCAGCCTGCTACCGCAGACACTTTCCTCACCACTGGATTTTTACGTTGCGCTTCACAATACGGCATCTGATCGCGCAAAACTCGTGTATCGGTGGCTGGCGGCGACCACCTGATTTTTTTTGCGCTTTATTAATTACTTATAGAAACCCACTGTATTGCTCTCCGGCCCTGTCGCCGGATAGCAGAGCCTGATTATGCCTAACGATCATTTTGTTCGTCGGTTGGGTGTTATGTCGCCGCTACTTGGATTTATGTCGGTTTTATTCGAGCCCAAGGTAGAGCGATCACTCTACCAATTCGTCATGATCGACATGAAACACCAGATTGCCGCCAGCCTGCATGGCCAGTTCGAGGAAATGGGGTTTGCCGGGCCCGGCGTCGAGGCTTTGCGCGCGGGCGCAGATGTTTCGCTGAGAACCCTCTACAAGTATTTCCCCAGCCGCGAGGCCATGGTGGTGGGCGCGTTGCAGCACCGAGACCGCGCCTATGCGGACTGGATCGGAGAAGGACCCGAGGACGGCGCAGCCCATGTTGTCCACATTCTTCAGCGGTTGTCCGACTGGTTGTTCGGGATCTCGAACTGCGGTTGTCTGTTTCGCAATGCCCTTTCCGCCTACCCTGACAGCGCCCCGATACGCGCCGCGGTCGAGGCACATAAATCCGGTATAAGAGCAATGTTTCACCGACGGCTTCTTGATGTTGCCCCGCGCTGTGATGCGGACGCATTGGCCGATCAGTTGTTCGTACTGCACGAAGGCCTGACCGAAGCCGCCCGCCTGATCGGGCCAGAACGGGCCAGCCGCCAGACACTCCAGACCGCAGCTCTGATCCTGGCTGCGGCGGGCATTGAATAACCCCTTCAAACCAACAGAAAGCCCCGACATGAAACTGAAGGAAATCCACATCTACACCCATGAACTGCCGGTCAAGAATGGCCCCTATACGATGGCCAGCGGCGCGGTCTGGGCACTGGACACCACCCTTGTCAAACTGGTGTCGGACACAGGTCATGTCGGTTGGGGCGAGACCTGTCCGGTCGGCCCGACCTATGCCGAGGCCCATGCGGACGGCGCGCGCGCCGCGCTGAAGGTGATGGCCGAGGGGTTGATCGGCGCCGAGGCAACACCTGGCACGTTGCGCCGCAAGATGGACACTCTGCTAACCGGTCACAACTATGCCAAGGCCGCGCTGGATATCGCTGCCTATGACCTTTTCGGCAAGTCGCTGGGCATCAATGTCGCCGACTTGTTGGGGGGTGCAGTGACTGACCGTGTGCCGTCGTACTACGCCACCGGCGTCGGCGCGCCGGACGACATTGCAAGACTGGCCAAAGAGAAGCTGGACGAAGGCTATCCGCGTCTGCAGGTCAAGGTCGGCGGTCGCCCGGTCGAGATTGATATAGAGGTGATCACCAAGGTCTGGGAGGTCGTCAAAGGCTCTGGTATGCGTCTGGCGGTGGATGGCAATCGCGGATGGACAACCCGCGACGCCCTGCGCGTCAGCCGGGAATTGCCACATGTGCCGTTCATCATGGAACAGCCCTGCAACACCGTGCAGGATCTGGAGAAGATCCGCCCGCAGGTCAGCCACGGTATCTATATGGATGAAAACAGTGTTGATCTGAACACGGTCATTTCGGCCGCCGGCACCGGTCTAGTGGATGGATTTGGCATGAAGGTCACGCGTATAGGCGGTCTGACTCACATGCGCGCCTTCCGCGACATCTGCGAAGCGCGCAACCTGCCGCATACATGCGACGACAGCTGGGGGGGCGATATCATCGCGGCCGCCTGCACCCAGATCGGTGCAACCGTCAAGCCTGAGCTGTGCGAAGGGGTCTGGCTGGCAGCGCCCTATATCGAAGGCAACTACGACGACGAAAACGGCATCCAGATTGTGGGTGGTCACATCGAACGTCCAACCGGGCCGGGTCTGGGTGTCAACCCGAATGAAACGCTTTTCGGCGCACCCGTTGCGTCTTTCGGAGGCTGAGATGATCCCTGAAACAATGAAAGCTGTCCTGCTTACAGGCCATGGTGGCATCGAGAAACTGGACTATCGCGCCGACGTGCCCACACCGCAACCGGAACCAGGCGAGGTGCTGATCCGCGTCACGGCAGCGGGTGTGAACAACACCGATATCAATACGCGCATCGGGTGGTATTCCAAGGCCGTGACGGCTGACACCGAAACCGGCGGCGCCGAAGGGTTCGACACGGTCGATGACGATGATGCAAGCTGGTCGGGCGTACCGATGACCTTTCCGCGCATTCAGGGCGCGGATGTTTGCGGCCATATCGTTGCCGTTGGGGAGGACGTGGACCCCGCCCGCTTCGGCGAACGGGTGATCGTGCGCAACATGCTGCGGACCTATGTGGACTACCGCCCCTATGAATGCTGGACCATCGGCAGCGAATGCGACGGCGGGTTCGCTCAATACTGCAAAGCCCCCGCGCAAGAGACCCACGCCGTCGACTGTGACTGGTCCGACGCCGAGCTGGCCGCGATCCCCTGCGCCTATTCTACTGCCGAAGGCATGTTGCATCGCGCCAGTGTCGGGGCCGAGACGGTTTTGGTAACCGGCGCCTCGGGCGGCGTGGGTTCGGCTGCTGTGCAACTGGCGAAGCGGCGCGGTGCCACGGTAATCGCGCTGTGTTCCCCTTCTAAGGTCGCGGCCGTCCGGGCGCTGGGTGCTGACCGTATACTGGATCGTGATGCCGATCTGGTGGCCGAACTGGGCGCAGGGTCGATCGACGTGGTGGTCGATCTGGTAGCCGGTCCGCAATGGCCCAGCCTGCTGGATGTGCTGCGCCGGGGTGGTCGCTATGTCACTGCGGGGGCCATCGCCGGGCCGATCTGCGAGATCGACGTACGCACGCTCTACCTGAAAGACCTGACGCTGTATGGCTGCACTTTTCAGGAAGATATCGTGTTCGAAAACCTGGTGAAATACATCGAGGCGGGTGAAATCCGCCCTGTCGTGGCCAAGACCTATCCGCTGTCCGACATCGCTACCGCGCAGGAAGACTTTCTGGCCAAGAAACACACCGGCCAGCTTGTGCTGATCCCGCCGCAGGAGTGATCGATGAAGATAAGAAAAATTGATCTTTTTGGGCTGCACCTGCCCTATTCCGGTGGCAGCTACGAGCTGTCGGGCGGTCGGATCTATACCGGGTTCGACAGTGTCATGGTCTGCCTGACCGCCAATGACGGCACCGAGGGCTGGGGCGAAAGCACACCGTTCGGCCCCAATTACATCGCCGCCCACGCCCGTGGCGCACGCGCCGGGATCGAAGAGATCGCACCCCATCTGATCGGCCGTGATCCCCGCGATGTGGATCGGATCAACGACGCGATGGACGAGGCGCTTTTGGGGCACAACCACGCCAAGAACGCCATCGACCTAGCCTGTTGGGACATGTTCGGAAAATCGGTGGGGTTGCCGGTTTACACACTTTTGGGCGGTGGCACGGGAAACCGGCTTCCGGCGATCAGCTCGATCTATGCCGGCGCCCCGGAAGACATGCGCGCACGCGTCGCCGAACACCGCAAGATGGGCTATATGGGCCATTCCGTGAAGGTCGGCGCACTGGACAGCGAAGGCGGCCCGCAACTGGACGCCGAGCGTATCGCAGCCTCGCTGGCGGATCGGCAGCCAGGCGAGTATTTTATCGTCGATGCCAATGGCGGGCTGATCCCCGAGACCGCCTTGCGGATGCTTCGCGCCTTGCCGGTCGGGTTGGATTTCGTGCTCGAGGCCCCCTGCGCCACCTGGCGCGAGACCCTTTCATTGCGCCAGCGATGTGATGTGCCAATCATCCTTGATGAACTGGCTCAGGAAGATGGTGACATCTCCAAACTGGTGGCGCTGGACGTGGCAGATGGGATCGGGCTGAAGATATCAAAGGCAGGTGGCCTGACCCATGCGCGCCGCCATCGCGACATCTGCCGGGCCGCCGGTCTGACGATCAGCGTTCAGGATACGGTCGGTTCCACTCTTTCTGCCGCTTCGATCTTTCACATGGGTGCCACGGTGCCCGAGCGGCTGCTACGCTGCGTACTCGACCCGCGGGACATGGTGACCGTTCAAACCGGCTCCTTTGACGCGCCGATCAAAGATGGCGGTGTATTGCCGCCCGATGCACCCGGTCTGGGCGTCGCCGTCAATCGTGACCTTTTGGGTGACCCCATCGCGACCTGGGAGGCGTAACCGGGCCCTTTGCAAGCTCATCCGGACGGATGCTGTGATCTGAAAATCCGGGGCAGTGCATGCCCCGGCCTGCACGGCCCTGCCCAGATCACTCCAACGACACCCAAAGAACCTGAGCATCTTCTTTGCTGGTAGATACACACCCATGCCCCATGCTGCTGTCGTAGTAGAGTGAATCCCCCGCCTTCATTGGCAACGGGCGGTAGTGTTCCGAGATAAAGATCAGCTCGCCGCTCAGTACATACATGAACTCTTCGCCCGAGTGTCGGATCCACGGGTCGAATTCGGAAATATCCCGCGCCCGGATCGTCGCGACATAGGGCAGCATCCGCTTGCTGGTCAGGTCCGAGCACAGCAACTCGTGCAGATAGGTTGCAGTTTCTCGAAACTCGCCCTGCCCTTTTGGCGTATAATCCCGTCGACCGGTAATACCCGTCTGGCCCGACTGAAGAAACAACTGAGGCGGGTTCAGATCCAGTGCCTGCGTCAAGCGTCGCACGATCTCGAAGCTGGGTTTTGTCTGGTTGTTTTCGATCTTCGACAAGGTGGAACGACCGATTCCCGCAGCGCGTCCGGCCTCTTCCAGCGTCCAGCCTTTTTCCCGCCGTGCATCCCGGATCGAACGTCCCAAAGCTGCGCCTTCGTCCAGTTCCTCTGGTGCTGAGGTTTCGTTCCTTTGGTCTTCGCCCATGAAAATCTCCCTATTCCGCTGCAGGTTACCCGTTCCCCTATTCGCACGCAACTTCACGAATATGAGATTTATGTTGATTTACGGGAATAAATTCCACTATAGGAAACAAAATCTCGAACCGGGGATTCGATTGAGAGGAGGAGACTATGTTCAAGACGTCGCTGGCCGAGGCCGACCCGAAGATCGCTGCATCGATTACGCGCGAAGGCACGCGTCAGGCCGAACAGATTGAGTTGATCGCATCCGAAAACATCGTCTCTCAGGCCGTAATCGAGGCGCAGGGTTCGGTGCTGACCAACAAATACGCCGAAGGATATCCTGGCCGCCGCTACTATGGCGGATGCGAGTATGTAGATGAGGTCGAAGTCGAAGCGATCGAACGGCTGAAGCAACTATTCGGCTGTGAATACGCAAACGTACAGCCGCATTCGGGCGCGCAGGCAAACGGCGCGGTCAAGCTGGCGCTGCTCAGCCCTGGTGACACGATCCTTGGCATGTCGCTGGATGCCGGCGGTCACCTGACCCACGGCGCAAAGCCCGCGCAATCCGGCAAATGGTTCCGCCCCATTCAATACGGTCTGACCGACGCCGGGCTGATCGACTATGATCAGGTTGAGGCGCTTGCCAAGGCCGAAAAGCCCAAGCTGATCATCGCCGGTGCGTCCGCCTATTCGCAGAAGATCGACTTTGCCCGTTTCCGTGCCATTGCTGACGAAGTTGACGCCTGGCTGCTGGCCGACATGGCCCATATCGCCGGGCTGGTTGCAACCGGCCTCCACCCCTCGCCCATCGGTCACGCGCATGTGGTCACCTCGACCACCCACAAGACCCTGCGTGGCCCGCGCGGCGGCATCATCCTGACCAATGACGACACACTGGCCAAAAAGATCAACTCAGCCGTTTTCCCCGGCTTGCAGGGCGGCCCGCTGATGCACGTGATCGCAGGCAAGGCGGTGGCCTTTGGCGAGGCGCTGAAACCCGAGTTCAAGGATTACATGCAGAGGGTGGTCGATAGTGCCTCGGCACTGGCGAATGTCATGATGTCACGCGGCTGTGACATCGTTTCGGGCGGCACGGAAAATCACCTGATGCTGGTCGACCTGCGCCCTGTCGGCGTAACAGGCAAAGACGCCGAAGCCGCGCTGGAGCGTGCAGGCTTCACCTGCAACAAGAACAGCGTGCCGGGCGATCCCGAGAAACCCGCAGTTACCAGCGGTATTCGTCTGGGCACAGCAGCTGGCTGCAGCCGGGGCTTTGGTCCCGAAGAGTTCCAGCAGATTGGCCACCTGATTGGCGATGTATTGGATGCGCTGGCGCAGGACCCGAACGGTGATGAGGTCGTCGAAAAAGCAACCCGCGAGAAAGTCCGCGCCCTGTGCGCAAGCCACCCGATCTACTGAAAGACACCAAAATGACCTACGACCTTATTGTCATCGGGGGCGGCCCAGGCGGTTATGTCGCCGCCATCCGCGCGGCTCAGCTGGGACTGAAAGTGGCTTGCGTCGAAGGACGCGGAGCACTGGGCGGGACCTGTTTGAATGTGGGGTGCATCCCCTCAAAAGCGTTGCTGACCTCCTCGGCCAAATATGCCGAGCTTGCAAACCTTTCCTCCCATGGCATTGCGGTTGAGGGGGCCAGCATCGATGTACCCGCGATGATGGGCCGTAAGGACAAGATCGTCGGCGACCTGACCAAGGGCATCGCGTTTCTGTTCAAGAAAAACGGCGTCGACCTGATAGAAGGCTGGGCCAGCATTCCTGCCGCCGGTCAGGTCAAAGTAGGCGATGACATCTACGACTCCCGAAACATCCTGATCGCTACCGGCTCGGAACCGACCCCTCTGAACGGCATCGAAATTGACGAGCAGGACATTCTCAGTTCGACCGGAGCAATTGCGCTTGAGGCGGTGCCCGAGCATCTGGTCGTCGTCGGCGCCGGTGTGATCGGGCTGGAACTTGGCCAGGTCTGGGCGCGGCTGGGCGCCAAGGTCACCGTTGTGGAGTATCTCGACCGGGTCCTGCCTGGCATTGATGGCGAAATCGCGAAACTGGCGCAGCGTGCCCTTAGCAAGCGCGGACTCAAATTCCAGCTGGGTCGCGCGCTGAAGTCCGTCGATAAGTCCGACACCGGGCTGACGCTTACTCTGGATCGGGTCGGCAAAGACAAGGAAGAGGTAATCGAAGCCGACAAGGTTCTGATCGCCGTCGGACGCCGCCCCGTCACGCGCGGGCTTGGGCTGGAAGAATTGGGGGTGGCCCGTGACCCGCGCGGATTTGTTCAGGTGGACGGCACCTTCTGCACCTCGGTACCCGGCATCTATGCGATCGGTGACTGCATCCCCGGTCCGATGCTGGCGCACAAGGCCGAAGAGGATGGTATGGCCTGTGTCGAGATGCTGGCAGATCAAGCCGGTCACGTGGACTACGACACCGTTCCAGGCGTTGTTTACACCGACCCTGAGGTTGCCTCGGTCGGCCTGACCGAAGAAGCGTTGAAAGAAACAGGCGCCGATTACTCGGTTGGCAAATTCGCCTTCATGGCCAACTCGCGCGCCCGTTCGACCGGCGAAACCGACGGTGCGGTCAAGGTTCTGGCTGATCCAAGCGGCAAAATCCTTGGCGCGCATATCTGCGGCGCTCACGGCGGTGACCTGATTGCCGAGTTGGTTTTGGCGATGACCAAGGGCGCAACCGTGTCCGAAGTTGCGTCGACCTGCCATGCACACCCGGCCATGGGCGAGGCGGTCAAGGAAGCCTGCCTCGACGCCATGGGCCGCGCAATCCACGCGTAAGAGGGAACCGTCAGATGACCATCCAGCTTCGCCCCCGTCACCCCGAAAAGGCCAAAAAGGCCGACAGTGTCATCCCGCGCAAGCCCAAATGGATCCGCCGCAAAAAGATCGAAAGCACGGAATATTACGAAACCCGCCGCCTGATGCGCGACCATGATCTGGCGACGGTGTGCGAAGAGGCCGCCTGCCCCAATATCGGCGAATGCTGGTCCAAGCGCCACGCCACCATGATGATCATGGGCGAGGTCTGCACACGCGGCTGTTCCTTCTGCAATGTGGCGACCGGGCGACCGGACGCGCTGGACGTTTTTGAGCCGGGCCGGGTTGCGGCCGCGGTCAAAAAACTGGGTCTGCGCCACGTGGTGATCACATCCGTGGACCGGGATGATCTGACCGATGGCGGGGCTGAACATATCGCCCAGACCATCCGCGCCGTGCGCCATCAGAATCCGGGCACAACGGTCGAAGTCCTGACTCCGGACTTTCTGGGCAAAAGCAATGCGGCCGATGTCGTGTTCGACGCTGCTCCGGACGTGTTCAACCACAATCTGGAAACCGTCCCGCATCTGTATCCGACAGTCCGCCCTGGCGCGCGCTACTATACGTCTCTGCGGTTGCTGGACGACGCCAAGCGAGCCAATCCCGAGATCTTCACCAAATCCGGCCTGATGGTCGGGCTAGGGGAAAGCGTGAGCGACGTGCGGCAAGTGATGGATGATCTGCGCGCCGCCAATGTCGATTTCCTGACTGTCGGTCAGTACCTGCAGCCGACCCCCAAACACCACCCGATTGACCGGTTCTGGTCACCGGAGGAATTCGCCCAGCTGGAGCAAATCGCACGTTCCAAGGGCTTTCTGCACGTGTCGGCAACTCCGCTGACCCGTTCGTCGTTCCACGCGGACGAAGACTTTGCCGCCCTCAAGCAGGCCCGTCAGCGGGCTATCGCAAACGGGGCATAATCCAGACGCAAATGGGAGGGAAACCATGGAAGCGTTAACAAACTTAGTAGGGGCCATCAATGGCATCGTATGGGGGGTACCGATGCTGGTGCTGATCCTTGGCGCCGGTTTCTTTCTGCAGGTCGGGCTGAAATTCATGCCGATCCTGCGCGTCGGCACCGGCTTCAAGCTGCTGTTTGCCGGTCGTGAAGGTCAGGGCGAAGGGCAGATTAGCCCGTTCAACGCACTGATGACCTCGCTGTCAGCAACAATCGGTACCGGCAACATCGCCGGCGTGGCCACTGCTGTCTTCCTGGGCGGTCCGGGAGCTCTGTTCTGGATGTGGATGACCGCCCTGGTGGGCATGGCCACCAAATATGCCGAAGCTGTCTGTGCCGTGAAATACCGCGAGCAGGACGAACTGGGCAACTTTGTCGGAGGCCCGATGTACTACATCAAGAACGGCTTGTCCTCGAACTGGCACTGGCTGGGCTGGGCATTCGCTCTGTTTGGCGGGATCGCCGCGTTTGGCATCGGTAACGGTGTTCAAGCCAACGGCGTGGCACAGGTTCTGGAAACGAACTTCGGTCTGAACACTTCGGTCACCGGCGTTATTCTGATGATCCTGACCGCAGCCGTTATCCTGGGTGGTATCACCCGCATCGGTGCGGTTGCCGGTAAGCTGGTTCCGTTCATGGCGGTTGCCTACATCATCGCAGGTCTGTTGGTTCTGTTGCTCAACATCGGCTCGGTCGGCGCTGCAATTGCAGATGTCTTTGCCTTTGCATTCACACCCTGGGCAGCAAAAGGCGGCGCTGCTGGTGCGGCGGTTTGGCTGGCGATCCGGTTCGGTGTGGCGCGTGGTGTGTTCTCGAACGAAGCCGGTCTGGGTTCGGCTCCGATTGCGCACGCAGCGGCCGAGACCAAAGGTCCGGTCAACCAGGGCCTGATCGCGATGCTGGGTACCTTCATCGACACCATCATCGTCTGCTCGATCACCGGTCTGGCAATCATCTCGTCGGGTGCTCTGGACGCATCGGTCGAACTGTTCAATCAGGACCCCGAACTTGGTGTTTCCGGTGCGGCTCTGACTTCGCTGGCCTTTGAAACTACCCTGCCAGGCATTGGCGGCTACCTGATCGCCATCGCGCTTTCGATCTTTGCCTTCACCACCATTCTGGGTTGGTCGTTCTACGGTGAGAAATGCGTCGAGTTCCTGCTGGGCGTCAAATCTCTGATCCCCTACCGCGTGCTGTGGATCGTCATGATCTACTTCGGCGCGACCGCGGATCTGGGCTTCATCTGGCTGCTGGCAGATACGCTGAACGCCATGATGGCTCTGCCCAACCTGATCGCCCTGCTGTTGCTGAGCCCGGTCGTCTTTAAACTGACGAAAGAGTTCTTCGCCTCGGGCGGCCAATCCGAAGAGCCCGGCGGCTCGCCTGCCGAATAGCATTGGCCTGAAAAACCGGAGGGCCCTCCCGGCCCTCCGCCTTTGAAACAGAATTCCATATCTTGAGGAGAGACGTGATGGCCACGAAAATCCTGCTGCCCATTGATCATACCGACGACCGCTCGTGGAAAAACGCCCTGCCGCTTGCGCTGGAACAGGCGAAGTTTTACGGGGCCGAGCTACACACGGTTTCCGTCATCCCCGAGATCATCCAGCTGCCGAACCTGCCCGCCAACTATGGCGCTGGTGCCAAAGAGCACGTGCGCAACGCGGTTCAGGCGATTCTGGACCACGGCAATGCCTCGGACGTGGCAATCCATATCGAAGAAGGCAGCGTTTACCGCGAAATCCTGAAGCTCGCCTACAAAGAGGGCTTCGATCTGATCGTCATGGCTTCGACCAAAGGCGATTTCCCGAATTATGAGATTGGCCCGAATCTGGCCCGTGTCGTGCGCAACGCGCATTGCACCGTCATGGTCGTTCGTGACCAGTCCCGCTGATTGAAAGGCTTAAGACATGACCGATATTAAGCGCACGCCGTTGTACTCATTGCATGTTGAGTTGGGTGGTAAGATGGTTGATTTTGCTGGGTGGGAGATGCCTGTT
>NZ_JBQFZU010000042.1:0-26101 GCF_056542405.1 Ruegeria sp. AD11(2025) | reverse complement strand
GTCGCTCAGCCTTAACAATTCGATATCACCGCCTCGAAGCATTTGACGCCTGGAATGCCGCCACTCGAGCTGCTTGAAGTCCGGGCATCAGTATTCCTTGGTGGGTCGGAAGTTAACGTGACAACACCCGAAATAGCCATTCGCATTCTTGGTTAGCGGCCATTCGACAGCGGTTGCATGAATTGACCTATTGGTCCGCTTGAGCACGCCAACAGAGAAAACACCAGACGGTGTCGGCCTGGCGATCTCATCAGGATGTTTGATTGCCGATTTCGCGGCTTTACAACCCGCTTCGCGATTACGGTACAACTCTGTCGCGGCCTGACCAAGAGACTTCAGTGTTTTCGATTAGTGAGTGGCAACCTATTATGGTGTTGTTAAATATGTAAAATCCCTTTGGGCGCAGGGATCCCAACTGCGCTGTGAATATTTATGCTTTCTAAATATACAAATTCTCCTCTCAATCTTCACCGCTATGTTAGCGTTATCGCTTTGAGATTGACGCTTGTTCTCACCGGTTAGCCGGCACCCAGCACAATTTGCGAAGCATTTCGCGTTGTCGGCCCAATTGGCCCGGCAGCCAAGGAACATACACTGGAGGAAATATGTCCCTGATGCAGACCATTACCCGTAGAGCCGCCTTGCTTTCTGTCGCCGCTGTCGCACTGACTGCCGGGACAGCGTATGCAGGCGATGTCAAAATTGGCTTTCTGCTGAAAACCATGCAGGAAGAGCGCTACAAACGTGACCGCGCCGCGTTTACTGCGAAAGCCGAGGAACTGGGCGCCGAAGTTATCTTTGATTCAGCGAATAATGACGAGCTGACCCAGCTGGCTAAGTTTGAAAACATGCTCGCCAAGGGAGCAGATGTCATCGTGTTACAGCCGGTGAATACTGGTACTGCCGGTAGCATGGTCAGCATGGCAAACAGCGAAGGTGTGCGCGTTGTAGGGTATGACTCGATGCTCGTGGACGGGCCGCTGGATGCGATGGTGATGCAAGACAGCTGGGCCGTGGGCCGCCTGCAAGGCGAAGCCATGGTCGAATGGCTGCAGGAGAAGAACGGAGAGGTGTCCGGCAAGATCGCCCTGATTCAAGGTCAACCCGGCGACTCCAACGCGATTGCCATGAGCAGCGGTGTGTTGGAGATTGTCGAAGCGAACCCGGGGTTGGAACTGGTAACAAATCAGGCGCATGAAGGTTGGTCATCTGAGAAGGCCATGGCGACTGCGGAAAACACGCTGACCTCTAACAGCAACAGCATCGACGCGTTTATCGCCAACAACAGCGGCATGGCTCGTGGTGTTATCGCGGCATTGGAAGCACAGGGGCTGGCTTCATCAGACAAAGTGTTTGTAGCCGGATCTGATGCCGACCTGGCCAATATCCAATATGTTGCGCAAGGCAAGCAAGCCGTTGAAATTTGGAAGCAGATTGATCCGTTGGCAGAAACTGCGGCAGAAGTGGCGGTCGCTTTGGCCGCCGATCCCAACACCGCGCCCGCAGATCTGGTCAAAGTGGACAAGGTTATCAACAACGGTTTCGCCGATGTGCCGACAATCGTGACTCCGATCACGCTTGTGACACAGGACAACATCGATGACACGATCATCGCTGGCGGCTTCTACTCCAAGGAAGAAGTCTACGGGAACTGATCCTCGGGACCTTTTCCTGAAGGAGGGCTTTTCGCCATCTGGCTCCCTATGCGTGTACTCCCCGCGCGCTGCTTCATGGTGCCCTCCTTCCTTAACCCGTCACGGCGAAACTGCCGGTCAGGGTGGGGAATGTCCGAAATACCTTTCTGAATGTGATGGGAAAAAGCATGTCTGAAGTCGTCCTGAAAATGCAGGGTATCATCAAGGATTTTCCCGGTGTTCGCGCCCTGAACAATGTCAATTTCGAAGCCCGCTCGGGCGAACTCTTGGCGTTGATGGGAGAAAACGGAGCGGGCAAATCCACGTTGATGAAAGTGCTTAGCGGGGTTTGGCCCTATCCAACTTACGAGGGCGATATCTTTTTGCGCGGTGAAAGAGTCCGGTTCGCGAATACGAAAGAGGCCGAGGCGGCCGGCATTGGCATCATCTATCAGGAACTCAACCTGATTCCCGGTTTGTCGGTTGCCGAAAACATCTTTCTGGATCGCCAGTTCACCGATGCCAAGGGCAGGATCAACTGGAACCAGACATTTGCCGAAACCCAGAAACTGCTGACCGAACTGGGTATCAACGACATTCGCCCGACAGATCTGGTGCAGAACATCACTGTGGGCAAACAGCAGATGGTTGAGATTGCCAAAGCCCTGTCGCTCAAGGCCGAGATACTGGTGCTGGACGAACCGACGTCGGCGCTGACGGATAAGGAGGTCAAGGATCTCTTCCGTATCATCCGCAAGCTGAAAGCCGACGGTGTCTGCATGTGCTACATCTCACACAAGATGGAAGAGATCGAGCAGATCGCCGACCGGATCGCGGTTCTGCGCGATGGCCAGACGATCGGTGAAGTCACTCCGATCGCGGATATCACGCTGGATCAGATCATCGCCCGAATGGTCGGGCGCGACATCAAGGATATGTTTCCCAAGGTCGATTTCACACCGGGTGAGGTGACTTTGGAGGTGAACGATCTGTCCGTCACAAACCCCGACCTGCCTGGCAGCTATCTGGTCAAGAACGCCAGCTTCGTTGCCCGCAAAGGCGAGATATTGGGCATCTCCGGTCTAATGGGTGCTGGCCGAAGCGAACTGGTTGGCGGTGTATTCGGTGCCTATCCGGATCAGACCACCGGTGAAGTTAAGCTAAATGGGCAAAAGCTGGATATTAAGTCTCCGAAGGATGCAATCGATGCCGGCATCGCACTGCTGACCGAAGATCGTAAGGCTTTGGGGCTATTTCTGGACAAATCCATTTCCTTCAACACGACGATTTCCTCGCTTGAGACGATCAGCTCAAAGGTTCTGGGTATCATCAACACCCAGCAGGAGCGCAAAGTCGTTAAGGAATATGTCGACCAGCTTGGTGTCAAAACACCGTCGATTGACACCGTGATCGGGACGCTCAGCGGCGGCAACCAGCAGAAGGTCATTCTGGGTAAGTGGCTGAACTCGCGCCCGGATGTGTTCATCCTGGATGAGCCCACACGCGGGATCGATATCGGCGCCAAGGTCGAGATTTACAAGTTGCTGAACGAACTGGTCCAGCAGGGTGTCACCGTCATCATGATTTCTTCGGAACTGCCCGAGGTTTTGGGCATGTGCGATCGGATTCTGGTGATGTGCGAAGGCGAGATCGTGTCGAACTTTGAACGGGACGACGCGAAGAAAGAAGCAATCATGGCGTATGCCACCGGCAGCGCATAAGGGAGGAAGCAAATGAGTGCTGACAGCAACGTTGCAGGTGTTGGTGCAGGCGGCGCCAAGGAAAACCACCTGATAAACTTCATAAAGGACAATGCGACGCTAATTGCGTTGATCGTGCTTGTCGTTGGGCTCAGCTTTGCCGACGACGCGTTTTTCACCGCGAGGAACCTTAGCAACCTGTCCCGTCAGGTTACCATCATCGGGATCATTGCCGTAGGCATGACCATGGTCATCCTGATTGCGGGTATTGATCTATCCGTTGGCTCTGTCGTCGGGTTATCAGCAGTCGTCTGTACGCTCATGATGCAATGGGGCGTGCCGACAATATTGGCGGTGCCTGCAACCCTATTGATCGTGGGTGTTGGAATAGGTCTGTGGAACGGGTTCTGGATAGCCAAGTTCAACATACCACCATTCATCATAACCCTTGGGATGCTGACCATCGCACGCGGTTTGGCACTGACCCTAACCAACGGCAGTTCTGTCCCGGTAACGAGTAATGTGTTCCCATTGATTGGTGGGGCTTATATCCCGCCGATGATGTCCAGTATCGTCCTGATCGTGTGTGCTGCGCTTGCTGTCTATTCGATCTTCCGGGACGTTCAGCAAAGCAAGGCGCATGGCGTCGAAGTGAATATGCAGGAACTGCTAGTCAACGGGGCCGTGATGATCGGCGGGTTTGCTTTGGCCTTCCACGTGTTCACCAGCTATAAGGGGATCCCCGTTCCTGTTGCGATCTTTGCAGTCATTGCGTTTGCCGGGATCTATACGCTGAACAGCACCCGTTTTGGTCGCCGCCTCTACGCGCTTGGCGGAAACGAAGATGCGGCTCGCCTGTCCGGCATCAACGTCGTCCGCACCAAGATGATTGTCTATACGGTCATTTCGGTTCTGTCGGCGCTGGCTGGTATCATCCTAGCCTCGCGTCTGAACGGTGCCTCACCCAACCTTGGAACCATGTTTGAGCTTGATGCGATTGCAGCGGTTGTTATCGGCGGTACCAGCCTGGCGGGTGGTTCTGGCAAGGTGAGTGGAACCATCATCGGTGCCCTGCTGATCGGGGTCCTGAACAACGGCATGAGCCTGCTTGGTGTGGTCACGTTCTATCAGTTGATCATCAAAGGCCTGATCATCATCCTCGCCGTCTGGTTCGATGTGATGCAGAAAAAATAATGTTGCTGGCCTGCCCCGGGTCACACGCACCGGGGGCAAAGCCAAAATCCCCGAAAACTTGAATGACAGTTGGGAGGTAAGCGATGGTCCAGTCCATTTTAGCAACCTTACGCACAGACGGCCTCAGAGCTTTGGGTTTGGCCGGCTTTCTATCCGCATCGCTGCCAATGATCGCGGCAGCGCAGGACAACGCTACAATCGGGTTCCTGCTCAAGACCATGCAGGAAGCCAGATACCAGACTGACAAATCCCTGTTCATTGCACGCGCGGAATCCCAAGGTGCAGATGTGATCTTTGATAGCAGCGGCAATGATCCATTGCGTCAGTTGCAGCAGGTTGAGGAAATGCTGGAATCGGGGGTGGACGTTCTGGTCCTGCAACCCGTCAACACCGCAACCGCTGGTGCCCTTGTTGATTTGGCCCACGATCAAGGCGTCAAAGTCGTCGGGTACGACTCGATGCTGCAGGACGGGCCGCTTGACGTCATGGTTATGCAGGACAGTTGGGCCGTCGGGCAGCTTCAGGCCGAAGCGATGGTGGACTGGCTGAATGATACCCGCGGTGAGGTCAAAGGCCGGGTCGCCCTGATCCGCGGTCAGCCTGGTGATGCCAATGCCGAAGCGCTCAGCAGCGGTGTGCTGAAAGTGATTGCCGATCATCCTGGGCTCGAGCTTGTTGCGGATCGCAGCCATGTAGACTGGTCTCCTGATATGGCCAGAGACACTGCCGAGAACCTACTGGTCGAATATGACAACGACATCGATGCGTTCATCGCCAACAACAGCGGGCTTGCCTTTGGGGTTCTGGCAGCATTGTCGGATGAGGATCTGGCATCGGCTGATCAGGTCTTTGTTGCCGGGTCAGATGCTGATCTGAAGAATGTCCAAATGGTCGCCAATGACATACAGGCGCTGGAAATCTGGAAGCAAATCAAACCTCTGGCCTATGAGGCGGCGGATATTGCCGTGAAAATAGCGCAGTCTCCGGATGCCGAAATCAGCGAATTGATCGGTGAGCATACGCTGATCGACAATGGTTTCGCGGAAATCCCGACGGTTATCACCCCTGTTTTTGCAGTGTCAAAAGATACGATCGACAGCACGGTGATCGATGGCGGGTTCTATACCAGCGAACAGATCTATCAGAACTGAAGCTGCTATAATCACGCATACGCCCGCCGGCAAAACAGCAAATAAAAGCAAGGGATCGAAATGTCTGACAAGATCAATGTCGCAGTCCTTGGCCCGATCCCAAGGGACAATATCACCAGCTATCAGGGTGAGAAATTCAATAAATTTGGCTGCGCGGTCTATACAGCGGTCTGTATGTCCTCGCTGGCCGGTCCGGGTTCGCGGATCAACGTTGTCAGCCATGTGCGCAGGTCGGACGTCGACAATATTCGCACCTTGCTGTCTGAGTTTCCGTATCTGGATGTCAGCCATGTCACAGGCGACGCCGATCAGGGCGCGGTGATCGATCTGGTTTACGTCGATCAGAACCATCGCAACGAAAAGCAGACGGGTTTCATGAACCCGATCCTGCCCGACGACATCGAAGACCTGATGGATTGCGAGGCTTTCGTTTTCGTTCCGATCACGGATTTCGAGGTTCCGTTGGAAACGATCCGATACATCAAGGCCAACAGCGATGGTCTGGTTGTATTTGATGCGCATGGTCCCACCAGCGGGTGTTCAGCACATGGCGAACGGTATCATAAATTCTGGATCGATAGAGATCGCTGGCTTCCGCATATCGACCTTCTGAAGATGAATTTGGAAGAGGCGCAATGCAGTTGGTTCAAGGGAGAATACGGTTCTGACGAGTTGCAGGAAATAAGCGAACTCACGATGGACCAGTTGCCCAAGTTCGCCCAGCACTGCCTGGATCTTGGCGTCAAGGCGCTCTACGTCACGCTGGATCAACACGGCTGCGCCGTCTACCACAAGGATGCAACCGGCCGGATGCGGGAACATCTGGTCAAGCGAGTGCTTGTCGAGGATGTGGTCGATACCACGGGCTGCGGTGACAGCTTTGCTGGTGGTTTGGCTTTTGGCTACCTCAAGACTGGCGATTTCGTCACAGCCTGCCAGTTCGGAAACTGTGCAGGAGCACAGCGCTGCTCGAGCAGCGAGCTGGATGTCTACGGATCACTGGAAGAAACCGAACGTCAGATTGCCGAAACCTACGGCGATTGAATTATCCGAAATATCACCCGAATGGAGCCCTGACATGCAGACAATGCTGAGCAGTAGCGACTGGCTGATCGAAGAAACCCAATTCAATCTGGATGAAGCGAACTTCAAGGAGACCATTTTTACGGTCGGCAACGGCTATCAGGGCACACGTGGGTCGCTGGAAGAGGGTCACAAAGGAGAGCTGTCTGGCACCTATCTGGCTGGTGTTTACGATCACCATGACTCGACGGTGATCGATCAGGTCAATGTGCCGACCTGGCTGCCGCTTCGGGTTCGTGTCGAAGGTGAAATTCTGGATGTCCAAACGTGTAAAGTGGTCGAACACAAGCGCGTGTTGGATCTGCAGACCGGATTTCTCCACCGAGATACGGTTTTTGAAGATAGCAAAGGCCGTCGCACTCGAATCACCAGCATCCGCTTTGCCAGTTTTGCCGATCAGCACATCTGTGGCATTCGCCTGATCGTCACTCTGGAAAACCACTCGTCCGAGATCACTGTCGAAAGCGCCCTTGATGCCCATCGATACAATCTGGATCGATTGCCAGCTTATCAAGGAAACCCGGATTTCCATCCCGAGGTAAAATGGGAAAAATGGGCCAAAAGCCGACACCTGAAGGTCACTCAGTCACATGCAAGCAGCGATGCGTCCTATATCGAAGCTCTGACTCTGGACACTGGCATTTCGATTGGCATGTCGTCTGCCTTGGATTGGCCTTCCTTTAGCGAGTTCAAAGGCGCAAACCTTGATTATGAGCAGGTTTCGCAAACCATTTCTGTCGAGGCGCTCAACGGGCAAAGTCTGACTTTCGAAAAGCTGGTGTCGATTTATACATCGCGAGATCTGAACGGCGCGGAATTGGCAGCCAAATGCGAAGCGTCTCTGGAGACCGCGCATGCCAAAGGGTTCTCCGCATGTCTAAGCGAAAGTGCCGCAGCATGGCGCAAAAAATGGGATTCCTGTGATTGTGTGGTGACGGGTGATCCTGAAGCAACGCGGGCGATGCGCTTCAACATCTATCACTTGCTTATAGCAGCCAACGAAAACGACCCGCGCGCGAACATCGGCGCCAAATCCATGTCTGGGGAAGGCTACAAAGGTCACGTTTTCTGGGATACCGAGATCTTCCTGCTGCCATTCTATATATTCACGCAGCCGGAGACGGCCAAAGCCCTTCTGAAATACCGTTACAATACGTTGAACGGCGCACTTGAGAATGCCCGCATGAATGGGCTTAAGGGCGCGCAGTACGCGTGGGAATCCGCTGATACCGGGGTGGAGACAACGCCAAAATGGACAGCGGACGGCGCGAACCGGATCTGGACCGGAGAAGAAGAGATTCACGTCACCGCATGTGTGGCATATGGCATCCTCAGTTATGTTGCGGCGACCGGAGACAAAGATTTCCTTCGCGATTTCGGGGCCGAGGTTTTGTATCAGACCAGCCGGTTCTGGATCAGTCGACTGGAATGGAACAAAGACATGGACCGGTACGAGCTGACAAACGTTATTGGGCCGGACGAGTTTCACGAGCATGTCGACAACAACACGTTCACCAACCGAATGGCGAAATGGCATCTGGAGCAATCCGCACGTGTTTTCAAAGAGTTCAGCGAGGCCTCGTCAGCGGTTCATGACGAATTGCGGATTCGGTTAGATTTAACAGAAAAGGAAGTGGATAATTGGCTGGAAACGGCCGAAAAAATCTATGTTCCCTTTGACCCGTCCCGCAATCTGATTGAGCAATTTGAAGGATATTTCCAGCTCAAGGACATTCCCATCACCGAATGGGACAAAAACCGTATGCCGGTCTACCCGGAGGGGCATGATCACTTTTCACTGAATGGCTCGATGCTACTCAAGCAACCTGACGTGATCATGTTGAACTATCTCTTGCCCGACGAGTTTTCAGACGAAATCAAAAAGGCGAACTATGCGTTTTATGAGAAACGCACGATGCACAAATCATCGCTCAGCCCGGCCATTCATTCGATCATGGGGATTGAAGTCGGCGACATTTCCTCGGCCCATCACTATTTCGAACGTTCTGCCTTTGTTGATCTGGTCAACAATCAGGGAAACACACAGGACGGGATGCATATCGCATCGGCCGGTGGCACCTGGCAGTCGCTTGTTTGTGGGTTTGGCGGGTTCCGGGTCAAGCACGGCAAGATGACGTTCAAACCCTGGCTGCCCGAGGCATGGTCCGGCATCCGGTTTAATCTGAAGTGGCAGGGGAATGACGTCGAAGTTCTGATTTCTCATGACGAGTGTCGGTTTAAGCTGATTGCTCCGTCCGGCACGAAAGAGGATATCGAGGTGATGGGCCATCCTGTTACTTTGATTGCCGGAGAGGAAGCGGTCTTAGCACCGCAGCCTGCGTGACAACCAAGATTTTTCTCGCAGGAATGGTCAAGGTGTGCCGAGGTGCTATCGTCAGTCTGCAAGAGCCTCAGCAACGCGCGTGTGCAGTTGTTCCGCTGCCGCGTGATCGATGAGCAATTCGTTAACAAGCCCCCGGGTGATCAGTTCGAATACCGTATCGCCTCGTTCCTTCTGAATCGCGACGACCACAACACCACTTTGATCAGGATCGTCAAATGCCCGATCTGCGATGGCTTTGACATGCTCTGTTTTGATCCCGGTCCACAGCCCGTTCAGCTCGTCAATCAGGTCCATCTTGGCCTGTGAAATTTCGGTTCTCGGGATCAAAATACCGCCAAGGTCCCCGACGACCAATTGCCGGAGATCGTCAGCCCTTAACCCGCCAGCCTGAACCAGCTCTTCAAAACTGCCCAGAACCGGAGTGCTTGAAGACCCGACGCTGGAAATCAACATATCCATTTTATCAATCAATGCGTCTGGACCCGAAAACACGCGGTGAAATCCCGGGGTGTCAGAGATGTACTGCCAAATGGAACGGCGCATGGTCTCATCGTAGTGACGGGGTATGTATGCCGGGAAACCAGTGAGCTGAGGGCTATCCTCCGGCTGATCGTTAAATAGCTCATCAAACGTTCCGGCAAGCCGGCTGGCAGAGTATCCATGCTGAGCCAGCGACATCAATTCTGCGCAAACCGCTGCAAACTCAGTCTTTTGCGACTTATCTATGGGCTGCCTTGAGGCTGCAATCCCTTCTGCCAGAGACTTGATTGTTCGACCCCACGCAACGCCGATGACGTTCGATTTCTCGATCAGTTCTATCAATCGCCCGGATGCGGTTCGTCCAAACCTGGTACGGCGCTGTGACAGCGCAGCCTCGGTGTTCCCCGGGCCGCTTTCAAACACCCCAAGCCGAGGCGGTCTAAGCTTGTTCCTGTTGCAATATCGCTTCAGATCAGAATTCAACCCTGAAGGAGCCAGCATTTCGTCCATCTGGGCAATCCACTCGTCTGAGAATTGTTCTTTGACGAAGCGTTGTTCGATGACCAAGTAGTTTTGGCGTTCAGCGTGTTTCAGTAACCGCGATACATGCGGTTGAGACAGGCCACCAAGAATTGCTCCTATCTCTACCTGCGACATGTTGTGCGTTGCGCGCATATAGGCAGCGCACTGGGCGCGTTCTTCAAATGGAAGTTTTTTAACGTCGATCATTTGTTCAATATTGTTCGTTAGCAGGATCCTGACAGCGTGAATAATTATGCCATATAAACATTCACATGCCAGCCGATTGAAGAAAAATCCTTACATGCTACGTGTTTCTTGCACAGGCTCGAACCAGGAGATTCAGCATGCCGATCAAAGGACTGATCTTTGACCTCGATGGTGTTTTGGTCGACACCGTACCGGCGCATTTTGCTGCTTGGAAACGCATGTTCGAAGAATACGGGTATGAGTTTGGAAGGGCGGAATACCGGCGACTTGTCGATGGGCGCCCTCGTTATGACGGCGCGCGCGCGGTCATGACCCGGCATTCGGAGAATGAAGTCAGAACCGCCGCAGACAAAAAAAATGACTATTATGTTGAAATGATCGAGCGAGGCGAATTTCGTGTCTTCGATGCTGCTGTGCACCTCGTAAGACAATGCCAGTCGGAGGGTTACGGGCTGGCGGCCGCTTCCAGCAGCGCCAATGTCCGAGCCGTTCTCGAAAAAGCTGGTTTGTTGGATGCCTTTCCGGTTGTTATCGGAGGCGACGATGTCGAAAATGGGAAACCCAACCCTGATATATTCCTCACCGCCGCCAGCGGGCTGGGGCTTAATGTGGATGAATGTATCGTGATCGAGGATTCCTCTTCCGGTGTCGAAGCGGCAAAGAATGGTGGTTTCTATTGCGTAGGTCTTCTTCATGAAGATCACGAGAGTGAACTAACGGCTGCGGATTGCGTCATTTCTTCGCTGGCCGAGGTTGACATTGAGCAGATAGACGAATCCAAGTCGGAATTGCCTGTCTAAATACTTTTTTGCGACATAGAACTGGATTTTTTAGGGACAGATAACAGACTTCACCTAAAATTCAGTATCGTGTGCTCAACCTCTCACAACTCCGTGTGCCCGAGTTTGACTATTGGCCGCTTCGGTCAAGCTCCGATGCGGCGCTTGACTCTGCTGGGAAGGCACGGTTGGGACCGTTTACGCGCGTGTGAGGCGTTGGGCTGAAGGTCCAGAAAATCCGCGAACTGTTCGCTCGACCGATACCCTATGTTGTACTGGTAGCGAACGGCAGGTTTGACGGGCTGCACCGCAGCATCGAAGGTGTCCGCTGGACGGCAGGAATGGGCCGAGAGAATACCAACAGAGAAGCGATCAGCTTCGAAAAAGTTAAACAAAAACAGCAAAACTCACGGACGCCAAAACTAAGACGCAGAAAACCAAACATAGCGCCTTGAGTCTCTTCCTTGGTATTGGGATTTGGTCTTGTGGTAACCTTGGTCGTTGCTCCATTTTCTCGTCACTCTGCGGTTTTTGCCGGTTCGTATGGTTCGGCACCTTTGGAACCCCTTTGAACCACTCACTATACCGCCCAAAGTTATCAATCCTATCGCTGCAAATACTTCCCATCCCGGTTGACCCAAACCCAGAGCCAGCATGAGAATGGTGGAAACTACTGGCGCGGAGTAACCTAAAACACCAAGCAAAGCCGCGTTGCCGTGGCGCATCCCTAAGTCCCAAAGGAAAAAAGCACCACCCGCTGGCCCCAAGCCGAGCGCAAGGATAACCCAAACATCCAAAGCGCTGAATGTTGGTATATTCATCCCTTTTGCTATCCACCAAAGCAGGCAAAACAATGAGGATACCAAGCAGATTGTCGTCATTGCGGATATGGCGTCAGACTGATCGTGACGTCTCAGGTTAGAAAACAACGCCCACAAAATGGCTCCAAGGAATGCAAGACCATAGCCAAATGCTTCCGATATTTGGAGTGCAAAACCATCTTTGCCGATCAATATCAGAACGCCGATAAAGCCAAGCGCGGTTCCGACATATCCCGACGTTCCACTACGCAGATGAAAGAATAAGTTTCCAAGAATGATCAAACAGGCAGGCCAAAGGTAGTTTATGAGTGATACTGGAATGGGCGCTGCGTGGTGAAAGGCTTCAAGGTATGCAAGATGGTAGGCAGCCAAAAGGCCAGCAAACAGGCTCGTACGACGATCCCAAATGCGCGCAGGCTCGCGCCCTGTGACGACGCATATAATTAGCCCCAGACCTGCCGCTATTGCGAAGCAGAAGGTCAGAACCAGATAGGGAGGCAACGATGCTGAAAGGGCACCGAGGGCCCCCAAAGTGCCCCATAACAGAATAGCCAAAGCGCCGAGTGCTGTATGCTTCGCTGACATCAAAAGACTTCACTTCCGAGCACTGCGTCTGCAGACGGTTGCAAGAGGATGGTTTCTCCGGCGTCGTTGGGAACACCCATGATCAGGATTTCCGACTTGAACCCAGCGATATTTCTGGGCGGCATGTTAACGACGCACACCACGTGGCGACCGATCAGCTCGCTTTCGGAGTAATTCTTGATCTGAGCACTCGACCATCGTTGCCCCAACTCTCCGAAATCGACGCAAACCTTGTAGGACGGGTTGCGGGCGCGGGGGAAATCTTTGACCTCCACGATCTTGCCAAGGCGCATTTCCACTTTGGCGAAGTCGTCATAGACGATCTCAGCTTTCTGCATGTCTGTTCTCCTTATGAAAGAGCTGCCAGAATGGCGGCTTCGGACCCGGAGGTATCAGCAGTGCCGCCCAAGTCGCGGGTCTTGGTATCCGGGTGTTCCAGCGAAGTTTCGATTGCATGTTCGATTTCTGCGGCGGCTTCTGTTTCGCCCAAGTGATCCAGCATCATGGCGGCGGTCCACACAGCCGCAACAGGGTTAGCTACGCCCTTGCCTGCGATATCGGGAGCGGACCCGTGGACAGGCTCAAACATCGAAGGGAACTTGCCCTCCGGATTGATATTTGCCGAGGGTGCGATGCCGATCGACCCGGCGACAGCGGGCCCGAGATCCGAGAGGATGTCACCAAAGAGGTTCGAGGCGACCACCACGTCGAACCAATCGGGATGCAGGACGAAATGGGCTGTCATAATGTCAATGTGGAACTGTGCAGTTTCGACGCCCGGGTAGCGTTGCGCAGCAGCCGCGAAACGCTCGTCCCAGAAAGGCATCGTATGAATAATGCCGTTGGATTTGGTAGCTGAAGCCACGTGCTTGCGTTTGCGCGTCTTGGCCAGTTCAAAGGCATAATCCATGATCCGGTCTGTACCGCGACGCGTTAGGATGCTTTCCTGGATTGCAGCTTCGTGTTCGGTGCCTTGATAGACGCGCCCGCCAATCTCGGAGTATTCCCCTTCGACGTTTTCCCTCACGACGATGAAATCGATGTCCTCGGGCCCACGACCTGCGAGCGGAGAGGTGATCCCCTTCAAAAGCCGCACGGGGCGCACGTTGGCATATTGATCCAACTCTCTCCGCAATGGGATCAGCAAACCCCAAAGTGAGACGTGATCGGGCACTCCAGGATAACCAACTGCGCCCAGATAGATGCTGTCGAACGATTTGATCTGTTCAATACCATTTTCCGGCATCATGCGTCCGGTTTCATGGTAACGCTCGCAGGACCAGTCAAATTCTGCCCACTCCACGTTGAAGCCAAGTTTACCTGCAACAGTGTTAACTACACGCTGCCCGACTGGCAGAACTTCTCTTCCGATGCCGTCTCCGGGAATTGCGGCAATGCGGTAGGTCTTGGTCATGCGATAGCCTCCTTATGCGATGCCGCCGATGTGCAGCGTTTTAACTTCAAGGTATTCGTCGATGCCGTGGTGGGCACCCTCGCGACCCAGACCACTTTCCTTGATGCCGCCGAAGGGCGCGACTTCAGTGGCAAACCCGCCGACATTGATACCGATCATGCCGGTTTCCAGCTCCTCGCTGACACGGAATGTACGGGTTAAATCGTTGGTATAGAAATAGGCCGCCAGCCCGTAAGGAGTGGCATTGGCCGCAGCAAGTACTTCACTTTCGGTATCGAATTTGAAGAGCGGGGCGACAGGACCAAACGTCTCTTCGTCAGCCATGAGCATCTTGGTCGTCACACCGGTCACAACAGCCGGGCTGATGAAACGTGTGCTCGCGTCTTCCTGCTTACCTCCGACAATGACGGTGCCACCCTTTGCCACGGCATCATCCAGGTGCGACTTAATCTTGGTAATCGCGGCTTCATTGATCATGGGACCAATTTCGACACCGTCCTGGAATCCATCGCCCAACTTCATGTTACCTACAACGGCTGCCAGCTTATTAGCGAAGGCATCGTAGACGCCGGCCTGGACAAAGATCCGATTGGCGCAGACGCAGGTCTGCCCTCCATTGCGGAACTTCGACGCCATGACGCCTTCGACGGCAAGATCCAAGTCGGCATCTTCGAAAATGATGAACGGTGCGTTGCCGCCCAACTCAAGGCTGAGGCGTTTCATGGTGCCTGCACATTGTTCCATCAGCAGTTTGCCCACGCGCGTGGATCCGGTGAAGGACAACTTACGCACTGCAGGGTTGCTGGTCAGCGCGCCACCGACGCCTGCCGGGTCACCCGTGACGATGTTGACCGCGCCAGCGGGAAAGCCAGCCCGCTCAGCCAGCACACCCAATGCGAGAGCCGTGAAAGGAGTGAACTCCGAAGGCTTAATGACCACCGGGCAACCCGCCGCCAATGCCGGTGCAATTTTTCGGGTAATCATCGCGGCCGGAAAGTTCCAGGGCGTGATGATTGCACAGACGCCAACGGCCTGCTTCTGCACAATGATGCGACGGTCTTGGACCGGGCTTGGAATTGTCTCGCCGTAGACGCGTTTGCCTTCTTCGGCGAACCACTTCACGAAGGACGCGGCATAAGCGATCTCACCTTTGGATTCCGCAAATGGCTTTCCTTGTTCGAGCGTCATGAGCGTGGCCAGGTCGTCTTGAGCTTCCATGATCAGGACGTACCACTTTTCCAACAGCGCCCCACGATGTGCTGCAGTGGTCTTGCGAAAGGTGGCGAAGCAGGCTTCAGCGGCTGTGATAGCACGGTTCGTTTCGTCAAAACCGCAATTTGGTACAGTGCCAACAACAGAAAGTGTTGAGGGGTTATCCACTTCGATCGTCGCACCGTTGTCGGCGTTGATCCATTCGCCCGCGACCAGATTTTGCTGACGAAACAGAGAGATGTCTTGAAGGTTCATAATTTCCAACTCCAGCAGTTGGAAGAATCCTATCGAGTTTATGCGGGCGGAAATCTTGATTTTGCCAGTCGGCCAGCATTCTGTGCTTTGTTTGTCAGAACTTCGGCATTTTCTGTCGGGCCTTAGTCCCGGTCGACCAGATCCTGAATCGGCACGCTGTGCTTCTCGACAACCGGCTTGATCACAATGTAGGAGAAATACTTGTCGATGCCGAGGTTCCGTTCCAGCAGATCCTCCATGATCTCCTGGTACTGGGACACACCGCGTGCCACAAACTTCAACAGGTAATCGTATCCGCCACTCAGCAAGTAGCAATCCACTACGTTGTCATGCTTGCGGATTTCGTTCTCAAACCTCACGAAGTCCTTTCGGCGATGGTCTGCAAGCGTGACTTCAGTGAAAACCGTTACATGTTCACCAAGTTTCCTGAGGTTGATGACGGCCCGGTAATTTTGGATGTAGCCCGCTTTTTCAAGCCGCTTCACCCGTTGGAGGCAGGGGCTGGGAGACAAGCCCACAGCCTCAGCCAAATTCACATTGGTGATGTTGCCCTGCGTCTGCAGAGTGGAAAGAATATTGATGTCGATCCGGTCGAGCTTCGGGTTCCCCACCATATTCTTTCCTCCTTTTGTTTAGCCAGCCAACTCTGCCTGATGTGTCTTCGCCATGTCCATCATGCTGTTGAATCGGAAATCGTACTTCGGCATTTCACCGGGGTTCATGGTGGCGCCGAAACCTTCTTGATCGTGTCGGCGGTAAATCCAGCAATTGGCCAGTCCGTATTTGTTGGCAGGTGCATGGTCGTGAAACATGCTTTCGGCTGTATGCAGAATTTCGTTCTTCTCGATCCCTTGCCGTTTCAGCATTTCGAGCATGTAATCGAAATTGCGGTCGAACGGTTTGTAGCTGCCTACATCCTCTGCGGTATAAACGCCGTCAAAATGTACACCAAGGCGAGTATTGGCACCCGAGAAGGTGAGGTTGTCAGTGTTAGTCAGCACCACCAGCTTGAAGTGCTTCTTCAGGTAGGTCAGGGCCTCGATGGTATCGTCAAAGGCTGGCCAATGGCGTGCAGCCCTTCCGTAGGCCTCGCATTCTTCCCAGGTCACTTCGACGCCCCATTCCTCTGCCAGACGGCGATACACCACGGGCAACAACTCGTAGTACTTCTTCGACGGCGTATAGCGTTGCGTTGTACTTTCATAAAACGCATGCGCCTCAAGAACATCATCGCGCGTTAGGCTGCGGCTAACCCGGTCGGTCAGGGGTTTCAGCCCGGTGACCATGCCTGTTTCCCAGTCGAGCAAAGTACCATAGACATCGAATGTAAGAGCTTTGAAGTCAGACAGTTTCATGAGTTTATCCTTCTACGTCCAAAATGGTGTCCAGAGTTGCGCGGAGGCGGCTGGTTAACAGGTCTACCTCGGCTTCGGTGATACAAATGGGCGGGGCAAGGCCGATGACGTCATCGGCAAAGGCACGGAAAATCACCCCGTTTTCATAGCCAGCTTTAGCCAAGCGTCGCGCGACATTTTTTTCCTTGGCGGGTTTGGCCTTGGAGTCCTTGTTTGAAACGATTTCGATCCCTGCAAGGAGCCCTTTTGCGCGCACTTCGCCTACGACGGGATGATCGAGTAGGGTCTTGAGCTGCTGTTCAAAATAGGCCCCAACCCTTTTCGAGTTCTCAATCAGCCCGCCTTCATAAAGCTTGATGACCTCAAGTGCCACAGCGGCACTTACAGGGTGGCCGGAATAGGTAAAGCCATGGCCGAACGGCACGCCTTCGGGAGCAGCATCAGCGATGGTTTGATAGACGGCATCCGAGACGAATACCGCACCCATCGGAGCGTAGCCGGACGTCAAGCCCTTGGCTGTCGTCAGGAAGTCGGGCGTAAGCCCTTCGTGTTCACACCCGAACATGGGGCCGGTCCGGCCGAAACCTGTGATAACCTCATCTACTATGAACAGGATTCCCAGTTTGCGGCAGGTGTCCTGCATCGCTTTAGCGTAACCTTCGGGCAGCACGATCACTCCACCAGAACCCTGCACCAATTCCATGATGAAGGCGGCCACATTTTCAGCGCCAAGTTGAGCCACTTTGGCTTTCAGGTTTGCAACTCCCTGAGCGATGATCTCTTCGTCGGTGGTTGCCTCATTACGATATGGGAACGGCGATGCGATGTGGTGCTGCCACTGCATCGGAAGGTCGAACTTGTCCTGGAAGACGGGCAGTGCGGTCAGGCCAGCGCCGTTTGAGGAGGAGCCGTGATATCCCTTTTCCAGTGCGATAAAGTGTTTCTTCGTGCCTTCCTCACGCGCGTTGAAGTAGTAGCGCACCATGCGGATTACGGTGTCGACAGCGTCGGAACCACCCAAAGTGAAGAAAACATGATCCAGATCGCCGGGCGACAGTTCCGCCAATTTGGCAGCCAGTTCAATTGCAGGCTCGCTGCCAAAGTGGAAGTACCCAGTTGCATAAGGCAAACGGAGCATTTGTTCCGCCGCGGCCTGGACCACGTTTTCATGACCATAACCTGCATTTACGCACCAGAGGCCGGCAAAGCCATCAAGCAGTTCGTTGCCTTCTGCGTCGGTCAGGAACACTCCCTTGCCCGACTGCATGACTGTAACTCCGCGGTGCTCATGCTCCCGGATTGGAACAACAGGGTGGAAGTAATGGGCGCGATCTTTTTCGATGAGTGAATTGGAGAGCATCGGCTTCTTTCCCGTTTTAACTTTGCATTCAGAGTACCGAAAGACACCCAAAGGAAAGTGCGTTTTGAAGCCAAGTTTAGCATTTTCCGCTGAGATTTTCAAAATCACAGCATTTTGTGCTGCAGTTAATCCTTTGTGTTTAGTGGGATTAAAATAGATCGTGCTCTGACAAGCCAGTTTTGCAGCATTTCCTGAAAGTAGTTCGGATCATCTCGCCACTGACTTTGGAACGCCATACCTCTCACAAGGCACATGAACTCGTTCATCAATGCCTGCCGCGTGTCCACATCACAACCGAACGCTTCAAGTTCGACATGCCATACATCGTTGAGCGCCTCGTTGAACTTTCGAGACTCGGTCGAAACATAGGCAAGTTCAACAGCATCAACCCGCGCCTCAGAAATATAGTCTAAAGACACCTGAAAGATGCCACTCTGATATCTTAGCCAAATGTATTCAGTCAGTGCCTTTAATCTATTCTGGCCAGGTTTTAGAGCTCTTGCGAAAGCACGCAATTTTTCGGCTTCACGCATTAGCATGGTGGCATATACCGCCTGAATGAGCACCGCCCGCGACGGGAAATGATGTAACATTGCTCCTCGCGAGACATTCGCATGATGGGCGATGTCCTGCGTGGAGATATGCGCCAGCCCTCTTTCCGCAATTAAGAACTCCGCGGCTTCAAGGATTTTTGCTTGGGTTGCTGCAGATCTTTCGGCCTGCGTTCTTCTTGGTTTAACACTCTGATCCATTTCAATTTATCCCGCCAAGTATCCCGGAAGCCAAAGAGCAATTTGTGGAAAAATAACCATCAACAGCACCGCAAAACACATTAACAGGAAGAAAGGTATCGCATAAATTGCTACCTTATGGATGGGTACTCCAGAGAACCCTTGGATAACGAATAGGTTGAACCCAACCGGTGGCGTCATTTGGCCAAGTTCTATCATGATAACGAGAAAAATACCGTACCATATTGGGTCAAACCCGGCCGTAATCACCACAGGCAATGTGATCGGCAAGCTCATCACGATGATCGAGATGCCATCAAGAAAGAACCCGAGAAGAATGTAGAAGAGCGCCAGCGATGCGATCAACACATAGGGTGAGAGGCTCAGTGCATCGATTGCAACGGCAATATTGCGAGGTATATGCATGTAGCCGATCGCGGACGACAGGAATGCAGCGCACATCAAAATGGCGCAGACCATGCATGATGTTTTCAGTGCATTGACAAGTGACTCAGCCAACATCGAACGAGACAATTGTCGACTTATTGCCGCGAAGCACAGTGCCGCGAAGACGCCGATCGCGGCTGCTTCGGATGGCGTCGCCCACCCGGTGTAGATCGATCCAAGAACCACAAGGATAAGACCCAGAACCGGAGCAAGGTTACTTGCGATCGCACTGAAGCGCGCATCCTCTTGGTCGATTGGGTCATGGGGAGCCAGCCCAGGCGAAATAGCACATCTTGCTGCAAGGTAGGTTGCGTAGAATGCTGCGATCATTATCCCTGGAACCACACCTGCGATGAATAGTTTCGCAATCGAGACCTCTGCGAGCACGCCATAGATGATCAAGACGATTGACGGCGGGATCAGGAGGCCAAGGCTGCCCGCTCCGGCAAGCGAACCCAGTGCAAGGCTTTGAGAATAGCCTCGACGGTTCAGTTCACTTGTGGTGATACGACCCACAGTCGCAGTGGTCGCAGCGCTGGACCCGGATACAGCGGCAAAAAGCGCAGAACCGAGAACATTGGTGTGCAGGAGCCCGCCGGGTATTTTTGAAACAAGAGGTGAGAGGCCCTTGTAGAGCCGCTCGGAGATATCCGTGCGGAACATTATTTCGCCCATCCAGATAAACATCGGTACTGCGGCGAGCTCCCACGAGGAAGCACTACGAACTATGATCCGGCTGGCAATCGCACCGATTTTGTCTGGGGAGAACCCCATTAACGCAAACAGAGAAATTGCAGCTGCAGTGGCAAGAGCGAGAAAAACCCACATACCGGAAGCCAGCACAACAAGCATCAAGGCGAATACGGCAATTGCCGTTGTAACGGGATCCATGGTCAGCCCTCTTGAGATTTTTCAGTGAAAGGTCGAATGGCCAATGTCGACAGTTGCAGAACCAGTAGACAGGCGCCGACAAAGACGATCAGGTCGGGAATCCACAGTGGCACTTCAGCTACGCTTTCACTTACTGCCCCGCGCTTCCAATTTTTTGCCAGATTGCGCCAGAGAAACGTGCAAAAGAACGCACCCATGCCGGTGGCACTCAGAGCAACGACAAACTCCAACCATTGCCGGGAGCGACGGGGCAATCTGTCAGTGAGAATATTGACGCGGATCATTCCTCCATCCTGCAAGGTCCAGGACAGGGACAGAAATGTGATCGACAGGACTGCGAAGCCAATAAATTCATCCAACACATGAGTTGAGGTGTCGAAAATCGACCGCAGAGCAGTTTCGAGCAGAATGTGTGAAACCGCGTAGATAAGAATGGCGCCCGCGCAGATTAAAGCAAGGTGGGACGCGGCATCGATGGTGCGTATATAGTATCGCATAGTGCCTCCCAAGGAACGACTGCGGTGTTAAGGAGAACCGCAGTCAGCTTTGTTTTATTGGGTTTTGGCCGCATTGAAGGCGTCGATCAGGGCCTGGCCTCGGTCACCAGTGCTTTCGAGCCATTCTGTTAGTGCCGCTTCCCCCGCAATCTGCAGGGCCGCGCGATAAGCATCATCACCCGAAGTAACTACTTCTACGTTGTTTTCGGCCAGCTGACCGTAGGTGGTGGCCAGACGCTCTGGGATTGCGGCCCAGTTCAGATCCCGGGTTTCGGCTGCAGCCTCAAGAACGGCGACTTGCTGCTCTTCGCTGAGAGTATCAAAGGTGTCCTTCGATATATGAACGAAGTTCAGCGGGATCGCGTAGTTGTAGATCTCGGTGAATGTATCGAAGTGTTCCCAGAAGCTGCCAGACACACCGCCTTCGGCCGATGTCAGGACGGCATCGATAGCTCCGGTGGAAATTGAGGGAACTACGTCAGCCCAGGAAAGACGCACCGCAGCGGCCCCAAGTTCGTTCAGCGCGGTCGTTCCATTCTTGTCATATGTTCTGATTTTTAGACCAGCCAATGCATCAGAGGAGTCCTTAGCATCGCTGGCCCAGATGCCTGAAGGTGGCCAAGGCGATGCATAGAGCAGGATTTGGTTGTTGTCCTCGAATACTTTTTTGAACTCAGGCTCTGCCACTTTGTATAGCAACTCGGCTTCTTCAACCGTGGTCACAAAGAATGGCAGCGATGAGATCAGAAACAACGGATCGATGCCACCAAGGGCGCCACCATAAGTGTCTGCAATCTCGAGTGCACCTTCACCCACGGCGTCGAAATGATCGGCCGATTTGTAACCCAGGGCACCACCATAATGGACAACCACTTCAACCGTCCCACCGGTCTTTTCGGCGACCAGATCAGCAAATCGGGCGTCTCCCACACCGTGAATAGAAGTGGCAGAATACTCGTTGGATAGATTCAGGGTTACATCAGCTGCAATTGCCGTAGCGCCAGAAGTGCTGATTGAAAGTGCCGCTACACTTGCGAAAAGCATGTGTTTCATTGGTATTCTCCTTGTTGGTTTGATTGGAATTCGAAGGTCAGACGCTCAGAGTCATCGATGCGATGTCTCGTGGCATGTCCGTGAGCAGCTCGTATCCATCAGCCGTGATCAAAACCGTATCCGAATGACGGAACCCTCCCTGACCGCGCCAATAGATGCCCGGCTCGATACTGATCACCATGTTTTCTTGAAGGATGTCGTTGCTGCCTTCTGCCACCCAGGGGCCCTCGTGGCCCCCCATACCGATCCCGTGGCCAGTACGATGCAGCAGGTTGTTTCCAAAGCCTTCGGCGCGAAGAAAACTCATCACCTTGTGGTCGATTTCGTGGCAACTTGTGCCTGGGCGCAGCGATGCAAAACCGATGCGGCCGGCCTCGACCATAGTGTTGAAAACCTCGGTATCTTCTTTGCTGGGAGAAGAAACAAAGAATGTCCGTTCGGTTTCTGCGGAATACCCATTCACACGTAAAAAGGAGAGACCGACATTTGGGCCTTCAATCAACGTGTCCTGGGGCTCTGGAAAACGGTGGGGTTGAGCACTGTACGGCGCGGCCCAAATTCCCTGCCAAATGCTTGAGATATAGGGGTCAAGATGCCCCTCTTGTCGGATGATCTCATCTCGCAGCAGGGCGTTCGCGTGGTCTGTCTGAAAAATGCGGCTACCAAGTTGGGCAATTTCCATGGCAAGCATCAGACCGCGGTCTGAATACTTTGCTGCCAAGCGGATCGCAGCGATCTCGGCGGGACTCTTGACCATTCGGAGCTGTTCCACGAGTGGCAAAACCTGCGGTGACCAACCAGCGAGCGATACCAGCAACTCGCCCGTGATCGACATTTCGACGCCGATGTTTGCATCAACAGGCAGAACGCTCTGTAAGGCTTCGATGTAGCTGCCACCTGCAGGGGCTGGGTAATCAATATACTCGACGATCCGGTGCGGCACGGCAATCGTCGCCATGTTCTCCGCCTCGATTCGAGGCGTTAGAAAAACCGGTTCGACGTCTGGGCGAACGACAATGAAAAAAGGGCGTTCAAAAGGCTCATAACGGAAGCCCGTGAAGTAGAAGATACTGTCTTTGGTTGAAAGCAAAAATGCATCCAAGCCAGCTTCCTTGATTTTCTCTTCAAGGGCAGAAAAGCGATTTTGGTGTTCGGGCATGACTTCCTCAATTTACAATCAGGACTGACTGTTTCTTTATTGAGACCCGTTTCGCTTGACGTTATCTGCTCTTATTGACCTGAAATCCGCATCAAATTCCGTTTTTTCCTGGCATTCGGCATTATGTGTTGGATCATTGAGCGGTAGCTCCTCAAGGAGTCTTTGCTCCCCGTAGTGCTTCGCCGGATGCACGTTTCCGCAGTCACGTCACAGCGTGCTCGCTCACTCGCTAAATGCCGATGCCTAAAACCCCAATACAATGAAAGCCGGCGTTCGAAGCCGGCTTTCATTCAAAATGTTGCTGATGAGTGACGCATCCAAGCATGCTTGAAGAAATCATGCCAACGATGCAACTACCACGGCTCCAATGAAAGCAAGGCCAATTGCAATAAAGCCCAAAAGTTCGGCAGTTTTTTTGAGGTCGTTCGTCAATTTGCAGTCTCCTGTAGATTAAAATCTCGAGCGTTCGTCTCTGAGCTCAAATATCACTTAAAGTATTGCTTTTAATTAATAAACTTACGAACAGGCATTCCCGATATGTCCGTAGGACATGCCTTGGAACAGCATATTTTGCGCTGCCCGATCGAAACAAATTTTTATGTCGCACCCGATCGCACGGGCAGTTAATTCTGCTAATGGCACTTAAGGCCGTTCAAGACGGCAAATTTAGGCATTTGGTCCTTTTTCGCGAATCCACCCGGCGAGTTATGGTTCTTTGAAGCCATACGTCCCAAAGTTCGATTGGTTAGTGTCGCTGTTGAAGAAGCGTCTTGAATGTAAAGATGGCAACCAAAAAAGGGGCGCACCAGATTTGGTGCGCCCCCTGCTTTTTGTGAATTTCAAACTCGGATTTAAAGAGTTCGACTGCTGGATCATCCCAGAAGCAGTTCCGGCAACCAAAGTGCGATCTCTGGAACAAACGTTGTCAGTGCAAGGGTCGGCAGCCAGGCAAAGATGATAAAGATCAAGGTCGGCAGCAGCATGCTGGAAACCGACGTCTTGGTTATCTTGGCTCCAAGATACAGCAGCGGTGCAGTCGGCGGCGTGATGTTCGCCATACCCAAATTGACACCCAACACCGCCGCAAAGTGGATCGGATCCATTCCTACGCCCTGGACAATGGGCAGTAGGATTGGGGTCGACAAAAGAAGGCCACTAATGTCGTCCATCAACATTCCGATCAAGATCATGACAACGTTGACCATCAACAAGATAACGATTGGGTTCTCGGAGACGGAATAGACCAGGTCCTTTGCAATGTTGGGGATGTCTTCGAAGATCAGGAATTTGCTGACTATCAGGACCATGAAGATCATTACCATGACCACTCCGATTATCACGCCCGAGTCTGTAAGAGCGTCAACCAGCGTCCGCCAGGTCAGGCCCCGGTAGACATAGATTGCGATTGGAATAGCATAAACGACCGCCACGCCAGCGGCCTCGGTTGGCGTCATAATCCCACCGTATATACCGCCAAGGATGATAAGAGGCATTAGCAGAGCCGGGAAAGCGAGTGTTGCTTTTTGTCGAAATGCCACACCAAAGTCTTGTGGCCGTTCGAGCAGCTCGATGTCGTCATGTTTGCGTAACATGAACTGATTCACGACGATGAGCAGGGTGATCAGGGTGAACGCCGGTATCACTGTTGACAAAAAGCACTTGAGAACTGATTGCTGCGCTACCCAGCCATACAGAATGTGATTTCCACTTGGTGGGATCAGAAGCCCCAACGGGCTGGCGCAGACAATAAGGGCAGCGGATTGCCCTTCGGGGTAATTTGCCCGGCGCAGATGCGGCATCATGATACTACCGATGCAGGTTAGCGTGGCGTTTGCCGCTCCAGAGATTGATCCAAAAACTCCGCAGGCCAATACTGTTGCCGCGCTCAGACCACCCTTCAGGTGTCCGATGAAAAGCTCCGCCAGACTGACCAGCGGGGCGGCAATCCTCCCCCGTTCCATGATCGTACCAGCAATCATGAAAAGCGGAATGGCAAGTAGAACAAGAGATCGCAGTTTCGTTGATCCGGAAGGAAGATAGCCAGCGACTTCATGACCACCCATCGCCGCCAGAAACAGAAGAACGGCGCCGAATGCCACATACACGCTTACGCCAAGCAGCAACATGCCGCAGATGATTATTAGGCTGCCTGCAATGATCATTTGCCCGCCTCCCCTTCTTTATTGAGTTCCTCTGCCTCTCCGTCATCGTCAATTTCAATTTCCACACCCCTGATGTGGGCGTAGAGATAAGCAGCAGCGAAGATAGTCATGAAGAGAAAGCCCAGGAAAATTGCGAGCCGCCACGCGAAGTATGGAATTTTCAGGGCTGGTGTGGTCTTCCAGATTGGGAATTTAGCTAATTCTTCGGCGAGCATCAGGTAACCCCAATAAAGGATCGCCGCAGTTACGAGAAACTCAATCGTCAGAACGATCAGCCTTCGCCACCAGCGCAATTTTGGACTCTTGATGATGATCCCAAGAATGTCCGCGTTGATGTGGTGCCCGCGTTCTGACGCTAATGCAGAGCCCGCAAAGAAACCCCAGAAGCATATTGTAAGAAGCCACTCTTCGTACGCGAACAAATCCCCGCTGAATCCATATCGAATGATTACAACTGCAAAGAACGTGACCGACATCAGAAGACCTGAGAAGACCACGACCCAGCGCATCAATCTCAACGAGCCTTGAAGCGGAGTTCGAATTCCTCGCGGCAAAATACCAGTGATGTGCGCCATCTGACCTACCTTGCTGTTTACCCACATGTTTGGGCCGGCTGAAGCGCCGGCCCCGTATGGTTGCGAATTGATTAGTTCAGGTTGGAAAGAAGACGATCGATGTTTTCTTTACCGACGCTTTCTTCCAGCATCGGCCAGATGTCTGCGCGCACTTTCTCGACCATTTCTTGCTGCTCTTCGGGCGACAGCTTCAGAATCGTGTAGCCACTGTCGATCAGCTTTTGCTCGAAGACCGCGTCATTCTCGCGGTTGTAGGCGAAAAAGTCGTCGGACGCCTTTGAAAAGGCTTCTTGCACGACAGCACGTTGATCGTCATTCAGCTTTTCCCAGGTCTTGTCAGACACGTAATACGAGGTGTTTTCTGGGATCGAATTGTACTGGACAAAATGCGTTCCAACAGAGCGTGTTGCACAAATCGTTTCCGATGCATAGCTGGTCCTTCGAATTGACTGCGGGATGCTGGGATGCCTTTCAAATTCAATGCGTCGCG
>NZ_JBQFZU010000041.1:0-27639 GCF_056542405.1 Ruegeria sp. AD11(2025) | reverse complement strand
ACCGAAACCTCGTCTGCACATGCCCCCCAATGGACGCATACCAAGACGCAGCAGAATAATAATCAGATCCCCCCCGCCAAAATGGCGGGGGGTCGACCCCACGAATGGCAGGTGGAGGAACGATGAAACACTATGTCCTCGGAAACGACCACACACGGCCGGCCAATCGAGGGTCTCAAAGAACACAGTACATCGACGTTTTCCTGATTGATCCCCACGCAAAAGCGTCGGTCGAAATGGTTGCCGAGTTCTTTCAGGCTTTGAACGATCTGGTCGAAGATCACATCTATGTCGTGAATTTCAGATGCGCCGCGACCGGCTCTGCGGGCGACCCACTTTATTGGGCAGGTCGTACGGCAATTTTCTGGGGCGACATTTACAAAGCATGGCCTTGCGAAATCGCAGACAAAACCCGGATTTCGCAGGTATTGAGCCTGGCGTCGCGATCGATACTGGTCGGCGGAGCAGTGCTGCTGTTGGCACAAACTGGGCGGGTCGATGAAACAACCGCTTCCATCCACCCGAACTTTGCCGCTGCGGCACAGGAAATCGGGCTTGCTGACTGCCACGAGAACACACACAGGTCACCTGACAACCGCGTGCACAGCGCCGCAACCAAGCTGGGCGCACTCCGGCTGTTGTCAGAGTGCGTGGCCCTGGATCACGGTGAGCATCTGGCCGAAATCCTGCGCGGCTATATCGGCCTGACCGAGCCGGAACGCGGTTACTCCAGCCAGCTTGCCACCCGCCTGATCCAACGGTCCGGAGCCGATCCGATGGTACGGCAGGTGATCGGGACAATGTTGAATAACGTGGAAGATCCGCTGAAAATCTCCGATCTGTCTCAGGTTGTAGGCGCTTCTACCCGTCAGTTGCAGAGGCGGTTTCTCGGCAAGACAAACGTCAAGCTTCTGACAACTTACCGAGAGCTTCGGTTGGAACGAGCCGACAGCCTGCTGCGACACACCAACATGCCACAGACAGAGATTGCCACGGCAACAGGATTCTCCTCCGCTGCCGCGTTAGGACGCGCGTTTCGGGCGCACTACAACATGTCCACCGGAGATGTCCGAAACCGCCGTTTTGCCGGAGGTTTTCCGGATCGCCGCCGACCAATCTGAGGCAAAAGCCGGTTTTCTGTATGTCTGCGCGAAATCTGCACCACTGGTGCGGATTACCTGCAGGCCGCGCGTTCATCGTCTTCGCGGCTTTGATCGCAACTGATACACTGTTGCGTGCGGCGGAGTCGGACAACGCAATCCCGATGGACCGGCAGTATTTGAGCAGCCTTGGACATACTGCGGCAAAATCGATTTCGGAGCGGGTGGCGCTGCGCGCTTGAATAGCTATCCCGCAGCAAACACACGAAACCAAGCACAATGTGAGTCCTGTTGGTTGTTGATGCCTCCACCTGCTTGAGCCGTTAAGTTTGGCGCCAGAACGCGCGGGACGTCAGGTGACCACCGCGAGTGTCGGCTAATGCGCGAAGCCCCAAGCCGCCCGCAAAGGACCGAACATGATCGTTCCGGATATCAGCCTGGCCGAGATGGATAGGTTCGGGGTTTGCCGCCGCATCCACGCCTCAACTCCGGGTGCTCCGCATGTCTTCAGCGTCCAGAAGGATGGGGAACTCATCACGCACCCGGGTGTCCTCGACCTTGAAACAGTTGGGGAAATACGCGCCCAGAATGGCCTGGGCCTTGTCCTGAGCACGCTGCAGCAGATCAACCTTGCCCGCGTTTTCCCATATTTCTGTGCGTTCGCGGTCAATGAGCTGAGGGTAGACATACTCCGAGTTCATGTCAGGGGTGAAGTCATATGTAACCAAAACGGTAGCCCCCAGCACGTGGATGTTGTCCAGCCAATCGACCAGCCAGGTGAAATCGTGGGTATCGCACGGCGTGGACGGGCGGTAGGATTTGGTGCGCCCGACAAAGGTTGTGACGGCAGTGCTGGAGTTGCGAAATACACGTTTTGGGCCGTGCCGTGGATGACTTCCTTGCCCGAACGATCGCCGCAATTTTAACCTGTGAAACCCGCCCGGAATAGAGGCAAGCCGTGACCAGCATACACATAGATGATAGGAAACCCGGCCTCACCGGAGCGCCGGGCGGCCCCTGGCCGAAGGCGCAGATGGTCCAGACCGGTGCAATTGAGCACGCGGTCGAACCGGTTTTTTTGCAGTAGCGGGCTCCAGGCCGATGGGCTCAAAAAGTGGTGCGTAACCTTGAACGTCAGCCATGACGCGCCCCTTTCCTACGTTTCACCGGGGATGCCAAAGACCTTCAATCCTTTGCCCCTCACGGGACAGTACATGCAAAGTTTCGCAAGCTTCATGAAGCGCGCGCCGACGGAGAGATCAAGGAAAGCTCTAACGGGCTTAACGTTCGGTGGGGTTTTCATCATAGCGCGCGCGCCGCAGATCGTTGATCATGGCCTTGCCCAGCGCGACACACATCAGCAGCAGGACAACGCTGAAGGGCAGCGCGCCGATGATCATCGAATTGGTCAGCGCCTCAAGCCCGCCACCGCCAGCAATCAGCAGCGTCCCGATCACCAGCGTCAGCAGGCCGCCCCAAAGGATGCGATGCACGACTCCGGTTTCCTCGGCTCCGCCGGACATGATCGTGTTCATCACCAATATTCCGGAATCTGCCGAGGTGACCAGAAAGGTCATCGTCAGCACCACGCACATGAAGCTCACGATCACCAGCATATGACCCGAAATCATCTGGCTAAGGGTCACAAACAAAGTGGCCGTGGTCGAAGCCGACAGGATCGCACCATTGGCGTCTCCGTTCAGTTCCAGATCAATGGCCGAACCGCCCAGAATGGTCATCCAGGCGAAACACACCAGCGACGGCGCGATCACCGCACCCAGGATGAACTCTCGCACAGTGCGTCCGCGTGAGATACGGGCAAGAAACAGGCCGACAAACGGGGAAAAGGCGATCCACCACGCCCAGTAGAACGTCGTCCAGCCCGATTGCCATCCGAATAAACGTCCCGGTGTTCCGGTCGCATAAGCCGCGTGTATCGTGGTATCGGACAGGGCGGCTGGTTCGCCACTCAACCCGGCCAGAAAACTGTCGCGGGTGCCCCAGGCATCGGTCGCGTCGGGAAACAGCTCACCCGCAAAAGGGGCAGCTTCGGGGGGCAGGGCCGAGGCAAACTCGGCCTCGGACATCGGGCCATAGGCTTGCAGACTGAGCGGGATAAAGTGGATGATGTAGTCCACCAGCGCCCGCCCAAATGTCGTCATGGCAAAGGCAAACGAACCGAATATGACAAATACCGCCAGCAGGATCAGCGACAGGATCAGATTGAGATTCGACAAGTACTTTACCCCGCGCCCGACGCCCGAGACCGCCGACAGGGTCGACATCAACATCACGGTTGCCAGCGCCAGGATCAGACCAGCGGTCGAGGGCTTCATCACCCCGTCCATCAGCCATTCCGCGCGTGTGATCAGAAACGCTCCGTCCACCAATTGCGACACCCCGTATCCGATGGTCACTGCCACCCCGAGGATTGTGGCTACGACTCCCAGAATGTCGATCACATGACCCGCGACACCATTGGAAAATTCCCCCAGCAGCGGTGTCAGTGCGGTCCGGATCGTCAGCGGCATATCACGGGTATAGGCGTAATAGGCAAGGCTCAGCCCTGTAACCACATAGATGGCCCAGGCGTGAAACCCGGTATGCAGGAAGGTGTATCGGTAGGCCCCCTTGATTGCCTCTTGGCTTTTGGCCTCGACCTCACCCGCGACGGTCAGAGGATTGGTCTCCCACAGACCCAGCGGTTCGGCGGTAGCATAGACCATCAGACCGACACCCAGCCCCGCCCCGAACATCATCGAAAACCATGAGAAGTTGGAGAATTCCGGCCGTTCCCGCTCAGCACCCAACCGCATTCGACCGGTTGCCGGGATGATCGCTATGACGATCAGAAAGAAGGCAAACAGCGCAACCGAGAAATCGTAGAAAATGTTGAACTCTCTCAACAGGCCCGATTTCCATGACCGCAGCGTATCGTTTGCGCTCAGCGGCCAGACCAACGCCCAAAGTACCAACAGCGACACAACGATCTTGCTGACCAGCGCGATCGGCAGGTTGTAGCCCTTGTAGAACCCGCTGTCCTGCCGTTCGATTTTCAGGTCCGTAAAGGGATCTTGCAGCGACATGTTGCTTGGGCCCGCCTCGGTTCCGGTGCCGTTCAGCATCCGGCAAACCCTGAAAGACTGCAACAATTTTCAGGTCTTGCGGTGGACACGTCCCAAGCTGATTAGCCATTCCCGCAAGCTCTGGAACGCCGCGTAGAGCACCGGGATCATCAATAGACCCAGCGTGCTGTCGAGGATCATACCGAACAGAACCGGATAGCCCACCGAGACCCGCGCCGCCGCCCCTGCCCCGCTGGACAGGACAAGGGGCAGAACGCCCACGATGAAACACAGGCCCGTCATGGTGACCGGCCGGAACCGGATTTCCGCCGCCTTCAGAGCTGCATCGCGGATGCTGACACCGCTCTCGCGTTGCTGGTTGGCAAACTCGACCACCATGATCGCCTTTTTTGCCGCTAAGCCAATCAGCAGCACCATCCCGACCTGAGCAAAGATATTACTGGTCAGGAAAGGCAGCAGCGCCAGCGGGATCAGTGCCCCAAACAGCGCGAAGATCGCGGAGGTGATGATCGACAGCGGCAGCACCCAGCTTTCATACAAAACCACAAGGAACAGATAGGCTAGCACCAGCGCTGACAGCACGATGTAGGGCACCAGCCCCTTCGCCTTCACCTCTTGCTGGGTGACGCCCGACCAGTCGATCCGGAACCCTTCGGGCAGGGTTTCGTCGGCAATCGTCTGCATCGCGAGGATGCCATCGCCGGAACCGACCCCGTCCGCCAGTTGCGCGCTGACCGAAGCCGCTGTGAACAGGTTGTAGCGTGGCACCGTATCCGGCGCGAGGACCGGTTCATTGCTGACGAAATTGCGCACGGGAAGAGACTCTCCGGCGCTGTTTTTGACATAGATGTTATCCACATCGTCCAGCGTCTGGCGGAATTCAGCATCAGCAGAGATCACCACCCAATAGACACGTTCATTCAGGATGAAGTTATCCACGAAATACGAACTGAGATTGGCCTGCAGCGCGGTGAAGATATCGGCCACGCTGACGCCCAGAGTTTCGGCCCTGTCACGGTCGATGGACAGTTTGAATTGCGGGCTCTGAGCCGAGAAACTGCCATGCGCGCGGGAAAATTCTGGTGCGGCGTTCAGGGCGGTGACAAAGCCGTTCATCACCGCGTCCAGATGCGCGCCGTCCCCATTTCCCAGGTCCAGCAGTTCGACCGAAATCCCACCGGTCGAGCCAAGCCCGTGAATGGTCGGGAACGGAAAGACGTAAGAAACCCCTTCGGGCAGCGCCGCCAGTTTGCGCTCAAGGCTGTGCATGATGGCATGCCATTGCAGATCGGGACTGGTGCGCTGATCCCATGGTGTCAGCTTAACGATGACCATGCCCGCGTTCGGGCGCCCCCCGGCCAGCATGGAATGGCCGGATACGACGGTGACGGATTCAACCCCCGGCGTTTGTTCGATTAGCGCACCCGCCTTGTCCATAAACGCCTGCGTACGTTGCAGCGAGGCGCCATCCGGAAGCTCCATCGACGCCATCAGAACGCCGTTATCCTCCTGCGGGATCAGGCCGGTCGGCACTGTGTTGAACAGGTACACTGTCAGTCCCACAGCCCCGGCAAAGACCAGCAGCGACACCGCCATGTACCGCAGCATCAACGACACGAGGCGCAGATATTGGCGCCGCAGCCAGACGATCACCGTCGGAACGACGGCTAACGGACCTTTAGGTTTGCTTTCAGTCCTCAGCATCATGGCGCAGAGCACTGGCGCAAGAGTCAAAGCGTTCACGGCAGACAGGACAAAGGCAAAGATGATCGTCAGAGCGAATTGGAAATAAATAGTGCCCGTCACGCCAGGAAAAAAACAGACCGGTACGAACACCGCCGCCAATACAAAGGTCGTGGCGATGATTGGACGGTTGACCTGCGACATTGCCTTTAGCGTTGCCTCGCGCGGGTCCAACCCTTCGTCGCGCAATATACGTTCGGCGTTCTCGATAATGATGATTGCATCATCCACCACCAACGTAATGGCCAGCACCAAAGCAAACAGGGTGATCATGTTGGCGCTGAACCCGATGGCATAGATCAGCGCCACCGCGCCCAGCAGCGATACTGGAATGGAGATAGCCGGCACGATGGTAGCACGAAGGCTGGCCAGGAACAGGAAGGTTACGCCAATCACCAGCCCCGCTGTCAGGGCCAGTGTCGTCATGATATCGCGGATCGAAACACGCACTGCGTCAGTTACATCATATGTGATCTCATATGAGACACCTTCGGGGAACTTCGCCGACAGCTCCTTCATCAGCACGCGCAGATTGTCAGAAATCTCAAGCGCGTTTGCGGTGCTTTCCTGATAGACCGCTACAGTGGCCGAGTCCTTGCCGTTCAGCTTGGTCGAGCCGGAATAGGTCGCCGCGCCAAGTTCAATTCGCGCAATATCTTCCAACCGAGTGACCGACCCGTTGGGATCCGAGGCGACAATGATCCGTCCGAATTCATCGGCATCGCGCAACAGCCCTTCAGCTCGCAATTTGAACTGAAAGTCGGTCTGCCCTTCCGCAAACGGAGGTGCCCCGACCTGCCCGGCGGCGGCGATGACATTCTGGTCCTTGATCGCGTCCGCCACCTCGGCTGCGGTGATGTTCAGCGCCGCCATGCGAACCGGATTGATCCAGACCCGCATGCTGTATTCCAGCTGGCCGAATTGCGAGACCGTTCCGACCCCCGGCAACCTCTGCAATGGGTCATGCAGAAAATCGGCGGCAAAATTGCTAAGGAACAGTTCGTCCCGCGAACCGTCGGGCGAGGTCAGGTTGATTACCACGATCATATTACCCGACCGTTTGGTCACCTCGACCCCCTGCTGCAACACCGCCGAGGGCAATTCGGAACTGGCCAACGCGATGCGGTTCTGCACCTCAACCGCAGCCACATCCGGATCAGTGCCCAGCTCGAACGACACGTTCAGCATATAAGTGCCGTCATTCGAGCTTTTGGAGGATAAGGACAACATGCCCGGAATGCCGTTCACGCGCTCTTCGATGGGGGTGGCAACGGATTCCAGAATGACTTGTGCGTCCGCCCCCGGGTACGAGGTATCAACGTAAATCTGCGGCGGCGTGATATGGGGATATTCAGTGATCGGGATCAGGCGCACGCAGACCGCACCGAACAGAACCAACAGGATCGCAATGACAGTTGCGAAATGTGGCCTGTTGATGAAGTAGTGCGCGATCAAACCGGCCCTACCCCTGACTGTCGACCGCTTTCACGACCAGCCCGTCATGTATTTTTTGAAGCCCCTGCACCACCACGCGGTCGCCCTCGGACAACCCGGATGTGACTTGCGTACGGGTCGCGGTCTGGGTGCCAATCTCAATATTCTGCCGGTGAACCTTGCTGTCCCCATCGACCGAGAAAACGAAATATCCCTGTTTATCGAACTGCACCGCGTTGCGCGGCACGGTCAGCACCTTGGGGTCTTCGGACCCGGTCAGGCTGACGGTCACAAACTGGCCGGGGATCAGCACCCCATCAGGGTTGGCGAAGCTGGCGCGCAGTTCGATCGTGTCGGTGTCCTGACTGACGCTGTCGCCGACAAAGATCACCTTGCCCGGGGTGGGATAGGTCTCGCCGTCGGCCAGTTCGATGTCCGTGGTCAGCTTGATGTCACCCGGCGTGATCCGCCCTTTGCGGCGTTCTTGCAGCAGAACCGGTTCGCTGACGTAAAAGCTGACCAGTATCGGATCAACGCTGGTGACGGTTGCCAGAACGCCGGTATCCGAGCTGACCAGATTACCCGCATCCACTGCCGACAACCCGATACGTCCGTCAAGCGGGCTGAGGATTTCTGTATAGTCCAGATCAATCTGGGCAATCTTCAAATCGGCTTGTGCTTCATCCACTGCCGCCTGACTCGCAGCATAGGTCGCCAAGGCCGTATCCAGAACAGCCTGCGGAATATCACCCTTGTCGAACAACTCCTGCTGACGGTCTAACGCTGCTTTGTCCAACCGCGCGCTGGCCTGCGCGCTTTTCAGTGCAGCCTGAGCGCTGTCCATGCTGGCAGCGTACTTCTTCTGTTCGATCCGAAACAGCACATCCCCTTTGGCAACCGTTCCACCTTCGGTAAAGTTGACCTTTTCCAGAAACCCTTCGACCCGGGCCTGCAGGTCCACGCTTTGATCCGCTACAACCCGACCAACGAACCGGTCCTGTTTCTGCAGGTTTTCCATCGTCACCAACGCGACCATCACGCTGGGCGGCGCGTCAGACTGGGCCGCTGCCGGGTGCGGCAGAAACAGGGGGATCAATGCGCAAACAAACAGAGCAGAAGGTTTCATGAGACCCTCGGGAGTTTGTAATTCCTTAACTATCCCCACATCCCCGCATTGGCGCAACGGTTTTCTGGGCTCATTCACCTGCGCATTTCTCAACCATATCAATCCCTTTGACGCAGGGCTTGCCAGCCCCCCGTTCTTGGGATTTTCTGGCACCGCGCACCAACCAAAAGGCCCGGCCTGCATGAAACTCGAATTCCACCACATCAACTTTGTGTCCGATGATGTCGACCGGTTGCACCGGTTCTACACGCAGGTCCTTGGGCTGGACGATATCCCGATCGAGAATTTCCCCCGCCCCGATGCAACCGAAGACAAGGGCTACAGCGGCAAGATCCGGTTTGCGACCGATGGCGGGATGCAGATGCACCTGGCTGAAAGAAACCTCGACGTCGCGTTTAAACATGGCGAGGCGATCAACCCGGTCGAGCGTGGCCATATCGCCTTTCGCACCGACGATATCGAGGCGTTCAAGAAACTGCTGGACGACAACGGCATTCCCTATTCGGACTATGGCACCGCCTTCGCGAAAGAATGGCATCAGCTTTTCTTTCACGACCCCGAAGGCAATATCATCGAGGTCCATCAGGCGGTGTAAGTAACGTCGGAGGCACGCATTGAAACAGGCCGTACTGATCGTCGATGTTCAACCCAGCTTTGACCCGCCGGATTGGCTGGTCGAGCGTAGCCAGTTGTTGGCGTCGCATTTCCCGTCCATCGCCACGGTCGAAAGCAATGACGAGTCAAAAGTACCCTTCTTCCGGCAACTCGGATGGAAGCCCCGTTCGGTCGATGACAGCCTTGTTCGGGCGGATCGTACCATCCTGAAATACGGCTACGGCCCGCCGCCAGAGGTGATCGACCAGTTTCACAACTGGAAGGTCGACCGCGTTCTGGTCTGCGGTATTCAGGCCGACACCTGTGTTCTCGCCGCAGGATTCACCCTGTTTGACGCGGGCCTGCTACCGACCATAATTGCGGATACGGTCGTCGGGTCTTCGCTGGATCGCAGCGGTACGTTGGGCGTGGACCTCTGGCGGCATCATTTTGGCCAGGTGATTGAGAAGCACTCGGATATTCTGTGACGGCGCAGTCCCTGTCCGCAAAGGAGAGGAAGCCCATAATGACCTCGAAATACATTCTTGAAGTAACGGCCATCGCCCTTGTTGTGGCCGGTAGTTTTTCACCAGCACATGCAGATAGCTTTTCACTGACTGGCCAGTATGAAGGCCTCTACGCCTGCGACAGCACCACCGGCGGAGTGCCGTCAAGCTGGTCCGACCCGATGCGCGCCGGAATTGTTCAAGACGGGGATCGTATCTCGATCGACCTGCTTTATACCGACAAACAAGAGCTCGGGGCGGAGTATTCACTCTATACCGGTTCGGTTGCTCTGGCACCTGATGGCAGTTTGGTCAGCGGGTATTTCGAGTCTTGCGGCGGTACGTTTCCCTCGAAGGAACTCGCCCGGCTGTTCCCCGCCGCCACGGATACACCTTTCAGTTTTTCGGTCACCAGCGTTTGGGCCTCGGATCAGGTGCCAAACCTTCCTGGCCTGACTGTTCAAACCTGCACGTGGAGCCTGAAACGGGTGTCCACGGTTACCCCCAAAGTCAGACCGTGCGAGACGGCAGAGCACTAGGCTAAAACCCCCATCTGGACTTATTTGTTAAGTCCAGATGTTCAAATTGGATCCAAAGTGCCCATATAGCGCCCAATCTTGCAACTTAACCGTGCCTGATTGGGAGGCTTCAGTTCCCCGGCAGGCCCCCAGTCAAACAGGATGGTCCCGATGGATTTAATTCTACGTGGTAGCCTGGTTACTCAAATCATCATCGGCCTTGTGACCGGTGCCCTTCTCGCCGCCCTCTGGCCTGCCGCCGGTTCAGCCGTCGGTCTGCTGGGTGACTTCTTTGTAGACGCGCTGAAAGCCGTCGCGCCGGTGCTGGTTCTGATCCTGGTCTGCGCCGCAATCACCAACCACAAGAAAGACAGTCAAGCCCGCATGGGGCCTGTGGTTCTGCTATACATCCTTGGTACTTTTGCAGCTGCGCTGGTTGCGGTCGTGGCCAGTTTCACGTTCCCGGTCACTCTGCATTTGACCGGCACTCCGGAGTTGATGGACGCCCCGGACGGTCTGGCCGAGGTGGTGAAAAACATCCTTCTGAAGATCGTGGACAACCCGGTGAACGCGCTGTCACAGGCCAATTATATCGGCATTCTCGCCTGGGCTGTTGGCCTTGGGCTGGTCTTCCGGCACGCCAGCGACTCGACCAAAACGCTGATGTCGGATCTGGACGGTGCTATCACCAAGATCGTTTCTGTTATCATCCGTATCGCGCCCATCGGTATCTTTGGCATCGTGGCCTCAACCATTGCCGAGACCGGCTTTGAAACGCTTGCCAGCTATGGTCACCTGCTGTTGGTTCTGATCGGCTGTATGGTCTTCATGGCGCTGGTCGTTAACCCGCTGATTGTGTTCCTGCGCATCCGCAAGAAACCCTATCCGCTGGTCTTCACCTGCCTCAGGGAATCCGGCATCACCGCGTTTTTCATGCGCAGTTCGGCCGCCAACATTCCGGTCAACATGGAACTGTGCCGCCGCATGAACCTGGACGAGGAGACCTATTCGGTCACCATCCCCATCGGCGCCACGATCAACATGGCCGGTGCCGCGATCACCATCACGGTGATGACACTGGCGACCGTGCACACCATGGGCATTCAGGTCGATTTCATGTCAGCCCTGTTCGTGAGCGTCATCGCATCGATTGCCGCCACCGGAGCCTCAGGTGTGGCCGGCGGGTCTCTGTTGTTGATCCCGATGGCGGCCAGCCTGTTCGGCATCGACAACGCAACCGCCATGCAGGTGGTCAGCATCGGCTTTATCATCGGCGTCCTGCAGGATTCCGCGGAAACCGGGCTGAACTCGTCCACCGACGTGCTGTTCACTGCAGCCGGATCGTACAAGCGCGGCGACCCGAGCCCCCACAAACTGCCGATGGAGGAGGTCGCCGCATAGGCGACCCCTCTCCACCTTCCCACAACCGCTTGCACTAGCTGCGCGGTTGTGGGCCCTGCGCTGACCCACAACGTGTTTTGAAACCGGCAAAGATGCAGGCCCGTAGAAATTTCCGCGCAAACATCGTAATGTTTCAATGTAAGATCGCCCTGCGGTGTTGGCGGCAGGGCGCGTCTGACAAGGGGAGGGAACATGAAGTGAATCTAAGTTGGCTCATTGCGCTTTCGACGGGTCTTGCCGCTGCACCGGCCCTGGCACAGGAAAACCCCATTCAGCACGATGCGGAGTTTTACATTCTTCAGGCCCAACACGGTGAGCAATGGGCGCAGGATGACACTGCCGTGGATGAGGCTTTGGCCGCGTTTCGCGACAGCAACGGGGGAAAGCCTCCGAACATCGTCAGCGTATTGATTGACGATATGGGGTTCGGCGACATGGGCATTCCCGAACTTAACGCCGTACGGGGCTATGCGACGCCGAACATCAATGATTTCTCGGACCAGGCCATGCGGATGGTTCGGATGTATACCGAACCGTCCTGCACGCCGACTCGTGTGGCGCAGATGACCGGGCGGCTGCCGGTGCGGATGGGTATGGGGGACACCACCGTCGATATTGCAGGCTTTGGCCTGCCGGGGAATGAAGTGACGCTGGCCGAGGTACTGAAACAGGCCGGATACGCCACTAGTCATGTAGGCAAATGGCACATGGGCGACATTGCCGAAAGCTGGGCCATGAATCAGGGCTTTGACTATGCCCAGCACGCGATTCACCAGCAGGGTCAGCTGACCATCTTCAACGACGATGCGATCAAGGAACAGGTCACGGTCGCGATCCGGGATTATGACGACAAATACACTCTGGACGGCTGGTTCCGACCGGACTCTGCGGCGATGATGACCGTGATCGAGGGCGAAACCGGCGGCCCGATCCGCGAGATTCGTATGGAAGCCGGCGAGCGCTGGAATGCTGCCAAATATGACGAGATGAACCAGGCCTTTCAGGACAAGACGCTGGAGGAACTGGAACGCCTCGCCAGCGGCGACGCGCCGTTCTTCCTGCAATACTGGCCGATGATCCCGCTGGACAACACGCGCGCCGGGCGGGACGGGCCGGAAAGCGCCAATGGTGGTCTCTATGTGGACAAGATGCAGCTGCTGGACCAATGGCTGGGCGATCTGTTCGCGCGAATGGATGAGCTGGGGCTAGCGGAAAACACCGTGGTCGTGGTGATGGGCGACAACGGACATTTCACCAAATACGCGCCGCAATCCGGGTTTACTCCGCTGATCTATGCGGGGGGCAAAGGCGACACGACCGAGGGCGGCGTCCGCGTGGATGCCTTTATCCGCTGGCCCGGAATGATCGAGGCCGACGGGCTGCTGAACAGCATCATCCACGTCTCGGACCTGTATACGACCCTGTCGCGCTTTGCCGGGGCGGATCAATACATCCCGCGCGACCGGCTGGTCGACGGCGTGGATCAATCCGCCGCCCTGCTGTTTGCCGATGAATCCAAGGCGCGGCGCGATCACGTGATCGTCTACTCCATCGCCAAACCCGAAGCGATCGTGAAGGACCAGTTGAAGCTGAAACTACCCGCTGCGGGACAGAACGCTATCGCCGCCAAGTTCTTCGACCTCTATCGCGACACGCGCGAGGAATACTCGGTGTCCACCGAAGTCGGTGCGTGGGGCGGGCAGGAATTCGTGCGCATCCTCGGGCGTCACATGGCGCGGAAAGAGAAATTTCCCGACACCACGCCCGCCTATGGCGTGCCTTATGAGGGGATCGAGAACATCCGCCCCGAAACGCAACAGGCGGTCGAAGCGTTCATGACCAAACGCGCCTCACCGCAGCAATAGAATCCGGATCAGGAGGTGCACATGGCAGGCAGTATTCTCTTCGTTCTTGGCTTGATCGTCTCGCTTGGGGTCGGGTTTGTCTATTTCCGTGATCTGGGTGACATCTCGCAGATGTTGCTGAAGGTGAAACGCCAGAACATGGTACGTTTCATCCGGCACGAATACCGACTGATCAGCATCGGGTTGGGCGCGTTTGCCGTCGCGACTCTGGCGCATTTCATTCTGGGTGGCGGGCCGCTCTGGCTGTGGATTGTCTCTGCGCTGTTGGTGCTGTTTCTTTACGGGTTTCCCTATGTCTGGGTGCATTTGGGTCTGCGCAATCAGATGAATGACGCGGCCTTCTTTCCCATCAGCGAGGCACAGAAACATGTCGGCCCCACCGCGCCGGTCATCGTAATCGAGAACAACGGCCACGCCCGCGCGCACCCCGACGCCCAGATCATGCGACCGCATCTGGCGGGCGATGTGGACGGGCTGAGCGGCGAAGATGTGGTCATGACCTATTGCGCGATGGCCAATCTCGGGCAGGGCTACGCCCCCCGGGTCGAAGGCAAGCGGTTGGATCTTGAGGTCCTGGCCCAGCATGGCAATAACCTGATCCTGCGCGACAATGAAACCGGCGAGCCGATTCAGCACATCTATGGCTTCCGCGAGGCCGACCGCGACCCGAATGCCGATGGCCCCGCCTGCCCCGTACGTCCCGAGGCCCAGATGAAACCCTGGCCAACATACCGGATGACGTTCCGCGGGTTCCAAAAGGCATTTCCTGATGGCGAGGTATTTCTGAACAAACCCTCCCCCAACCCTCTGTTACGGCTGCTCGACATGGTGACAGAGATCACCTTTGGCTGGGGCATCAGCCGCCAGCATCAAGAAGACGCGCCGGTGATGGACAACATGGACCGCTCGGACGACCGGTTGCCGAACAAGACCCATGTATGGGGGATCACCATCGGCAAGGATGCCGCCTGCTGGACGGACGATTTCGTCGTGGACAACAACTGGATCGTCAACGCAAGCGTCGGCGGGCGCGATGTCGTTATCAGCCTGGACCCGAAATACGAAAGCCTGGGGGTCTGGTACAATGACAGTGGCAATCCCGTCACCCGCTGCGATTTCTGGGGCATGTCCGATCAGGGCAAGCTGCAACGGGTCGAGACCCTGCGCGCCGGCGTCTTCTGGCATGTCTGGTCCGAGTTTTTTCCGGAAACCGACATCAATCGCGTGGGCACGCGCGCGGAAACACCTGATACCGTGGCGGCGTGACCCCGCGCGACCCGGCAAAACGGGCGATACCAAAAAAGGAGGGACGGAATGACACTAAAACATAAATTGAACGGCTGCGCGGCGGCGGCCGTGCTCGCCTCGGCGGCAACGATGGCCTCGGCGCAGCAATCCGATTGGTCATACGAAGCCACGATCTACCTGTTTATGCCTGAGACCGAGACCAGCATTGCGACCCCCTCGGGCACGCTTGACGGAACACTCAGCTTTTCCGATGCGCTGGAGAATCTGGACTTTGCCTTCATGGGCGCGCTGGCGGCAACAAACGGTCAATGGAGTGTGTTGGCCGATTACAACTATACCAACCTGTCCTTCGGCAATACCGCGCCCGGACCGGCGGGTTCTGAATTGGAAACTTCGGTCAAAACGCAGTTTCTGACCGCGTTGCTGGGTTACCGGGTGCGCAACGATCCTTCCGTAAAGGTTGATCTGGCGGGTGGTTTCAGATGGTACAGCACCGATACGGAATTCACCCTGAACCCGGGTGCAGCGCCCTCGCAATCCACCTCTGCCGACGCCAGCTGGTTCGACCCGGTGGTGGGTATTCGCGCCCGGTTTACCCTGTCCGATTCATGGACCAGCACGGCCTATGTGGATTACGGAGGGTTCCGCAGCGGCAGCCAGACCTGGTCGGTTCTGTTGACGGCCGACTACGCGATCAACGACAGGTGGCTGCTGCGCGGTGGATATCGCTATATCTCATTCGACCACGACATTAACGGCAACGACTACACATTCGATCAATCCGGGCCTTTGCTTGGCGCCACCTACAGGTTCTAGACCTAACACGGCCAACGCCTTCAGACGCCCACGTATTTCTCGGAGATTTCTGGGGTCAGTTCCACCATAGCACCGGACCAGACTGTACAGCCCCGTTCAAGAATGACCGCGCGGTCAGACACTGCCGCCAGTTCCTTCAGAGATTTGTCGATCAGCAGGATCGCCACATTCGTCTCTTGCCGCAGGCGGTTCAGAGCCGCCCAGATCTCCCGCCGGACGATCGGGGCAAGGCCCTCGGTGGCCTCGTCCAATATCAATAAGCGCGGGTTGGTCATAAGCGCCCGGCCAATCGCCAGCATCTGCTGTTCGCCGCCCGACAGTGAAGCGGCGCGCTGGCCCTTCCGCTCTCCCAGCCGCGGGAACAGTTCGGTCACGCGGCGCAGGGTCCAGTCGCCGGGACGTGCCGCCGCGATCAGGTTTTCGCGCACGGTGAGATCGGCAAAACAGCGTCGGCCCTCGGGCACCAGCCCCACCCCTTTGCGGGCGACCTTATGGCTGGGCAGCACGTGCAGGTCCTGACCGTCCAGTTTCAACGTCCCCTCCGAGCGGATCATCCGGCAAATAGCCTTCACCGTCGTTGTCTTGCCCATCCCGTTGCGACCCATCAGAGCAGTCACTTCGCCCTGCGCCATCTGCAGATCAACACCGAACAGCGCCTGACTGTCGCCGTAACTAGCGGTAAGGTTTTCAAGCCGCAACAGGGTCATGCTTCATCCCCCAGGTAGGCGTCGCGCACCTCGGGGCTGGTTCGGATTTCATCAGCCGTACCGGTGGCGATGACCTTGCCATAAACCAGAACGCTGACCCGGTCGGCCAGCGCGAAAACCGCGTCCATATCGTGTTCCACCAGCAGAATAGGCGCTTCCTGCTTCAATCCATCCAGAAACCCAGTCAGGCGTTTCGAACCTTCGGCACCAAGCCCCGCCATTGGCTCATCCATAACGAAGGCTTTTGGCGACAGTGTCAGGGCCACCGCGACCTCCAACTGCCGCCGTTGGCCGTGGCTGAGATTGGCGCAGCGTGTTTCGCGTTCATCGCTCAGCCCGACACGTTCCAGCGCAGCTTCGGCCCGGTTGCGCAGGTCGGGTCGCTTTAGCGCGGGCCGCCAGAACCGCCACGCCATGCGTTCCGCGCCCATCGCACCCAGCACCACGTTCTCCAGCAAGGTATCTTCCATACACAGTTGCGAAATCTGAAACGTTCGTCCCAGACCCGCCCGCGCGCGCGCCTGTGTGGAATAGCCCGAGACATCCTGACCGTTGAGCAGAACCTGCCCTGAATCCGGCTGCAATCCACCGCATATCTGCTGAATCAACGTCGACTTACCTGCACCGTTCGGGCCGATGATGGCGTGGATTTCTCCAGGCTTGAGATCAATGGACACGTCGTCAGTCGCCTTGAGCGCCCCAAAGCTTTTGTTCAGGTTCAGCGTGGCGAGAACGGGATCAGACATGCGCGCCCTCTTTCCCTGTCAGCAGGCCGATAAGGCCGCCGCGGGCAAACAGCACGATGCACAGCAGGGCGACGCCCAGATAGACATGCCAGAAATCGGTGAGTTCTCCGAGGAAATGCTCCAACGCAACAAAAACACAGGCCCCGATGACCGGCCCCATCAGTCGCCCTACTCCGCCAATGATGATCAGTACGATCAATTCTCCGGACAGTTGCCAGCTGAACATCGAGGGTGAGACAAAGCGGTTCAGATCCGCAAACAGGGCCCCCGCCAACCCGGTGATCGCGCCCGAGATTACAAAAGCCAACAGCTTCAACCGCATCGGGTTCAACCCCACGGTTTCAACCCGTACCGAAGCCTGACGTGCAGCGTTCAGCGCCAGACCGAAGGGCGAGGCCTGCAACCGCGCAAACAGAAACAGCACCACGCAGAGCAGCGTGAAACAGACGGCGTAAAACTGGATCGGCACCAGCGTGTTCAGGCCGGGAAAACCGTTGCGGACATAGATCGACAGCCCGTCTTCACCGCCGTACTGCGCCCAGGAAATCGCGAAGTAGAAGAACATCTGACCAAAGGCGAGCGTGATCATGATGAAATATACGCCGGACGTCCGCAATGACAGCAATCCGATGAAGAACGCCACCAGCGCCGACAGGATCATGGCCACAAGCCAGATCACCGGCATGGACTTGGTGCCATCGGTGGTGAACAGCCCCAGATCAAGCGCGGTATAGGTCTGCGCGTGATAGGCGAGGATGCCCATCGCATAGCCTCCGATCCCGAAGAAGACGGCGTGGCCAAAACTGACCATACCTCCGATCCCCAGGACGATGTTCAGCCCCACCGCCGCCAGCGCAAGGATAACCGCCCGTGTCACCAGCGTGATCGTGAACGGTTGATCCGCCAAAAACGCCCAAAGCGGCAACACCAGCAGACCCGCGATTACCAGCGCGTTGAGGTACCTTTCGTTCAACCTCATACGCGTGCTCCGAACAGGCCGGTGGGCCGCCAGACCAACACCAGCCCCATCAGCACGTAGATGCCCATTGAGGCCAGCGCCGAGCCGGTCTTTTGCGCCGCGCCGTTGTCCATGAACAGCTTGAACATCTCGGGCAGGAACACTCCGCCCAGCGTATCCGTCAAACCGACCAGCAGCGCGCCGATGAACGCGCCGCGCACCGAGCCGATACCGCCGATAACGATGACTACGAATGCGAGGATCAGCACCGGCTCGCCCATTCCTACCTGCACCGACTGGATCGCGCCGACCAAGGCGCCCGCCAGCCCGGCCAGGGCCGCGCCCAGCGCAAAGACCAGTGTGTAGAGCTTCGAGATATCGACGCCCAGCGCCGCGATCATCTCGCGGTCATTCTCTCCGGCGCGGATCTGGATGCCCAGCCGGGTGCGTTCGATCATCACCCAAAGACCCACGGCGACGGCCAGCCCGATGCCGATCAGGGTCAGGCGATACAGCGGGTATTCGATCCCACCTGGCAGCGTAACCGGCCCCGACAGCGCATCGGGAATGTCCAGAAACAGCGGAAAGGAACCAAAGACCCAGCGTGTTCCTTCAGAAAAGATCAGGATCAGGGCAAATGTTGCCAGCACCTGATCCAAATGTGGGGCTTTATACAATCGCCGGATCACCACCATCTCGACAACCGCCCCGGCCAGCGCCGCCGCGGCCAGTGCGGCAACCAACGCCAACAGGAAAGACCCTGTGGCCCCCGCCACGGCAGCGGCGGCAAAGGCCCCGACCATGTAAAGTGAACCATGGGCCAGATTAATCAGCCCCATCACGCCGAAAATCAGCGTCAGGCCAGCCGCCATCAGGAACAGCATGACGCCGAACTGCAGCCCGTTGAGGATCTGCTCGATAATCAGGATCGAGGACATGGAAACTCCGGTGGTCTGCCCGTCCCGCGACCGGGGGCGGGCAGATGGTCAATTACATTTTGCACTCGGCCGCATAGGCGTCAGAGTGGTTTTCCAGCGCAACGCCAAGGATCTTGTTGGTGAACACGTCACCTTCCTTGATCACTTCACGCGCATAGATGGTCTGAACCGGGTGGTGGTTCGGACCAAAGCTGAAATCGCCACGGGTGCTGTCGAACTCGGCCGCGCGCAGGGCTTCGCGGAAGGCGTCCGCATCCGACGGATCAGCCTTGTCCAGCGCGGACAGCAGCAGGTTGGCGGTATCAAACCCCTGGCTGGCATAAAGAGAGGGCAGACGTCCGTATTCCGCCTGAAAACTCTCGACAAAGGCAGCATTGGTCGGATTGTCGATGTCCTTGTTCCATTGCGAGGTGTTCACAACACCAATCGCCGCATCGCCGACCGCTTGCAGGATACCCTGATCAAAGCTAAAGGCTGGGCCAACCACAGGCTTGTCGATGCCGCTGTCGGCATATTGCTTCAGGAAAGAAATCCCCATACCACCGGGCAGGAAGAAGAACACGCTATCCGCATCGCTGGCGCGGATCTGCGCGATCTCGGCGGCGTAATCGGTCTGCCCCAACTCGGTATAGACCTCACCGGCCAGATCACCCTCGAAGAACCGTTTGTAGCCGGTCAGCGCATCTACACCCGCCGGGTAATTCGGGGCCAGAATAAAGCTGTTCTTGTAACCGACGCCGTTGGCATAGGCCCCGGCGGCCTCGTGCAGGTTGTCGTTCTGCCAAGCGACGTTGAAGTAGTTCTGGTGGCAGCCTTTTCCGGCAAGCGGTGATGGCCCCGCATTTGGGGACAGATAGAACACGTTCTGGTTCACTGCCGCAGGCACAACCGCCATGGCGAGGTTGGACCAGATGATGCCGGTCATCACGTCGACCCGTTCGGACTGGATCATCTTGTCGGACAATTGCACGGCGATGTCCGGTTTGCGCTGATCGTCCTCGATCACGACCTCAATGTCGTCACGCCCTGATTGCGCGATGGCCAGCATGAATCCGTCGCGCACGTCAATGCCCAACCCTGCACCGCCGCCGGACAACGTGGTGATCATTCCGACCTTAACCTCGGCCAGCGCGCCGGTTGCGCACAAAGCAGAAACCGCAGCGGCCGCTAGAAATTTTTTCATCTTCATCTCCCTTCGCTGGTCTTTTCGACGCAACTTATGTCAGCCTTCACAGCCTTCCGTCTATACCTCTGACAGCGTGGTTTTTTTCACTCTGCCAATCATCCAAACAATCACCGATCACGCCCACTCCGTCGAGGGCGTTTTCAAACTGGACCGCTAAATTCTAAGGAAACTATCTTGTGCAGCGCAGCGCAGACCCGGATCGAGTGCGGGAAACTCAGGGCGCAGGGACGGATCCGACAGAAAATCTACCCGAAAATATGACCGACCTGAGAACGTCAGAGTGATCATAATCGCGTAATTGTCGGCCAGCATTTCGGCATCCGTTCCGTTGGATATGACCGGCGCCAAAGCCTGCTAGTCGCTCCGTTCCGTCCCGTCGAAGAACTTCGCCAGATCGACGATAAGGTGCACTTTGTAGTCTCCAGCCGAGAAATCACCCGGCGGCAACAGGAATTCGACTTCGCGGACGTTTTCAGAAAACCCCAGATGGTAAACCAGCGGCAACACGTCGTTCCCCTTTATTGTAGCCCTTCCACGGCCACGAATTTGTACTCAACCTCCCAATTCCACGCCATCTGACTGTTGAGATCCAAATCTCGTCGCACCGCGGTTGAACCATTGGCCACAAGTGGCAGTTGGAACAGGATATCTGGCTATTGTGCGACAGGATCGGATCGAAGAACAGGTGTCGGCCCCGCGCGAAGGCCTCTTCGGTCAGTGGATTGTCGGCCGACACGGCAAACCGGCCGAACACGAACGGAGCCGAGACATCGGTAATCGGCGTTGCCACCGGGACGCGCGAGCGATCCAAGACCACCCAACCCGCCACCGCAAGACCTGCAACGTCGAGGATCAGAAACACCCACTGCATAACGCCCCCCCGGACCATAAATGGTGATGGACAAAGCCCGAGCCGAACAGACCTTCAAGATTCTTCATCTCCTTGTTGTAACGATCCTTGATATTGACCGAGATCAGGTCACGACCAGAGGCCGAGGTGAAACGAAGCCATGGTGCGCGCCCGGATCGGCCACGATATCCGGCCCGCTCGAAACCAAACATCGTATCGGCCGGAATGGCGGGCTCGATTTACGGATGCATGTCGGGGCGCGCGAACAGTACCTCGACCGGAAAAGACGGGAGGCTCAGCGGCGTTTCCTTCCCGACCGTGATGTTTTCGATAGGTTCCAGAGCGTTCATCTCTATGATCTTCAACACTATGCCAACCCCGGTGTTCAGGTCCGGATGCTCCGTCGCCGTCACCACTATACGGTCGTCAAGGGCTGAGATGCCATTATGAAACGTGACTTACAGCGCACCCTCACCCACCTGACTTTTGCGCGCGTCGACGATCTTGACGACCTCATTGGTCTACGCATCGAACACGCCCGCCGAACCGCCGTCATCCCCTCCGGTTCCGTCCAGGAAAGTTGCGAACATGTACTTCTGCCAGTTCGAGCTGGTCCGGTTCCGGGCCCAGTTCGATGATTGCGATGCTGTGGCTGGTGTCCAACGCCGAAAGGCTGCGCAAAAGCACATACGCTGACTGTCCTCGCGATCCCGCTACAGCGCCGGAGAAAGACCCGCCAGTATCAGGACCGTATCGATCAGAGTGCTTTGTCTAAAACAATTGAGCGTTAAGACTTACCCCCTTGTGATGAAATTTCGAAACATATCAGAGTGGGACGCGCCACACTCAACGTCTTGGCATGATGCGGGTATTGCACCAAACCTGCGCGCCCCTCGAATGAGGTGTTGACGGAGGGGCCATTCCTCACCCAATGTCGTTGCAGTCAGACGACAGGGAACTGAAGCTGTGACAGCCAACCTTCGACAACCAATGATGCGTCGCGAAACCGGGTGCGATCTGGTCGCCTGACCTTCGGGGAACAGTCCGTTTTCACCTGACCCGCTTTCGGGTCTTCTCCACCTTCCAGGCTGATACCCTTATGAATCAAACAGTTGGATTGCGCATGGCAATCGATATCGGCGGTACGTTCACCGATACCGTCTTGCTGAACAGCGCATCTCAGGTGGTGGCAACCACCAAAACTCCCACCACTCCACACCGCCCCGCCCTTGGCGCAGTGGCAGGCGCCACGCATGTGCTTGAGGCCTCCGGTGCCAACTGGCATCAGGTGACAGGTTTTATCCACGGTACCACGCTGGCCACCAATGCCCTGATAGAACGTCGCGGGGCCGCCACGGCCACGATCACCACGCGCGGCTTCCGCGACATCCTCGAAATCGCCTATGAGCGGCGCTACAGCCAGTATGCCATCGATCTGGTCAAACCCGACCTGATCGTGCCGCGCACCCATTCGCTGACCATCGGCGGGCGCATGGACGCCAACGGGCATGAGTTGGAGCCGCTGGACGTGGCGGGGGTTGCCCATTTGGTTGATGAGTTGAAGGTTCTGGGGGTTGAGGCTGTCGCCATCTGCCTGCTGCACGCCTATGCAAACCCTGCGCATGAGCTGGCACTGCGCGACCTTCTGGAGCAACGTATGCCCGATCTGGTCATCTCTCTCAGCCACGAGGTTAGCCCTGAAGCGCGCGAGTTTGACCGGCTGTGTACCACCATTGCCAACGCCTATGTGCAACCGCTCATGTCCGGATACCTGCAGGATTTTGCGGCGCGATTTCGGCAGATGGGGTTGACCTGCCCGATCCTGATGATGACGGCTGGTGGCGGCATGACCACGCTGGACACCGCCGCCCGGCTGCCGATCCGATTGGTGGAATCCGGCCCCGCCGGAGGGGCGGTTCTAGCCGCCCGCATCGCCGAGGCCACCGGTGAAACCGACGTCCTGTCCTTTGACATGGGCGGCACCACGGCCAAGCTGTGCCTGATAGACGAGTACCGCCCCCAGACCGCGCGCAAGTTCGAAATCTCGCGGGCCGAACGCTTTATCAAAGGCTCGGGCATGCCGGTTCGGATACCGGTGATTGAGATGATCGAGATCGGCGCCGGTGGTGGTTCCATCGCCAGCGTCGACCGGCTAGGCCGCATTCAGGTCGGTCCGCACAGCGCGGGATCAGATCCCGGCCCTGCGGCATTTGGCAAGGGTGGCGACAAGCCCACGGTCACCGATGCCGATCTGACGCTGGGTCTGATCGAACCCGGACGTTTTGCCGAAGGGCGGTTGCAAATCGACCCGGTTGCGGCCACGCGAGCAATGGCGCAGGACGTAGGCGATCCGCTCAACCTTGGCCCCGATCAGGCCGCCTTTGCAGTCAGTGAGATCGTCGACGAGAGCATGGCCAGTGCAGGCCGGATGCACGCAGTCGAATCCGGCAAGGACCTTGGCAACCGTTTGATGATCGCGTTTGGAGGCAACGGTCCGCTGCACGCCACCCGCGTGGCCCGACGCGCCCAGATGCGGCGTGTGCTGATCCCGCGTGATCCGGGAGTGGGCTCGGCGGTCGGGTTCCTGTTCGCGCCTGTGTCCTATGAGGTCATCCGTTCACGCTATGCCCGTTTGGACACTCTGGATATCGACGGGCTGAACCGGTTCTTCGACGCGATGCAGGCCGAAGCGGAACAAGTCGTCCGCGCCGGAGCACCAGACGGCGCCCTTCTGCAACGCCGGATCGCTTATATGCGGTATCACGGACAGGGGCACGAGATCGAAATCTGCCTGCCCGACCGTGCTTTGGCCGCCTCTGACCTAATCGCTTTGCGAGAGGCCTTTGAAACGGAATACAGCCGACAGTTCAGCCGGATCGTTCCCGGCATGTCCATCGAAATCCTGAACTGGGGGCTGTCCGTCTCATCCCCTGCCCCTGCACATGAGCCTTATCCTGACAATCCGGCGGAACACACCGCAACCGCAATCGAACACCGTGAAATCCTGTGCGACGTCACCAGCGCCTGGCGCCCGGCGGGCGTGTTCAGCCGCTCTGACCTGATGCCCGGCACAGCCCTCAGCGGCCCGGCGCTGATCGTCGAGGCCCAAACAACCACATTCGTCAGCGCCGATTTCAGTGCCAGTATCGACGGCCAGGGCAATATCTGGCTGACACGGCAAGAGGAGGTCCAGCCATGATTCATTCAGATACACGCCTGCAGGTGATGTGGAACCGGCTTCTGGCCGTGGTCGAGGAACAGGGACAGGCGCTGATCCGCGCCGCCTTTAGCCCAATCGTGCGCGAATGCGGCGATATCTCGGCCGGGATCTTCGATGCTCAAGGCAGGATGCTGGCACAAGCCGTCACCGGCACACCCGGGCATATCAACACCATGGCCGAGGCGGTCAAAACCCTGCGTGCGCGTTTTGTACAAAGCAACATGAAGCCCGGAGATATCTACCTGACCAACGATCCGTGGATTGCCTCGGGGCACCTGAATGACTTTCTGCTGATGATGCCGGTTTTTTTTCAGGACACGGTGATCGGCTACACGGCCTGCACCTCTCATCTGGTCGATCTGGGGGGGCTGGGCATGGGACCCGAGGGCTCGGATATATATGACGAAGGGCTGCTGATCCCGCCCTGCAAACTGGTCAGTCAAGGCGAGGTCAACGCGCTGCTGCTGGAAATCGTCAAAGCCAACTCGCGTGAACCTATCGCCAATGAAGGCGACATCTATGCCCTGATCGCCTGTTGTGAGGCCGGGTCTACGCGGCTGGTGCAGATGATGCAAGAATTCGGCATAACCGATCTGCAGGCGCTGTCAGATTACATCATCGACACCTCTCGGCGCGGTACCCTTGAGGCCATCGCCGACCTGCCTAATGGCACTTGGCACCATGTGCTGCGGGTCGATGGCTATGAGGATGAGATCGACCTGCACGCTGCCCTCACCATTGCAGACAACCATCTGCTGCTGGATTTCGAAGGCACCGCGCCCTGTGTCGGCAAAGGGATAAACGTGCCGCTGAACTATGCAACGGCCTATTCGGTCTTTGCCCTGCGCTGCATTATCGGAGCGGATATCCCAAACAATGCAGGCTCGCTCGACCCGTTCCGAGTGACCGCGCCTGCAGGCTGTATCCTGAACGCACAGCCCCCGGCCCCGGTCGCGATGCGACACACGCTGGGACAGATGACACCTGATCTGGTCTACGGCTGCCTGTCTCATGCCTTGCCGGACAAGGTCCCGGCCGAAGGTTCCTCGTGCATGTACGACCTGCCACTGCGCCACGCGCCGGAGGCGGTCGACCGGGGCGATGACCTCTTTGCGCTGGAGCTTGTGTTCAACGGCGGCACCGGCGCCCGTCCCCGGCTGGATGGCCTGTCGGCCACCGCCTTTCCCAGCGGTGTCTGGGGCAGCCAGGTCGAAACCACCGAGGCCGTCGCGCCGGTGCTGTTTCATCGCCGCGAGCTGCGGACGGATTCCGGAGGAGCGGGGCGTTTGCGGGGCGGTCTGGGGCAGCAAATTGAACTCAGCGCATCCAGGGATCAGGACCTGATGCTGTTCCTGTCGGTCGAGCGGATCAAGAACCCTGCCAAGGGCCGTGACGGCGGGTTGGACGGCGCCCCCGGGCGTATCACCGTGCAACCCGGCAACCGCCAACTGCCCGGCAAAGGTGAGGTTCGGATCAAAGCCGGTGAAACGCTACTGTACGAAACGCCCGGCGGCGGTGGGTTCGGGCGGCCCGAGGAACGCTTGGACGACGCGGTGCAGAACGATCTCCGCGCAGGCCTTATCAGCCAGAACATAGCCCGGACCCAATACCGGAGGCAGACATGACTAAACCGCACCCGCACATCGCGCGTATGTTGCCTTATGCGCTGGCTGACCTCACAGTGCCAAAGGGCAAAGCCCTTATCTCTCTGTCCCAGAATGAAAGCCTGCGTCCACCCAGCCCCAGGGCTATCGAAGCGGCGGTGCAGGCTATGGGGACGTCGATGCTCTACCCCGATCCGGACTGGACAGACCTGCGACACGCTCTGGCAAACTTGCACGGGAATGATGCAGATGGGATTTTGTGCGGCAACGGTTCGCTCGACCTGATCGGTTGCCTTGCCCGCGTGTTCTCGGGGCCGGAGCGGGCGGTGCTGACCCCGGCCCATGCCTATCCCTTTTTTCAGACGGCGGCGCGCATGGCCGATGCGCGGTTCGACACCGCCTGGGAAACGGATGCCACTGTCAGTGTCGATAGCTTGCTGGCGGCGGTCCAGCCGGATACCGGCATTGTCTTTGTCGCTAACCCGGGCAACCCGACCGGCACGCGCATCCCGAAATCCGAACTCGTCCGACTCCGACAAGGGTTGCGGCCCGACATCCTGTTGGTGATCGACGAAGCCTATGGCGAGTTTTCCGACCATCTGGGCGAGCGGTGTTTCGACATGGTGGCCACAGGCGACACGGTCATTCTGCGCACTTTTTCCAAGGCGTACGGCATGGCCGGGTTCCGCGTCGGCTGGGGGTTGTTCCCACCGGACATTGCCGAAGAAATGCGCAAGGTGATGAACCCGAACAACATCTCGGCCAGCGCTCAAATCGCCGCCGCAGCGGCGGCACGGGACGACGCTTATATGCGTGAGACCTGCGCGATCACTGCCGCATTGCGTGATCAGGCCGCGACCATGCTGAAGGGCGCCGGTTTCGCGCCCTACCCCAGTTTCACCAATTTCCTGCTGGTGAACATGGGCAATTCCAAAGCTGCGGCAAGTGCACACCAAAAACTGCGATCCGAAGGCGTCTTCCTGCGTCCGCAAGGTGGCGCAGGGTTGCCCCACACGCTGCGCATGACCGTCGGCCCACAGGACGCAATGAACACAGCAATAGACATCCTGACGAAATGGAAACAGGAGGGACAGGTATGAGCACGTCCAGAGGTCGCGCACGGTTCGGGGTTCTCGTCCCCTTCACCAACACTAATCTCGAACCCGATCTGGCCTTGATGGCGCCAACGGGGATTTCACTACACGTAGCCCGGATGGGGGGGTACGACGAGGATGAAATCCCCGACGAAGCCCAGATGCACGATCTGGGGGCCACCGACCTGAACGAACCGCTGCGTTTGCTGATGGGGGTAAAGCCGGATGTAGTCTTCTATGGGTGCACCTCGGCCACCCTGACCCACGGACCGGAGTTTGACCGCGAACTGGCCAGCCGGATAAGTGCCGGGAGCGGTGCCGAAACGATTACTGCGGCCGGGGCATTGGTTCATGCTCTGACCACGCTCGGCGCCCACCGCATCGGGTTTGCCTCGCCTTACGTTCCGGCGATCAATGATATGGCGATTGGCTTTCTTGCCAAGTTGGGGTTTGAGACCATCCAGCGTTCCGAGGTGACCGAGGCGCTGGACAACGAAGGTCAGGGCGCGCTGAACCCAGAGGCCGTTTTTGAACTTGGCCGCGCGGCGGACCACCCTCAGGCCGACGCACTGGTTTTGTCATGTACTGACATGCGCAGCGTTGAAACTCTGGCCCGCTTGGAGGACGCGGTCGGTAAGCCGGTAATCAGCTCAAATCAGGCGATGCTGTTTCAGGCGCTGCAACTTTTGGACATCAAAGAACCCGTCAGCGGGTTCGGCCAGCTTCTGGAGTGTGAGAGGTAAGATCTCCGTACAAGGCGCGGATTTCGTACTCTTTACCCGCGCCTTGGATTCATCACGCCTGAACCGCCTTCATGAACCGGTCGCGGATCACGACCGGATCCATGGTGATCACCGGCATCTTGGCGTTGCCGCTTTCGCACTTGCTGACGATGATGG
>NZ_JBQFZU010000040.1:0-27745 GCF_056542405.1 Ruegeria sp. AD11(2025) | reverse complement strand
CCCATCTCGGTCGTGCGGCCTATGAACGTGTCGCATAGCGAACCGGGGAAAGGGGAAAATGCGGCTCAAGCGCTATTCGTGCAACGCGGTCTACCGGAATTGATTTCGCGTTGTTTTGAACGGATTGGCTTGGGTAGATTTATCGTTGCCGCTTCGCTTTGATTGGCGGAGTCTGATAGGTGGTGGATACAGCCCCATCTGGAGCTCACCACGTTCTCTCTTCGGTGTAGCACCACATGCATCGAAGAGAGTTCCCCGCGGAGAACATCACTCATTGTTATGTAGTTCAGCCAAGATTCGAAGGCCAAGGCGATACCCTTTCCGTTCTTCTAAATAGGTCATTAGTTTTAACATAATTACTATTATGGGGTTCGACATCAGGCCATCTGGGCGGTTGGAAATTGGGTGCAGGGACACAGCACTGAACCTTCAGTGGCGCCGCAAAAACCAATGTCTGGTTCGGGTCCCTTAGTCGGGTGGTCTGGCTGGAATGTCGGGATGTCCCGCTCGCCCAAATCGTCAGACAGCGCTAAGCGGTCGGAGGTGCAGATACCTTGTCCAGGGTCGCACCCATTGACTCTGGCGCGGTGCTGTCCGATCTAGGATCGGCATCTAGGACTACTGTTTTTACCATAGTACAGTTCTCTCTTGATGTTGGAGGAATGCCCGGATGGATTTGGGGCGTTTCTTGTCCTGTCGGTTGTTGGCGCAATCGACAGGACCGCTCACTGCTCAATAGTTTCGTTTTTTGGTCATCAAGTCGTTGTTTGATCCTTTCCTTCAGCTGCACCAGTACCGGCGCTTGCCACTGTTATAGGGTCGCGCAAGACCTTCGGAAATCAGGATGGCCCCGACGTCCTGCCCAGCCACACGCCCAACCGCTAGGAAGCGGTCATGCACGTCCAGATCTGGTTGGATGACCAGCTCTATCTGGTCCGCCGTCTGGATGAGCACTGTCAGCCTTGCTTTCGCTTTCAAGCCCAGAGCCTTTTCAGCTGCGCATTGGGGCCGGTAGGTCTCAGGTGTGTCGAAACCGACGAGCCGGTAGCGATCGTCGCCGTGGTCGATCGTGTCACCATCAACGGCAATCACCTCGGATGCGCTCAGGGTCTTTGTTTGTTTTGATGGTTCAATCCAAGCAGCAGCAATGAACAAAGACGCGAGTACAGCGCTGAGAAACAAGAGTCGCTTCATGTGCCCTGCCCCAGTACTTTGATGAACTGAGTTCTCGAACGTGACCGATCAGGTTTTGGATTTCGCGTCCAAGGCCTGAGCTGCTTCGAGACCCTCTGGGGTAATCGACTCGATCGTGTAATCTGATTTGACGCAGAGAATGCGCCCGTCGCCAAATTCCTGGTGATGCTTAAAAAGCCCCGGCCAAAGATCGAACTCTCTGGGCTCAGCGCCCGCTCGAGAGATCTTCGACTTGCACAAGGCCCCGACATAGTTCGGCGAGCTGTAAATGCAGTGGTACTTAGGTCGTCCAAGGGAAGCGAGTCCGATAAATTCGTAGCGGCATGTAAAGGGAACCTGATCTTCTTTCAGGCCCCGGACCATCTCGATGGTTACCACAGTGTATTGTCTCTTGTTGTCCGCCATGACGACCCCCTATGGGCCGTCTTCTACATCCAAAAGTTGTGGACTAAAACACAATCTACGTCAATATAAGAAAACACGCCAATATACGATATAGGATTGTCAGAAATATATTGGCCGGATATTGCTTAGGAGATTCGCAAGCAGGAGAGACCATCTTGAAACACTCAAAATCCAGGAATAGAACTCGCGCGAAGGCCCTTGCAGTTGCACTCGCTGCACTGCCGGCAACGCAGGCCAGTGCCTATCCAATTGACTGTGCCATATTCCTTTGCCTCGCCGGAGGTTGGCCAAGTTCGACTGATTGCGTCGCAGCCAAGGCAGAGTTCATTCGGCGCATCACACCCTACCCGGTCGAACCTCCGCTGCAACTCTGGCGCTGTCCGATGAATACGTCACACAGCCCCTCGGACTTGGGTCCTATGGAACGGTTGGAAGCCATCAAGCGCACCAGTGCCAGCCCAGTTCCAGAGCTTCCATCGGATGACACCGCCAAGCCATTACTAGTAGACGCAGCGATCTCGTTAGAAGAGATCCAGTCACATCACGGCCAATACGGTGACGGTTTCCAAGCCACCCCGATCAGCGTCGATCTTTCCTCTTCCGATTTCGACGTTGTGAGGTCCATCAGGGTTTGGGATGTGCGCCACTACAGCTATCGCCCTCGGTCGCGAGAGGGCGACTGCGAGCGTTCGCTTGATCTTGTCGTTGGCAGCTATGACGACAACGTAAGCTTTCAATGGTCCGAGCGCGCTCCTGCCCCAATCCCTTCTTGGCTACCACTCGGCAATCGTTGTGAACCTCCCAGCTACTTCCGTGGTGTTGGTGTTGAGTGGACCGACACATTTGGGTTCAGCGACTACGAGCTCATCCGATACTGAGGTTCTTACCTGCGGTACAACTCGTTGCTCCTGGCTATGCCACCAAAATCACCAGCTGCATTTTTAAACCAGGCCGATTGGTCCGGAGGAAAAACTTAATCCCAGAAACAAAAACCCCCGCAAGGCGGGGCCTCAGCGGGGATCTTCTTAAGTCAAGTTTGATCACCTGATTTATAGGAAACTCCCAAAATTCTGACAAGGATAAACGCATCTGTGCGAACGGTTTTTCTGTGTTTATTCGCTGAGGTCCAACCTGCCTTGCTTCCTCAATGAGAAGCAGACCATGAGACCCCTGAACCATACCGAATACCCTGCCCCGCGAAGCCGCGATGCCAACACTGACCTTTGCCAAGGGAAGCCAATACAATGAGCTTTCGGCAGATCGCATCCGCCCATCACCGCGAAAATTCACGCTTCCACAACGGCCTTCCCGAAGGCTGGAACCGTGACAGGTTTCGGCAGCTCTGCGTGCGCTATGCCCAAATCAAACGCGCATCGGCCCAGTGTATTCGCACCTTAGAGATCATCATCGATATGATCTCGCCATACGCGTTTCGAGACCCGTCCCAGGAACCCTTTTGCTACGCGCGTCAGGAAACGCTGATCGCAGGGCGTGGATTGACCGATCGGACAATCCACAATCATGAACGTGAGCTGGAAAGGATTGGTCTGATCGAACGCCGGCTTGGGGCAAATGGCGCGCGGTGTAAGCGCAAGGGGCTTGGCCTTTTCCTGACCCCTGCCCTGAATCTCATTCCCGAGATGCGCGACGCGGACGTGCGAAGCAAGGCCGAGAAGAAAGAGCATGACGAGCTACGCGGGGATCGATCACGGCTTTACCGATATGTGAAACATAGCCTGGAAATAATTCAATCACTCCCCTGCACTCCTGAAGGTTTCGACGCGAAGATGGACGCGTTTCGGTCCTGGCCGCGCGCGGACAAGCTGAAATACCTGTCATTGGATGCCCTCAGATCACATGTTCAGGCGGCTCATGAGTTTTGGAAGCGGATCGAAGAGCATATTGTAAAACCCGGTGAAATTTCGGGTGAGCCCGAAGCCAGTTTCGGGTGCCCTATACAAGATCAAATTGAAGAAAGAATTCTGTCCTGTAACGCCGATGGCGAGGAGAAAATGTCCTCGGCAAAAGCCTCGGAACCAGATTGTTCTGGCTCCGGGCCAGACGGCCCTCCGCATTGCTTAGAAAGCAATCATCCGACGGAGATAGCCCCACACAAGTCCCAAAAACTGCCTCTGGTGAATAACCGCATCCTGTATGACCTGGCATCTCCCGAGCTTCGTATGCAAATCGATATCGCTGGAAGCGGCGCCCAGAATTTCAACCCTACCCTCTACGCGATTGAAACCGGCGTTTGGTCCCGGCTTTCAGAGATCGGTACCAATGTCTCCGCCTGGCATTCGGCGATTGACCGATTGACCTTGATGGGTGCAATCCTGGCCGGGTTGATCACAGACGCGAGGCTTAGCGATCCACGGTTGCCGCCAATGGTTAATCCGGGCGGATATCTGCGCGGTATGGTGCAGGCCGATGAGCGTGGTGAATTGAACCTGATTTCCAGTTTCATGGGCCTGTTGGCCCGAAGGGCGCGGGAGGAGGAAAGTGGGCTTCGCTAGGACTGCGCGAACTTCTATTGGTTTGTTGGTGCGTACGCCGCCGGCTTCTCAAATTCACGCGTCTCATCAGCAGGTTTCCGCTCTGTTTCCGTCTCCAGAACAGAACTGTATTCAAATCTGTGATTGGCTACGGGAATTCCCGAGTGGTTTGTTCAGCTTTAGGTTGCTACGCGGCCTCGATGGCGACGCGGAACAGGAAGATTATCAATGAAAATCGCGGATATTGGCAATTCTGAACTGGATTTCAGGCAATCGGGGGAGGCACGCCTCCAGGAGATTTGCCAAAGGTTTGGATTGGAAAATGCTTCCTATGCCCATATCGACAAACATCACAACGTTGTCCACGGCTGCACCACGTTTTCAGCCGAATGGGTCCGGCACTACGTCGATAACGACCTAGTTTTGGTCGATCCCCTCATTCGGTTTGGCGCCACTATGATCGCACCAATGGATTGGGCTGTGTTTGATGATCAGCGTGAACACGCACCGCTATTCGATGCTGCCAGGGAATTTGGTGTGGGTCAGAACGGCCTTTCTATTCCGGTTATCAATCCGTTTGGCGAGCGTGGCGTTTTTACGGTTACGTCCAATCTGCTCCGTTCCGACTGGGACGCCTTGGTCGTGAGAATGCTCCCTGCCCTGCGGCATGAAGCGCAGGTCCTGCATTTACTCGCGCTTGATGTGATTGACACGGTCTTCAACTTTCCCACAGACGCTCTGTCCGGTCAGGAGATGAATGTTCTCAAGATGCTCGCATCGGGATTGATCCCATCCGTCATTTCCCGCCAAACGGGGCTCTCCTCCAGAATGGTGCACGCTCTGACATCTTCCATCGTCACCAAACTCAAGTGTCGGACAACAGAACAGGCGGTGGCGCGCGCTGTCAGCACAGGTATTCTCAAATGGACCGACTTCTTTGCCGACCCGGTTGCCGAACTTGCGGATGCTGAAGGACAGACCCTTTGCGGCGGGATCGTGCGTTGGTCCGGAAGATCACACGAGTTGATCACCTTCGAAGAAGGTCGGACGGTGCGGAATCTGGATAGCTTTCAGGCGGTTCAGGTCCAAGAAATTGCCAAAGACTTCAATTTGGATGCTGAAGGGATCCGTGAAGAACTCGGGCTCAGCCCGGATCAAAAAGTGTGGATTAGGTATCTCTGAGTTTAGGCCACATGCGCCGTTTGATTTGCAATGATGCGGACGGGTGCAAGTTTCACATAATTTCGCCTACGCGCCATTTGGTGGCTGACTTGCAAGCTTCAAGTTAGGTTGAAGCGGATGCGAGTTTCGAAATTGTTTTGCATGTGTGCCGCAAAACAGGATTAGGCATGATTTATTTGAAAGGCTGCCACTTCTCGAAAAAAGCGGTTTTTACGCTGTCTACTTCCAATTCCGATATACAGTGTCTTACTGAAGCCTAGAGGAGATTAAAGAATCCAATTCTCAGTATCTCAGCAAAAGCTACCCAATCTTTGATCTAGACTTTGCTCGCCACAAATGCCTGGGCGATGGTGCACATCTTTTCCCTGGCCGCCATTCGGTCCATGTCATTTGGAAAGCTTTGTTCAATCACAGTTTCAATCTGAGTCATTGCTTCGTCCCGGTTGAGCCCGCCAATCTGCAAACCGCAGCGCATCCATAACCCGTCAATCAGCAAGCTGACTGTATGCGCGGTAACATGGGCCTTTACCGCTTCTGCCCCGGTCTCCTTCAGCGCTGAATAGAGGTTGCTGTGCAGGCGGTGATAAATCGCGTTTTGCAGGCGTTGAAATTGGGGGTTGTGCGGAACCTCGGCACACATGGCAATCCATCCATGCGCGACCTCTGGTCTGAAGGTGGTAGGAGAGAAATTCGCTTCGATAATTGCATAGAAGCGTTCCCAGGGCGTCGCTGCCAAAGACAGGAAGGCGACCGCCTCTTTGCGCAGCGTAGCATTAGCACGGCGCATGGCGGTTTCGATGAGGGCCTGTTTGTTCGAAAAATAGTGCAGCACGCTGGCCTTGGAGGCGCCGGTATGCTCGGCGACACGCTGCAAGGTCGTGCCTTGCATACCGTGTAAGGACAGCACTTCGAATGCTGCGGCAGCGAATTCTTCACGGCGAATTTCGGCAATGCTTTTACGTCCCATTGGGCCCTCTTTTTGACCGAGAATAGATTTAGTTGACTCTGCGGTCAATTTAAACGTATGGTCTGTTTATTGACCATAGGGTCAGTATAAAGACCACTGGGAGGAATTACGAATGCAAATGACACTCCGCAGCGCAACCATGGCCTCCGTACTGGCCGTTTGCGCCCATCAAGCCGCCGCCAATTGTGACACTGTGCGTATGGCCGAGCCAGGCTGGACCGATCTGGCCCTGACAACCGGTGTCGCGAGTACCGTGCTGGAGGGTTTGGGATATACGCCGGAAAGCGATGTTCTGGGTATTCCAGTGATCTATGAATCAATGGTCGGCAAGGATCTGGATGTATTCCTGGGCTACTGGGACCCGGCGATGGAAACCTATTATCAGGCCTATCGCGATACCGGCGACATCGAGACGGTGCACCAGAATCTGGAAGGCGCGAAATTCACCTTTGCGGTACCGAAATACGTCTACGAAGCGGGCGTGACCGATTTTTCACATCTGGTGGAAAACGCCGACAAGTTCGACAGCCAGATGTACGGGATCGAACCCGGTTCGAACGACATCATGCTGGACATCGTAGGCAAGGACGCCTTCGGTCTGGGCAGCTGGAAAGTCGTCGAAAGCTCGGAACAGGGCATGCTGGCACAGGTCAAGAAGAACCAGCGCAAAGAAGACTGGATCGTGTTCCTGGCATGGGCGCCGCACCCGATGAACACCCAGTTTGAAATCGAGTACCTGACCGGTGGCGACGAATTCTATGGCCCGAACTTCGGTGGCGCAACCGTGCATACCCAAGTGCGTAAGGGCTATCTGGAAGAGTGCCCGAATATCGGCAAGCTGGTAACCCAGATGACCTTCGACATCCCGATGGAAAGCGAAGGCATGGGCTATATCCTGGAAGATGGCATGGACCCGAACGAGGCTGGTGCCGCGCTTCTGAAGGCGCATCCCGAGTATCTGGACGCTTGGCTTGATGGCGTGACCACCTTGGATGGCAGCAGCGGTCTGGACGCAGTCCGGGCGCATCTGGGCCTGTAATCAAAGCGGGGTGAGCGATGCCTATCCAACAGACAATCGCCGGAAACTGCCCCATCTATGTCGAGATGCACGGCGACAAAGCCGCGCCGTGCATCGTGATGATCCTCGGGCTGGGAATGCAGCTGCCGGAATGGCCCCAGGGCCTGATTGACAGCCTGGCCCGGGACTTTCACGTCGTTTGCGTCGAAAACCGCGATATGGGGCGGTCTGGTCGGGCAGGGCCGGATATCGACCCCGAAGCCTTCAGACTGCTGGAATCGCAGCCAACCGTACACCGCTCCCCCTACACGCTGTTCGACATGCGCGACGATGTCCTGCGCTGCGTCGATGCCCTGGGCGTTGATCAATTTGCCGCGGTTGGGTTTTCCATGGGGGGCATGATCGCCCAGCTGGTCGCAGCCAAGCTTGGTTCGCGCGTCACCGGGTTGGCACAGATCTGCAGCAGCGCAGGCGAGGCAGAAATCCCAGCGCCGCCCGGTGCATGGGACCGTTTTAAGCGCACCGCGCGCCCGTTCGTATCTGAAACCGAATTTGTCGATTGGTTGACCGATGACCTCATCTGGTGGTCCGATCCGACACCGCTGACCAAAGAAGACGCCCGCGCGACGGCGCTGGACATGATCCAGGGCGGGTTCTCGTCCGGGGGATATGCCCGGCAGTTGCTTGCGCTCAATGGGTCCGGCGACCGGACGCCCGAACTAAAGTCGATCACGGCACCAACCCTGATCGTCGCCGGTGCGCAGGACCGCTGCGTGATGCCCGAAAGCTCGTATCAGGCGCATGCGCTTATCGCCAATTCCGAATTCGTACTGTGCGAAGACATGGGCCATGCCCTGGATCCGCAGGCCATCAAATATCTCGAAAACTGGCTGAGGAAGACACTTGACCCTCAGGACCAGCAAACAACGGCACATGCAGGAGGGAGGACCTGAAATGGAGTGGTTGGAATCCTATAAAATTCCGATTGGGAAATGGGCAAAGATCTTTGTCGAATGGCTGACCGATAACTTTTTCTGGTTTTTCGATGGCCTTTCCGCAGTTCTTGAGGGGATCATCCTCGCCCTGCTCTGGTTGCTGCAAGCACCAAACACCTTTGTGGTGATCGCGGTTATAACCGCGCTGTCCTGGCTGGTTCGGAAATCCATTGGCTTTACCCTGTTCACGGCGCTTGGGCTGCTGCTGATCGTCAACCAGGGATACTGGGTCGAAACGACTGAAACTCTGGCGTTGGTCTTTGCTGCTGCTGTGGTCTGCATGGGGTTGGGCGTGCCGCTTGGCATTGCCGCCGCTCGCAAACCCTGGCTGTACCGGATCATGGAACCCATCCTGGACCTGATGCAGACGATCCCCACATTCGTCTACCTGATCCCGGCGCTGATCCTGTTCGGTCTGGGTATGGTGCCCGGCCTGATCGCCACGGTGATCTTTGCCATACCCGCTCCGATCCGTCTGACCCATCTGGGGATCACCTCGACGCCCACGTCACTGATCGAAGCCGGCAAGGCCTTTGGGTCGACCCCGCTGCAGCTGATGTGGAAGGTGGAACTGCCTTATGCGCTGCCACAGATCATGGCCGGTCTGACGCAGACCATCATGCTGTCACTGTCCATGGTGGTGATCGCCGCCCTTGTGGGAGCCGACGGCTTGGGTGTTCCGACGCTGCGGGCGCTGAATTCGGTCAATATCGCCAAAGGGTTCGAAGTCGGCATCGCAATCGTTCTGGTCGCCATCATCTTCGACCGGATGTTCAAAAGAGGGAGCCCGTGACCGATGACTGACACAATGGTACGTTTCGACAACGTGAACATCGTCTTTGGCAATGAACCGAAGACCGCCCTGCCGATGATGGACAAGGGGATGTCGCGCGCGGAAATTCAGGAACAGACCGGACAGGTTCTGGGCGTTCATGATTGCTCAATCGATATCAAGAACGGCGAGATTCTGGTGCTTATGGGCCTGTCGGGATCCGGTAAATCAACCCTGCTGCGGGCGGTAAACGGGTTGAACCCGGTGGTGCGCGGCAAAGTTGAGGTCAACACCGGAAACGGCCTGGTGGATATCGTGCAGGCCAACGAAAAGGCTCTGCGCGGAATTCGCCGGGATCGCGTTGCCATGGTCTTTCAGCAATTCGGGCTGCTGCCCTGGCGCACTGTGATCGACAATGTCGCCTATGGGCTTGAGGTCGCTGGTGTCGACAAAGACGAGCGTCTGCGACGCGCCCGCGAACAGCTGGAACTGGTGCATCTTGAGGATTGGGCCGACCGCAAGGTTCAGGAACTGTCCGGCGGCATGCAACAGCGTGTGGGCCTGGCCCGCGCCTTTGCCACCGAAGCGCCGATCCTGCTGATGGACGAGCCGTTCTCGGCCCTTGATCCGCTGATCCGCAACAAGCTTCAGGATGAATTGCTGGAGTTTCAGCAAAAGCTGGGCCGTACGATTGTTTTCGTCAGCCACGATCTGGATGAGGCGCTGAAAATTGGGTCTCGCATTGCCATCATGGAAGGCGGTCGCATCGTGCAATGTGCGGAACCTCAGGACATCGTCCTGAATCCCGCGACGCCGTATGTCGCCGAGTTTGTGGCCCATATGAACCCGCTGAACGTCTTGCGCGCGATGGAGATCATGATTGAGCATTCCGGCCCCGTTCCTGCGGACGCCCGGGTTATCGCTGACACGACGCCCCTAAAGGACATCATTTCGATGCTCATAGAAGAGCAAAGCGAAATCATTGTTCTGGGGGCGGACGGGCCAATCGGCAAGATTGACGTCAAGGCCGCGCTGAGCTGCCTGTTGCGCACACAACAGGCCGAAGTCGCGGCGTAACAACCGGCGCCGGGGGCTATCTCTCTGGCGTCGCTGACCAATTTGCATCGGAGGTGTCGACCATGATCGCGCAACCCACTGCCAGCCATTTCGTCAATGGGGCTTATGTCGAGGACGAAAGCGGAGAGGCGCTGGATGTCATCTATCCGGCAACCGGCGGGGTGATTGCCAATCTGCACGAAGCATCGGCCGAACTCGTTGATCGCACCATTGCACAGGCGCGGGCAGCACAAAAGGACTGGGCTGCGATGTCCGGCACCGAGCGCGGGCGCATCCTGCGCCGGGCCGCCGACATCATGCGCACGCGCAATCACGAATTGTCAGTGCTAGAAACCTATGACACTGGCAAGCCGCTGCAGGAAACCACTGTCGCAGATGCCACGTCGGGGGCCGATGCGCTGGAATACTTCGGCGGGCTGGCCGCCAGCCTGACCGGCGAACATATCCAGCTGGGCGAAGACTGGGTCTATACGCGGCGCGAGCCGCTGGGCCTGTGCGTTGGTATCGGCGCCTGGAACTACCCCACCCAGATCGCCTGCTGGAAAGCCGCGCCCGCGCTGGCCTGTGGCAATGCGGTGATCTTCAAACCGTCCGAGGAAACCCCGCTATGCGCGCTGAAAGTGGCCGAAATCCTGACCGAGGCGGGCCTGCCCGCTGGCCTGTTCAACGTGTTGCAGGGCCGGGGCGAGATCGGCGCGGCGCTGGTCACGGATCCCAGGGTGGACAAGGTCTCGCTGACCGGGTCGGTCCCGACCGGGCGCAAAGTCTATGCCGCCGCCGCCGAAGGCATGAAACATGTCACCATGGAGCTGGGCGGCAAGTCACCGATGATCGTTTTCGACGACGCTGATCTGGAAGAGGCCGTCAGCGGTGCCATTCTGGGGAATTTCTATTCCTCAGGTCAGGTCTGTTCCAACGGCACCCGCGTGTTCGTGCAGAACGGCATCAAAGAGGCGTTTCTGGCCCGCCTGCAAGAACGGCTGGCCGGTGCCATCATCGGCGACCCGCAGGATGAGGCGACGAATTTCGGCCCTCTGGTCAGCGCCCGTCAGCTTGAGATTTCGCTCAGCTACATTGCCTCGGGCAAGGAAGAAGGCGCACGGCTGGTCTGTGGCGGCGAGCGGATCGACAAACCGGGCAACTGGATCACGCCTGCGGTTTTCGCCGATGTCAAAGACGACATGAAAATCGCCCGGGAAGAGATTTTCGGACCCGTGATGGCAGTGCTGGATTTCGACACCGAAGACGAGGTGATCACCCGCGCCAACGCCACCGATTTCGGTCTGGCCGCCGGGGTGTTCACCAATGACCTCAAGCGCGGTCACCGTGTGATCGCCCAGCTTGAAGCCGGCAGCTGCTTTCTCAATTCCTATAACGATGCCCCGGTCGAAGCGCCGTTTGGCGGCGTCAAGCAATCAGGCGTGGGCCGGGAAAACTCGAAGGCCGCGATCGAACATTACAGCCAGGTCAAGTCGGTCTATGTCCGCATGACCTCGCTCGAAGCACCGTTCTAAGGAGGATTCCATGGAGGCAGATTTTGTCATAGTTGGTGCAGGGTCGGCGGGATGCGCCATGGCGTACCGCCTGTCCGAGGCCGGATCATCCGTGATCGTCATCGAATATGGTGGCACCGATGCGGGCCCGTTCATCCAGATGCCCGCGGCCCTGTCTTATCCGATGAACATGTCGATCTATGATTGGGGCTTTTCGTCCGAGCCCGAGCCACATCTTGGCGGGCGCGAACTGGCCTGCCCGCGCGGCAAGGTGATCGGGGGATCGTCGTCGATCAACGGGATGGTCTATGTCCGGGGCCATGCCAAGGATTTTGATCACTGGGCCGACAGCGGCGCTGCGGGCTGGAGCTATGCCGACGTCCTGCCCTATTTCAAGCGGATGGAAAACTGGCATGACGGCGGCCATGGCGGCGACCCAGAATGGCGCGGCAATGACGGCCCCTTGCATGTCACCCGCGGCCCGCGAAAGAACCCGCTGTTCCACGCCTTTGTCGATGCCGGGAAGCAGGCCGGGTATCAGGTCACCGGCGACTATAACGGGGAACAACAAGAAGGCTTTGGCCCGATGGAGCAGACCGTCTGGAAAGGACGGCGCTGGTCGGTGGCAAATGCCTATCTGAAACCTGCCCTGCAACGCCCGAACTGCACGCTGGTCAAGGGGCTGGCAAACCGGGTGATCATCGAAGACGGCCGGGCAACCGGTGCCGAGCTGCAACGCGGATCGAAAACCGAGACCATCCGCGCCAAACGCGAGGTGATCATCTCGGCCTCGTCCATCAATTCGCCAAAACTGCTGATGCTGTCGGGCATCGGACCGGCGGCGCATCTGGCCGAACACGGGATTGATGTCGTCGCGGACCGCCCCGGCGTGGGTCAGAACCTGCAGGATCATCTGGAACTGTATCTGCAGATGGCGGCCAGCCAACCGATCACGCTGTACAAATACTGGAACTTGTTCTGGAAAGGTGCGCTGGGTGCGCAGTGGTTGTTCACAAAGACTGGCCTGGGGGCATCAAACCAGTTCGAAAGCGCGGCCTTCATCCGGTCGGCAGCGGGCGTCGATTATCCAGATATCCAGTACCACTTCCTGCCGATGGCGGTACGCTATGACGGTCAGGCCGCTGCCGAAGGGCACGGTTTCCAGGCGCATGTGGGGCCCATGCGATCGAAATCGCGCGGCACTGTCACCCTGCGCAGCGCCGACCCCAAAGAGGCCCCCAAGATCCTGTTCAACTACATGAGTCATGAGGATGACTGGGCAGAGTTCCGGACCTGCATCCGTCTGACCAGGGAAATCTTCGCGCAGGACGCGTTCAAGCCTTATGTGAAACACGAGATCCAGCCCGGAAACGCGGTCCAGAGCGACGACGAACTGGACGATTTCATCCGCCATGAGGTCGAAAGCGCCTACCACCCCTGCGGTACCTGCAAAATGGGGGCTGCAGATGATCCGATGGCCGTTGTCGACCCGGATTGCCGCGTGATCGGCGTCGAGGGGCTGCGCGTGGCCGACAGTTCGATCTTCCCGCGCATTACCAACGGCAACCTGAATGCCCCATCGATCATGACCGGTGAAAAAGCGGCGGACCACATCCTTGGCAAGCGTCTGGCACCGTCCAATGCCAAACCCTGGACCCATCCGGATTGGGAGAGCAGTCAGCGTTGATCTGGCCTCTCCTGCGGCGCGTCTGATGCTCCTCCCCACATTGCAGGCGCGCCGTTTTTTGGCTCACAGTACACAGTACGCCTGAGGACGGAGGATGTGGGTCCAAAAGCTGGTCGCCCTATGCGATCGGATTTACCTGCGCTCAGAACCACGTATGGTCGGGAACCGACCGGGCCAACACATGGCAAGCCCGGTCCGAGGGATCAGAAATTGAACATCACACCGAATGTAGCGCTGTAGATATTGTCTTCATCCACGATCGGGCTGTTCGAAACATCGCTGGGCAGGAAGTCGGCGCGCAGACCGCCCATCAGGGACCAGCTTTCGTTGATCGGCCGCACCATGCGGGCTTCGACAAACGGGATGATCACATCGCCGGGCGCATATTCCGGGCGCCCCGGGCGTGCCTCATCCGCGGAAACCCCCCAGACATAGCCGCTCAGATCTTCGCTCTGCCAGCCGGCACCGGCGCGCAGTTGCAGCATCGACTTGCCGATCTGCGTGCCATACCCGAAATCAAAGATCACTTCCTGACCATCATGCTCGCCCGTGACTTCCTGACGGAAGCGCAGGCCGGTATTGAAGCCTGCACCAAGATCATAACCAAGGATAAGTGCCAGATCCCCGGTAATCTCACGGTCAATCCCGTCAAGCTCGTCGGCATCGGTGTTGAACAAACCCGAGAAGCGAGGCAACAGGCCGACGGACAGTGTATAGCCGTTGCCCTTGTAAGCTTCATATTCAAGACCCAACGTACCGATGGACAGCGGACCTGTCTTATATGTCACCAGCGGATAGGGTTGGACCTGCGTTCCTTCACCGATATAGGGGTTGTTTGCGACACCGGCGATTACACCGATCTGCCAACCATCTGGCGGACCGCTGTCCTGCGCGGCACCGGAAGAGGCCAAGGCGGCAACGGCCAACGGGGATAGGAACACTGCTCGACAGTTGATCACGGAATCTTTCCTCTGCGTGAGGTTCAATTTTTGGGCGTTTGTGTTGACCGATCTTCTGTGCCGGCATCGAACGTGGTCCAGACTCAAGCAATCGGTCGAGGGGTAGAGAACTCTAAAGTGGTGGGTTTGGCGACATAAATGACAAACGGTCAGATCCAAGTTGAACCACCCGACAAATGCAAAAACTCAGCCCGGGTATTCGAAGACTAATTTTCATCTAGATTAACCTTGTTTTGGCACAAAGACCTGCGAGTGCGCGTCGTCAGCCATCGCCGCGTTGAGTTGTTTAGTTCTTGGCGTCAGCTAGTTGCATCAAATACTCAGTGCACGTGCAAGTTCGTCAACACGCGCCAAATATACGCGAATGGTCTGTGGTATTCGTAAGCGGTATGTGTGCAACCGTTGGCGATTAGGTGCGTTGTTTTCCTGTTTCGCAACACTTAAATATTCACGCTGAGACTCTTGATCCAGATCCAGCGATTCCATGACAAAACCCGTTCAACTCTACGGCACTTTACCTCAGACCGTTCAAAACGCGTTGATTTCAATCGTGTCGTTTGAGGGTTTGACAATTTGGAAGCTCATCCACTTCGTGGGCTGGTTCGTGGGCGGCATGGGTCTTCTTTTGACAGTGTTCGAGACTGGGCCCTATTCAGATTTGCCGATGTGGGCGGCATTCCTGACGTGGTCGGCGCTGCTGTTTGCAGGCAGTGCAATTTTGATCGGGGTCGCCGTTGCCAGCATCCTTGCCGGCCTTAGCATGCCCTGGCCTTTAATCTGTGCGGTGCTTTTTCTACCTTTGTTGCTGGCCCCCTTTTCTCTGCTGATTGGTCTCATGTCGGGAACAGATCGGCTTTCCGGCTCTCTTTCCAATGGTATTGTGATCAGCCTGCTTGACGAAGCCACCAATCTGGCGCTGCCATCAGTATTCCTGTCCTCAGCGCTTTGTGTGTTTGCTGTCTGGTTCGGCAAACTTCTGCAGGCCAATAGTGACAATAGCGGTGAGAAGTCAGAGGAAATCGTCCAACGACCGCGTCTCAGAGAAGCAATCCCGACTTTGCCAACCCGCCTTGGTGAAGATATTGTTCGGGTCGAAGCGCAGGACCACTATATCAGCGTGTTCACATCATCCGGACAAGCGACGTTAAAAATGTCGTTCTCCGATTGTGTTGACCGATTGCAGGATTTCAGCGGTGCGCAATGTCACAGATCGCATTGGGTCAGTTTCAGCCATATCCAGGAAATCCACCGCTCAGGAAGCGCTTATACCTGTATCCTACGCGACGGAACCAGCATACCGGTCAGCCGCAGACGCCGATCTGCACTAAATGTTTCGCCTTAATTTTGTAAGCTCTCAAAACATCTGTTGTTTGTCGGGCTTGTATGCCGCTTTCTGCGCGGATCCAGGCAGCCCGGTGTGGATTCTGCATCTGGCGCAGGCCGTCGCCATCATCCTCTTTGAAACTCTCTTTCCTTATCGTATGTTGAAAGGTAACTACCCACGCTTTGAAAGAAGACAGCGAAGAATGCGAATTTCGCCAGATATACGGACGAAATATCTCCAATCGCTTCGTCGCATTGAAGTAGGCAAAAAGGAAACTCTTCTTTTGCAGGGGGAAATTAGCAATCTTGCCTACATCGTTGAAGAAGGGTGCCTACGTATTTGGCATAACAATGATGGGACGGATGTTACGCTTCAGTTCTTCTTTGAGAATGATATTGTTTCTTCGCTTGAAAGCTTTTTTCACGGTCGCCCGAGCAAATTCGGGATCGAGGCCGTTACGCCGACGGTTGTCAGAGCTATTGAGCGAACCACATTTAATAAACTGATGGCCCACTCGACAGAGTTCAGAGAGTTCATGTTCCGCGCGCTCGTTGATCGCCTTACTGACTACCAAAACCTTTTCCTCAATCGGATTATGGATAACCCAGAAAACCGATATCGCCACCTTTTGGAACACTCTCCTGAGCTTTTGGAAACGGTGCCGCTGCACTATTTGGCATCGTATCTGGGGATCACTCCAGTATCACTCAGCAGAATCAGAAAAAAGGTTGGCTTTCCTTAACAAATGATAACGCGGGTCGGGTTGAAATTTGGCATATTCCCTTAGTCGGAGATTTTAGATCTGACTATTTGGACTTGCACTCACTTGTAAACTGAAGAGCAAAACATGCATGAGCCCATTCAGCATGCGAAGCAGCTAAAGTTCCCGGAAAGAGGCATCTCATTCAGTGCGACAATTAGGATCGTCGCCTGTAGCGCATCGAAGTTGTTCACACGGTATCGCACCGGGGGGCGGGGATACTTGGTATGGTCAGCCTTTTCCTCTGTTTCTCGCGTGAAGCCTGAATCCGTCTCGTGCCAAACGTCATAAAAAATCACACGTGAACTTTCTTGTAGGAGACTTCATAGCATGAACACCATGCATGCATGGGTTGCCCGTTCTTACGGCGAGCCAAAAAATGTTCTTAACCTCGAAGAGGTGACAATACCCGAACCTAAGGGGAACCAGGTTCTTGTGCGAATTCTGGCATCCTCGCTAAACCCTATCGACCTGAGAATGGTACAGGGTTACGGATCACGGTTGCGGCGCCTGGCCGCGCCGGAAGAATTTCCCTTTATCGCCGGTCGTGACATCGTGGGAGAAATCGTTGCCATGGGTCCGGAAGCAATCAAGTTCAAAGTCGGTGACAAGGTCGCTGGGGTAAATGATATCAAGGAATCCGGCGCCCACGCCCAGTTCTCTGCAATCACCGAAACTTGTTTGGCGGCGGCACCGTCCAATGTTTCTCCTACCGAACTGGCTTCAATTCCGTATGTTGCCATGACAACCTGGAGTGCCTTGGTGGATCGGCTGAAACTCGATCCCCAAAACGCATCCGATAAACATCTGTTTGTCCACGCGGGTTCAGGTGGCGTTGGTAGCTTTGCAATACAATGGGGAAAATCCCTTGGAATGAAAGTTTCGACGACTTGTGGACCCTCCAACATTGGCTGGGTCAAAGGCCTGGGCGCGGACGTTGTTGTTAACTATCGCACGCAGGACTATCGCGAAATCGTCAAAGACGTAGACTTTGCCTATGACACGCTCGGCGGGTCATATGAAAAGGACACAGCAGCCCTGGTTAAGGAAGGTGGCGGTTACGTTTCCATCGTACACCAGCTTATGCCCTATACAGACCGCAGCGGGCTCGTTATCGGCGGGCTGCATGCTCTAGGGCGAGTTTTGAGCAAGAAAGTTCGCTATGGCCTGTCAGGTAAAAAATACGCTTGGTCCATCGCACAGCCCAATGAAGAAGGTATCGAGCATATAATGACTAAGGTAGCTAGCGGCCAAATAAAGCCTGTAATTGATCGCGAATTATCGATGGCGGATATCATTGACGGCTACGAGCACCTTGGCACTGGTCGCGCCAAAGGAAAAACCGTTTTGAAATGGCAGTGTGCCTGACGCGGTCCGCTCTGAGCTGACACTCTTTACGCTGCGGACAATGGCTCTTCTCTTCCGCGGGGCCATTCCTATACCGGTGGTCTCCATTCGATGGATAATCCCACCCACCAAAAAGTTTCAGAATGAGCAGTCAAACCCTTAAGGAGCAAAAGACCACCAACTGATCTTCCTACACCATTGCATAAAAGGGGGATCACCATCGATTCTATTTGATCTTGGTGCCGGAGCCATCGCCCGAAGTGAAATCGTCAATGCATCGCGATACTTGGACTGCGATGTTTGGCAACGATGGATCGGATAAGACCGCCGACGCCGTGTCGTGCGCCAGATAGACTGTACCATGTCACTCAGGCAGTCACTTCCGGCGAGAGGCTTTGAAAGGTAAGTTGCAGAAACCCAGATTCGGGATGCCCTCATAAACAATTCCCTGATCTTTGGTAAACCTGTCACCTTGGCTTTCGTCTGAGAAAAGAGGCAATCGGCCGGTCAACGGCTTCGCGCAACAAAGCCGTTTCAGTTGAAAATTCAAGAAATTTACAATTGTTAATGTTGCACTCTTTCATCTCTGCTAGCGCAGTTTTCGAACTGCGACGTTTCAATGCGCTGAAGCGGCCGGGTGAATGCAGCCTGCCCTAATAGAACTTACCGGAGCAGAACAACTGCAGCTGCTCACTTACAACACTCAACAAGGGATCACTCATAAAATGGTGCGCTACCTCAAACTTGTACCCATTCTCACCCTTGCCGTTCTGTCTGCCTGTAAAGAAGAGGAAGTGGACCAAAGCGCCATTGTTCGCGGGGTAAAGACCTTTCTGGTCACCGACACACAGTCAACAACCGCACGCCACTATCCCGGTGTTCTGGAGCCTGCCACGATCACGACCCTGTCCTTCGAGGTCAGCGGAACGCTTGAAGAGATGAACCTGTCGATCGGTCAAGCGGTCGAAACAGGCGATGTGCTGGTCGAACTGGATCCGACCCTGCTGCGCATTCGGCTTGAAAACGCACAAGCCGCCGTCGAGCAGGCCGAGGCGCAGTTCACCAATGCCGAACGGACACTGAAAAGGCAGCGCAGCCTGCTGGACCGTGGGGCAGTAACGCAGGTCTCGGTCGACAATGCCGAAACTGATTTCCTGGCCTCAAAAGCCTCGCTGGCACAGGCGAAGAAGGTTGTCGAGGCGGCGCAGGAAGACCTGACCAAAACCACGATTCACGCCCCCTATTCCGGGAACGTCAACTCGGTCGACGCGGATTCCTTTGCCACAGTCAGCGCGGGAACGCCTGTCGCCTCGATCTATGCTAGCGACAGTTTCGAGGTCTCGTTCTCGGTTAATTTCGAAGCTGCCAGCCAGATCGAAATCGGCGGGCCCGCAATCGTCAAACTGGTGGACCGTCCCCGGGTCAAGCTTGAGGCCGTCGTGACAGAAATCGGCAGCAGGGCCGACGTTGTTTCGGCCTATCCGGTCGTCGTTTCCGTGACCGACAATAACCCGATCCTCAAGGCCGGTATGGCCGTTGAAACAACGCTTGAATTCCCGCTGCCCGAAGCCGTTGGATATCTGGTTCCGCTGACGGCGGTCAGCACGGACCTGACCAACCTTGATCACGACGCAAACGAACAGACCGAAACGCTGGTCGCCTTCGTCTATGACGAAGACAGCGGCACGATCCGGCAACAGGAAATCGTTGTTGCGGGCCTTCGGGATAACTCTCTGATCGTCATTTCAGGGCTGCAGCCCGGTGATCGAGTGGCCTCGGCCGGGGTGTCCTTCCTGCGCGACGGGCAGCCCGTCAAACTTATTGACAGCAAAAATTAATTGTAAGGCGAGGGTTTTCCCATGGGGTTCCTGACTCGGTTCGGCATTGAAAAGTCGCGACTGACTGTACTGGTCATGATCGGGGTGCTTTTGCTTGGGGCAATTTCGTATATTCAACTTCCCAAACGCGAAGACCCCGAAATCTCTCTGCGCACGGCGATTGCGGTGGCCCAGTATCCCGGCATGTCGCCGGAACGGGTCGAAGAGCTGATCGCAGAACCGCTGGAACGCGCGGGCCGCGAGATCGAAGAAGTCGAAACCATCGTCACGCTGATCACCCGTGGCCAAGCCGAGCTGAAGTTCGAGGTCTACGACTCGGTCCCCAATTCCGAGCTTGAGCGGGTCTATCAGGACATCCGCAACAAGATGAACGACTCGATGGGTCAGTTGCCGCAAGGCACAATTGGCCCGTTTGTGAACACCGATTTCGACGCGGTGGCCATCGCCACAATCGCCGTTACCGGCGAAGGGTTCACCTATGAAGAGATTTGGGATGCGGCGGAAGACCTGCAAAAGCAGATCTATACCCTTAGCGGGATCACCAAAGTTGCCATTGAAGGCCGTCAGGAAGAACGCATCTGGCTGGAGATTGACACCCGCAAGCTTGCCTCGGTCGGGGTACAACTGGATCGCCTATTGTCGGACCTGAGCGCCCAGAACGTCATCGTTCCTGCGGGCAATCTGGATGCAAATGGCGTCAACATCATGCTTGAGGCCAATGGCGATCTGAAAACCGTTCAGGACATCCGCGAGGTTCTGACCAAGGTTCCTGGGTTAAGCGGGCTGGTCCGTTTGCAGGACCTGCTGACCGTTCGGCGCGGCTATGTCGATCCGCCGGATGCTCCGATCTATTTCAACGGTGAACCGGCGCTATTGCTGTCGGTCGAGATGGATAACAGCCGCGATATCCAGACCATCGGCGATGACCTAAAGCAGCGCCTGCCCGAGTTCGAAGCGACGCAACCCATCGGAATTCAGTTTTCGATTTCGACCTTTCAGGAAACTAACGTCACCCAGGCCATCAATGGGGCGCTGACAAATGTCGGTCAGACCTTTCTGACCGTCTTTGTGGTCATGCTGGTGTTCCTCGGGCTGCGTCCTGCGTTTGTGGTGTCCTGCATCGTGCCATTTTCGGTGATGTTCTCGCTGATCCTGATGTCACGGGCAGGAATTCCGATCGAGCAGGTCTCGATCGCGGCCGTCATCATTTCGCTGGGTCTGCTGGTTGATAACGGCCTTGTCGTGGTCGAAGAGATTCAAAGCAGGCTGGATGCGGGTGAGACCCCGAGACGCGCAGCTGAAAAAGCTGGCACCCAGTTCTTTATTCCGCTGGCCGTGGCCTCGGTCACCACAGCGTCAGCCTTTATCCCGATGCTGATCCTTGAGGGTGCTGAGGGGGACTATGCCTTCTCGCTGGGTGCCGTGGTCGCCTTTATGCTGCTTGGGTCGTGGATCACCGCCCATTACATTCTGCCCTATCTGGCGACCTATCTTCTGCGCCCGTCGAAAAAGGCGCAGGCCGCGGAAGAAACCTGGCTGATCCGCTCCTACGGCAATCTGACCCGTTTCCTGCTGCATAAGGGCCTTTTGGTTGCCGGGGTGATTTACGGGATCATCCTTGCGGGCACGACAGTGTTTGGCTCGCTCAAGGGTGAGATGTTCCCTCTGGCCGAACGGGCCGAGTATCTGATATATCTTGAGATGCCACGTGGCACAGCGGTCACCGCCACGCGGGACGAGGCGCTGGCGGTTGACGCATGGCTGCGCGATCCTGAACGGAACCCCGAAGTCGTCAGCACCACCCTGTTTGTGGCCAGCGGCGGTCCCCGGTTTTTCCTGACACTGGACCCGGCAGATTCTGATCCGGCTAATGCCTTTTTCGTGGTCAATACCAAGGATTTCGAAAGCGCCGTCGCTGCGGCCGAACGCGCGCGCAACTATCTGGTCACCCAGCGCCCTGCCGCCAGCTATCGCATCACGCGCCTTGCCATGGGCGGCGAGGAATCGGGCATTGTGGATGTTGAAATCACCGGCCCTGACGCCGATGTTCTGGTCGGCCTTGCGCGCAAGGTTCAGGATGCGTTCGACACGGTGCCCGGCGCAATTCTGAACAAGAATGACTGGGGCAACAAAACCCTCAAATTCACTGTTGAGATCGCCCAGGACAAAGCGCGTGAATTTGGCGTGACCTCAAAAGATGTCTCGGAAGTCATGGAGGTCTATTTCTCGGGCGTTCCCTATTCCGAGTACCGCGATGGCGCCGATTCCATCCCGATTGTTGTACGTGCGCAAGAACCGTTCCGGGACAGTCTGGAAGACCTGGAAAACCTGTCGATCCCGGCGGATGGTCGGTTGATTTCATTGGCGCAGATCGCGGATTTCGCGCCCAAGTTCGAATTCTCTCAGCTGCGCCGGGAAAATCAGGTGCGCAAGATCACGGTATCGGGCAAAAGCGCCTATCTGTCCGCCGCCGAGGTCGAAGCATGGGTGGCCGAGGATCTTTCGGAGCTATCACTACCGCCGGGATATCGTCTCAACCTGGGTGGGGAGACAGAGCGTAGCGCCGAGATCAACGGGCTGCTGCTGGCGGGCATGCCTGCGGCTTTGCTTGTGATGCTTGCTGCACTTATGTTCCAGTTCAATTCGGTCCGACGGGTTACGCTGACGTTTCTGACAGTCCCAATGATCCTGATCGGTGCACCTACAGCTTTATTTCTAGCTTCACAGCCGCTGTCATTTTTTGCGATTCTGGGGCTGATCTCTTTGATGGGCATAATAATCAACAACGCAATTGTGTTGATCGACCAGATCGACATTGAACGCGAAACATTGGCTCTGGACGACGCGATTGTGGTCGCTGCAAAGAAAAGGGTCACGCCGGTGATGCTGACATCGCTGACCACAACCCTCGGTCTCGTGCCGATGGCGCTCAATGGCGGCGCCCTGTTCGAACCGATGGCAACACTGATGATCGGCGGCTTAATCGTCGCTTCACCACTGACCCTGATGTTTGTTCCATCTGTGTACCGACTAATGTTCGCCATGGATGAGCGGAAAAGGGTAGCTGCAGCAATGACGTCTTGATCCACAGCTGTAATTTTGCTGCCCTGGCTTACTCTCGGCCAGAAAGATGAAGAGTAAGATCGTTGAAGTCAAAATCGGGCACGGTGTTTGGGGCTGCACAAGCTTTCAGTTTGGACAAAGCAGCTAGGGATCTTTTACGAAGTTTCTTTCTGCGCAAAGAGTTTACACCGAACTTACGGCCTACGCCGCCAGTTCTGCAAATTGACGAAAACGGACAGATTCCGAGCGTGAGTGGTTCTGTCGCAATTTTCTGAAACGACCAAAGTCCGCGATCTGGTCTAAAATGGGCGCATTTATCCTGCGATCTCAACAAACATCCGAAAGCCCGAGGTCGTAATGCTAAAGAATTGCAGTTTTCGGATCATGTTAGCCACTTCAATATCATTCAATGTGGCTGAGGCGGATTCGAATGACTTAATCTCACACATGTGCCGAACACGCCGCTTGATGAACTGATGATCCTGTTTGATCATGTTGTTCAGATACTTGGACCTGATTGTCTGTACTTTGGCCGGGCACCCGAAACGCCTCAGAATTCTGTTCGCTTCTCGAGCACCGGCCGCGTTAGCGCCGCTTTTGTCAATGACGATCTTGCTCGGGGTTCCATTTGACGACAGCGCTCTGGCAAAGTATCAGGCTGCTGTTGGACGGTTCCTTCGCTCAGACGGCTTGAAATCAGGGGTGTTTCCTGCTTTGTCGACTGCTCGATAGAGATACTACCATTTGCCGCGAACACGTATGTAGGTCTCGTCCATGCGCCAGGATTTCTGCGTTGGGCGTTTCTTCGATTGCGCTTGCGCGGCGACCTTGGGCGAATATTTGACAACCCATCTGTTGAGAGTAGCGTGGTCAACCTGCACACCACGTTCGGCCATGATTTCTTCTAGATCCCAATATGACACCGTGCACCGCAGATAGAAGCATATTGCGCACAAAACCGCATCCTGGTGGAAATGGCAGCCTTTCAGTGTGATCATACTGAAACCTGTATGAGAACCATACGCAAAATCAAACGTCAAAAACCGCGTGCCCGTCAATACAAGCCTAAAGCTTGCGACACATCCGTTCGCGATCCTGTTTCAAGTCGCCCGGTTGTTTGCTCATTCCGCATGGCTGTCACCATCAACAAGTGTTTGATTTAGCTCACTAAGCTCCCGGTCATGAAACGCTCGGTCGCTTTCGTCGTCTCGCTTTAGCCGTTTCAGGTTTTGAGCCAGCGTAAAAAACCCGGCTGCTGGCAGTTTGTTCCGACCACGGCTCACTGCTCGGGCGGCGATGAATGGACGATCAGCTGCGACGTCCTCCCGCATCGTTGCTTCAAGCGCCCGCGTAGTACGGCCCACCGATCCCGGCGCCCATAGACCGAGGGCTCGTGCCAATGCCCCATAGGTGATGGGCACCTGATCCGGTGCAAGGCCTGAAAGATAGGCCCGCACCCGCATTACCAATTCGCGTTCACGGCCCAGTGCGTCACCAGCTTCCCGCGGCGGCGGGATCTCTCGTGCCGTGCCGTCAGCCAGAATCTCGGCTGCCCAAGCGCGCGTCGACGAACGCATGACGACCCGTGTCTTGCCAATGTCCGCGTCTTGCCCGACTTCAGTGACGCCGATCACATCCCCGAGGCGCAGTCCGGTCCGCAACGCGTCCACTGTAAGGCCAAGTTTCGGTGCGAGATAGTCTGGATCGATAACGACCTGGTCCTGTTCCCAACTGATCACATCCCTTGGCACCATTCGGTTCAGAAGCGGAGACTGGCTGCTATTCCTAGAATAGAAAGGGTTGCTGCCCTCCGCGTGATTGGTCACATCCACGATCTCGCGAATTTGTGGAAGTGCCGCCCGCAGCATCCGCTCGACCCCGTTGCGAAGCGTGACTGACGACGCGGCGCAACCCTGGCATCCGCCGGACATGCGCAAATAGACGCTGCCGCGCTCAACTTTGTCTGCTGAAATCTGGCCGCCGTGCGCTGCCACTGAAGGGTTGATCTGCCGGTTGAGCAGATCGGTCACCGCCATAAGCAACTCTGCATCGGGATCGTCCTCTCGATCCTGACCTGCATCTAATCCAAGCGGCGCCTCGGTTTGGTCAAGAACCTGACGGATCGCAGCCGCGACCGTGGGTTTTAGGACGGCCCAGTCTGCCTTTGCCAGCTTCTTGACCCAAATGGTGTTTCCGTTCACCTCGACCCGGCTAATGCCGTGAATTGAAAGCAGCCCGCGCGCAAGTGGCGCCTCTCCGGCTTCGTCGAACCGGACGGAAGCGCCTTTTTGCACCGGTTCATCCAAGAGAAATCTCACAATATCGGTGTCATGCGTCGAACTCTGCGCCCGGATGCGTCGGCGCGTCGGCACTTCAGACATCTTCCAGCTCCGTACTTTGCATCGCACGCAATGCCTTGAACGTGTAGATGCCCGTCCCGTGGCCATCTGTGAAAGACAGACCCAATGCATAGTTACCGACACTCCAGATACGGGTGATTGAAATATCCAGAGGCACTGTTCCGGGATCAAGCAATGCTGCACCCGTCATCTCATCGCGGCATTGTGCGCAGCGGCAGGCAAGACGCAAATCGCGCGGAGAAAGGCGTTGTTCGACGCCATCCGCCCAACGCAAGGTCAAACCGCTATCATCGTGATCGAGTGCCGCCAACTTGTCATCCGCGCCACCGTCGACAGGGGGAACGGGTGCGGGTTTGCCGGTTCCGCCTTCGATGGTCCATGCAAACGGCGTGCTGATACCGCCGCCGTCGCCTGCGGTCTGCGCCAATGCGCTCGCGATTTGACGATAGGCCATGGCCGCCGGACTACCCGGGTCTGCATCGACCAAAGGTTTACCGTCATCGCCGCAATCCACCACGGCCGGGTCAAGGGGGACTTTTCCCAGAAAGGACACGCCAAGTTCCGTTGCAATGGCTTCCCCGCCGCCCTGATGGAAAATATGGGTTACCGTTCCACAGGATGGGCAGGTGAAACCGCTCATGTTTTCAATTACGCCCAGAATGGGCACGTTCACCTGTTCCATCATCCGCAAGCCACGGCGGGCAATCTTGAGGCTCACGTCCTGTGGCGTGCTGACGACAACAGCACCCGCAAGGGGGAAGGCCTGAGCCAATGTCAGCTGGATATCTCCTGTTCCGGGCGGCAGGTCCAACAACAGGACATCCAGCGGCCCCCAGTCCACCTGACGGACGAACATCTGCAGGTATTTCGTCACCATTGGTCCGCGCAAAATCGCTGGCTTATCGTCATCGGTGAGCATACCCATCGAGATGACCTTGACACCATGCGCTTCCGCCGGGATCACCTTTTCATCCGGAGTCATCGTAGGCTTTGCGCTGGCGATCCCCAGCATACCCGGAATGGACGGGCCATAGATGTCTGCATCGACAACGCCAACGGACAACCCAGCCTCGGCCATGGCAACGGCAATGTTGGCCGAAACTGTTGACTTGCCGACCCCACCCTTGCCGCTGCTGATTGCGATCATGCGTGGGGGTGCGGCTTGCTCAGGCTTGCTCATCCCGTTGTCCTTCTGTCCGAGTATCCATGATTGGTTTTCGATAGCTTGCGCATAGCTTGTCTATTTCATCTGTGGCCAGCTGGGCCGAGATACAGGCGCAATAAGATGTGCCGCCATCAGATGAGAAATGGCTGCAGTCTCCGCAGGTGCCGAACGATGGCACCTCTCTCAAGACTGCAAGTGCCGTGGCCAGGCGCGACAAGGTAACGAGGAAACGATTGCGTTCTTGCTGTCCGAGCGCTTCGATCACGTCCATCAGATCACACAAGGGATCCTTTGCCAGCGTCTCCTGACCAAGTTCCGTGAGGTCGAAGCACACGCTGCGCCCGTCCGTTTCCGAGCGGCGTCGAACAATCAGGCCCTTGTTCTCAAGCGTTTTAATGATCTGAGATGCAGTGCCGCGCGTGGTCGCCTGGAAGCTGGCGAAGCTTGACGGAGTGCGCGTATTGCCGTTGGCTCGCGCAAAAAAGCGCAGGCAGGTCCACTGGGCGGCCGTCAGTTCCGAGCGCCCGTCCTCGCTGCGCGTGGCGCGACCCACGTGGACAAGCAACTCGGCAATTCGATCCGGTGTATTTTGAATGTCGTTCATACTCATTTGATATAGATTCGAAATTACTTTGACAACATTAGATCGATCTGTTTAGTTTCGCGTCGACACTAAAAGAGCCTGAATCGATGAACAAGCCTCTCCCCAGTTTCGGACGCCGTCCGCGTCGCACACGTACAGCCGATATGCTTTCTGCAGAGGAAGAAAGACATCTAATCCGCGCCTGGCAGTGTCGCGGAGACGTGCGCGCACGGGACAGGCTGATCCAGGCATTTGCCCCTCTGGCTGCATCGGTTGCCAAGCGTTTTAAACCCGGGCCTGGTGAGGCCGACCACGATCTGCTTCAGGAGGCCAATGTCGGTCTAATGAAGGCCGCCGATCGCTTTGATCCCGAACGCGAGAACCGCTTTTCCACCTATGCCGTCTGGTGGATCAGAGCGGAGGTTCAAGCCTACTCGCGGGCCAATTCCTCGATTGTCCGCCGCCCCAATTCGGCACAGGCGCGCAAAACCGCCACACAGATCGCAGCCCTCGACGAGGAAATTAAAGCGGACCCAAAGATCGATCGCGCAGAGGTCGAAGCGCATCTTGCGGAGAAGATCGGCGTAAGTATTGAGCGACTATCGGAACTGCGCGACCAGACCATGGGCAGGGACTATTCGCTGAACACACCGGCGCTGGGCGACTCGGGTGAGGAACGGATTTCCTTGTTGGTTGATCCGAACAGCCTGGACGATTCGGTCCCTTTGCAGGAACTGGAAGCTGAGGTCCTGCGCCGCGAATTGGTCGAAGCCTTGTCGATCCTGCCAATTCGCGAACGAGATATTTTGATCGCGACCCAACTGCATGACCCTCCTGCAACGCTGGAGCGTCTTGGAGAGGGGTATGGTATTTCGAAGGAAAGAGTTCGGCAGCTGCGCGAACGTGGCTTCGAACGGCTGCGTGAGAACATTTCCCTAAGAAATCTGAGCGAAAGCTATTTCACCTTATGACCGACCGCGTTGCACGAATAGCGCTTGAGCCGCATTTTCCCCTTTCCCCGGTTCGCTATGCGACACGTTCATAGGCCGCACGACCGAGATGGG
>NZ_JBQFZU010000039.1:0-27782 GCF_056542405.1 Ruegeria sp. AD11(2025) | reverse complement strand
CGCCGAGTTTGGCGTGGACCTCATCCAGGTCAATTTCACCAATCGGCATCTTGTTCGACGGGTTTTCGAAATCGTATTTGAACAGGTCGAAATCCTGTTTGTAGATTTCATACACCAGATGCATCGACAGATCGTCGAAATAATCTTCAACCGGGTGGCCGCGTTTTGGTCCGTGGCCTTCGGATTCATTGAACCGAGGGATGTCTGACAGGTTCACCGCGTGCGGTGTTTCGAGATTGTCCAGAACACCCTGCATCCCATCGTTGAAATTCTCGGTCCAGAATATCCGGTCATACCGCCCACCATTTGCGATGAAGGTCGAGACATGCCCTGACATCGCCGACCAATGGATGTCGGGATCCATCGGCCTACGCCAGCGGATCGTATCCCGCGCGAACAGAAGAAAGCGACGGAAGCTGGCGATTTGGTCGAACTCTCCCTTGCCGTCATCGCCCCCCACTTCGATCCCGTAATTGTAAATCAGCGTCGGGACCAGATTGCCCCGGTAACGTTTTCCGTTCCGCTGAATGCCGCAGATCTTGTCAAAGAACGAACTTAGAATTCGCGTGTAGGGATTGCGCACGCAAGTAAAGGAATAGGACGCGTGGTTGCGTATATTGCCCGAGATTCGGTTCTGGCTATGGTCGAATGCCCATTTGTGCATCCCGTCCTTTGCGTCATGGATATCGCCATCAAAGAACCGGCCATGGTCCGAATAATACATGATCTGCCCGATGGTCGAACAGGCGCATTTCGGCACAACACGGTACACCATGCTTTCACTTTCGGTCATCCATGTACCGGGAAAACCCATTTACTGCGTCTCCTTAAAAGATCAGAACTCGTTAAATTTGCCTGCTTTTGCACCCAAAAAACCAAAAATATTCTGTTTATTCAATCGCCCATCCTCAGTATCACGGAACAAACAGCCTAAAACGGATACCATAGATTCGATATGGCAAAGATTGCCTATATTCTTTTGTGCCACAAAGACCCAGAGGCAATCATTGCACAGGCCGAGCAATTGACCGCCGCCGGGGACTGTATGGCCATTCACTTTGATGCGCGGGCCAACGCCGCGGCCTATGACAGTATCCGCGCCGCGCTTAAAGACAATCCGAACGTTGCTTTCGCGGCAAAACGCATCAAGTGTGGTTGGGGCGAATGGTCTTTGGTTCAGGCAACGCTGAATGCCCTGCAGGCCGCCGTCGACGCCTTTCCCCGCGCCACGCATTTCTACATGTTGTCCGGCGATTGCATGGCGATCAAAACGGCCGAATACGCCCATTGGTTTCTGGACGAAAACGACAAGGACTATGTCGAAAGCCACGATTTCTTTGCCAGCAACTGGATCAAGACCGGCATGAAGGACGACCGGCTGATCTATCGCCATTTCTTCAACGAACGCACCCAGAGCAAACGGTTCTACACCTCATACGACTTGCAGAAACGCTTTGGCCTGACCCGCGACATACCGGCGGATATTCAGGTCATGATCGGCAGCCAATGGTGGTGTCTGCGCCGCCGCACGGTCGAGATGATCCTCGACTTCCTGCAGCAGCGCCCGGATGTGAAACGCTTTTTCTCGACCACCTGGATCCCGGATGAAACCTTTTTCCAGACCCTCGTCCGCCACCTGATCCCGAAGGAAGAGATTGAAAACCGAACCCCCACTTTCCTGATGTTCTCAGATTATGGGATGCCGGTGACCTTCTACAACGACCACTATGACATGTTGCTTGGTCAGGACTACCTGTTCGCCCGCAAAATCAGCCCCGAGGCGCATGAGCTGAAAGAGCGTTTGGGCAAGCTCTACGCCAGCGAAGGTATCGAGTTCAAAATCTCGGACGAAGGTCGCAACCTCTTTGGTTTCCTGACCGGGCGCGGGCGGGTTGGCCGCCGGTTCGGACAGCGGTTTTGGGAGGCCGGCAATACGTTGGGTCCCGAACGCGAAATTTATCTGATTGCCTGCAAAAAATGGCATGTTGCCAAGCGGCTGGTCGATCAGATTAGTTCTGAGACGGATGTTCCTTGCGTCGAATACCTGTTCAACGAGGAAAACACCCCGCTGCCTGATATGGGCGGAATCGAAACGACTCTGCTCAAACGTTCTCGACACCGACGCGCGGTGGTGCGGATGTTGTTCGACCATTTCGGCACCGACAAGCTGGTATTCTGCGTGGACCCGGCCAACCTGGATATCATTCAGGATTTCTGCGCCGATCAGGCCAAGACACATGTTTTGGAAATCGAATGTAGGTATTCAGACGACTACCTGATCGGTCACGCCCGCCGGGTCGGACTGGCTGGCGAAAACAGCCCCACTGAAACGGTCGCACGGCTTGTGCCAACGTTGCGCAATTCACTCAGCTATGAATCCGAACTGATCCGCGGGGCCGGGTTTGACGGGTATTTGCGTATCCGGGAAACCAGCCCGCGCGCCGAAAACGAGGCAGCCGTGGCCGAGTTTCTGGGCGTGTCACAAGACAAGGCACAGGCCGTGATGCGGCTGGATTACCTGTTTGCGGATTGACCCGGCGGGGCCTTCTTGCACCGCCGAGTCCTTCGATCAGATGTCGAATTTGACGCCTTGTGCCAGTGGCAGTTCGGACGAGTAGTTCACGGTGTTGGTCTGACGCCGCATATAGGCTTTCCAAGCGTCCGAACCGCTTTCGCGCCCGCCGCCGGTTTCCTTTTCACCGCCAAAGGCGCCGCCGATCTCGGCACCCGAGGGGCCAATATTGATATTGGCGATCCCACAGTCGGACCCGGCCGCGGTCAGAAACTGCTCGGCCTCGCGCATGTTCAGCGTGAACACGCAGGACGACAGGCCCTGCGGCACGTCGTTCTGTATCTCGATGGCATCGTCGAAGTCATCATACTCCAAAACGTAGAGGATGGGGGCAAAGGTCTCGGTCTTCACCGTAGCCGTCTGGCCGGGCATCTCGACGATGGCGGGTTGCATATAGACGCCGTTGGGCACGTCTTCGGTCACCCGGTCGCCGCCGAACACGGTGCCGCCTTCGGCCTTTGCAGCCTCCAACGCGGTGGTCATCGCCGCGCCCGAAGCCTCGTCCACCAGCGGGCCGATCAGTGTGCCCTCGACCAGAGGGTTGCCGATGGGCAGACCGGCATAGGCCTTTTTCAGACGGCTCACCAGTTCGGCGCGGATCGATTTGTGCACGATCAGCCGCCGCAGCGTGGTGCAGCGCTGACCGGCAGTACCCACAGCCGAGAACACGATCGCCCGCACCGCCATTTCCAGATCGGCCGAGGGGCCAACAATCATCGCATTGTTGCCGCCAAGCTCCAGAATGCACTTGCCGAACCGCTGCGCCACGATGGGCGCGACAGCGCGGCCCATGCGGGTCGAGCCCGTCGCCGAGATGACCGGCACATCCTCGCTGGCCACCAGCGCCTCGCCCAGCGCGGCACCGCCGATCAGGGTTTGCAGCAGGTGGTCGGGCGCATCGCCAAACCGGGCCAGCGCACGTTCGAAAATCTTCTGGCAGGCCATCGCGGTCAGCGGGGTCTTTTCAGACGGTTTCCAGATCACCGTGTCCCCACAAACCAGCGCAATCGCCGCGTTCCACGACCAGACCGCAACCGGGAAATTGAAGGCCGAGATCACACCGACAGGACCCGCCGGGTGCCAGGTCTCCATCATCCGGTGGCCGGGACGTTCCGAGGCGATGGTCAGGCCGTATAGCTGCCGCGACAGGCCGACAGCAAAGTCGCAGATGTCGATCATCTCCTGCACTTCGCCTAGCCCTTCCGAGGTGATCTTGCCCGCCTCCCAACTGACCAGCGCACCCAGATCCTCCTTGGCGGCCCGCAATTCTTCGCCCAGCAGGCGGATTAACTCACCCCGACGGGGAGCCGGGACCGTGCGCCATGCTTTGAACGCCGCTTTAGCATTGGCGAACACCGTGTCCATTTCGGCGGTCTGTGTCTCATGCACTTCGGCCAGAATCGACCCGTCGATGGGCGAGGTCACCTTGAGAGTTCCGCCGGTCAGTTCAGCCTCGGTCAGGTCCAGATTGGCAAGGGTGGTTTGCGCAGTCATAACGATGTCTTTCATATCTCAGGCCGCCTTGTTCTGTTCGGTTACGTCGCCAGCGCGATAGAGCCGGCCAAATTCAGTGTTGAGGAAATCGGACAGGTTCACCTGTTCCTGCCGGACGAAGCCTGTGCTGGGCAGCGACCCCGCCCGCATCAGATCGACCACGCCCAGAACACCTGCGGCGGTGGTGACCTGAATGGCGCTCCAGACCTGTCCGTTGATCGTGCGGGCAAAGCTCTTGTTGATCAGGGATTTCTCGCGAAGAGAGCCGTCGATCAGGCCCTTGGCGGTGCAATAGACCAGAACCACATCCTGATCAGTGCGTGGCAGCGCCGTTTCAAAAATGTCCTTCAGCAGATCCCGGCGGCGTTCCAGCCCCAGATCCTTGAGCAGCAGTTTCAGGATATCGCAATGGCCAGGGTACCGGATCGAGCGATAGGAGACAGCCCGCGCCTTGCCCTCAAGCGTTTCCGGCAACGTGCCCAGCCCGCCAGAGGTGTTAAAGCATTCGTATTCCACCCCGTCATGGCCCAGCATCTCATAGTCTTCCAGCGGCGCGGTTTTCAAACGCTCACCGTTCACGACGGCATCGCAGGGGTTGCAATATTCGTTGATCAGCCCGTCGGTGGACCATGTCAGATTGTATTTCAAAGCATTGGTCGGATAGAGCGGCAAGGCCCCGACCCGCATGTGCAGGCTGTCCAGTTCGTCGAATTCCGACGCCAGTGCCGCCCCGGCGATGCCGACAAATCCCGGAGCCAGCCCACATTGCGGCATGAATGCGGTGGCGCTGTTCCCGGCTAGTTCACGCACGGCGTTGGTCGCGGCAACATCTTCGGTCAGATCAAAGTAATGCGCGCCTGCGGTCTTGGCAGCTTGGGCAATCTTTGGGGTCAGAAAAAACGGTGCCGCCGAAATCACGGCATCGAACCCGGCCAAGCCCTGCGCCAGTTGCGCCTCATCCGCCACATCAATCTGCCGGGTCGCAATCCCCTGCTTGTTGAGCCCCGACAAAGCGGCCAGATCCCGGTCCGCCACGGTGACCGAATAGTTGGATGATGATTGCAGCAGGCTGGCGATCATCTGCCCGATCTTGCCAGCCCCTATGACACAAATGTTCCAGCTCAAAACGCGCCTCCTCTTTCGTTTATTGAAAGTATGAGGCGCGGGCTGTTCAATCCGCAGAGGGTATCTTGACGAAAATGCCGAAAGTTATGTCATTATGACGATGTTTTCGTCACTTCGACTCAAGCGATCTGCGTCATGCACAACGCAACCGCCTCGACCGGGGCGTGGCGCTGGCGGCGCTCATCTCGACCAGCGCCTGTTTCCAGGCGGCAACCACGGCGTGCATCACGTCCGCATCCATGCCACCGACGCAGCCAACCCGGAAGCTCTCCGCTCCGGTCAGCGCTTGCAAGAAGGCCGCAACATCCCTGCACGGACACACAATCATAGGCTTCTTTGCCGTCACCCTGAAGGTTCAGAAGCCGGGCGCGCGGTTCGACTGTAGTGGCGCGAAAATCGCCGTTCCAGTTGCATCAATCGCGCAGCATCGCCTGTTTCCCGGAATAAGAAATCGTCGGTGGCCTCAGCGTCAGCAGGTAGGGCTGTCCGAGTTCGGGGCGGGGTAAGGAAGACATGTCAGACGACCTTGCTCATGGAAGTGACATGGCGAACAGCTATTCGCATGTTCCTGTTTTCACCAGACACTATAGCTTCTCCCTATGAAGACAGGGTGTCAGAATCTGACATCAAAGCTCAGAAAAACGGTGATGTTTCGTCTTTGTTAATTCGTGCAGTCAAATCAGGAACATCCGTGATTTTTGTACCCAAATAAGCTACGGTACAGCCAATTGGGCCATTTTGTTCGCAAAATTTACTGCGACCGCGTGGCCCGGCCAGCGCAGAAAGCCCAGTCGGGCCGGTCATGAGATTCCGTATGACCACAGCAGCCTGACGTAGGCACAAGACACAGCGTTGGTTCCTTTATGCGTTTCACGGCTAAGTTCAGGGGGGAACAGACGTGCCTAAGGATCCGATTGAAAACACTATTTCCTTCACTCCAACCGAACCCGAATGGGCACTGATACAGGAAATTCTGCCCGCGGATGAACCAACCGCCATCCGACCACATTTCGAGTGTTTCGAAGTGGCTGAGGAAACGGTTCTGCCCTCGCAGGGCATGTATGTGGTGCTTGGCGGCGAAGTACATCTGCGCCAGGACGGGGCAATATTGGCCACCGCCGATACCGGTGATTATTTCTACGAAGAGCATCTTGAGATTTTCGACATTCCCGTCAGCCTCGAGGCACTGGCCACACCCGGCACCAAGTTGGCCTACCTGTCCAGCAACCACTGGTTCGAAATACCGACCAAGGTGCGTGAGGCCTGTTACGCCACACTGTTCGGCGATCTGGTCAGCGTGCATCTGCAGAATTTCCAGCAACCGATCAACTGCTGCAGCGTCACGGCGGCAGCGCTGAGCATGTCGGCGCTGGGGTTCAGCTGCGAAGTCAACGACATCTTCCGCGAATGCGCCCTGCCGACCTCATTCGTGGTGAATGACGGTATTTCGCTGGGCGAGCTATATGACGTCGCCTGTACCTTCATCCACTCGCAGGGCCTGCGCGATAGGGTACAGGTTCAGGCCTATTTCATGGATGAGGCCACCACCTCGGTCGAGCTTTTGTTGGAAGCGATTGATGAATCCAACCGGCTGGGCGGCGATAACGACATCCTGGTGGCGAATTTCCAGGTCGGCGTTGCCCATGGCAAGCCAAATTTGCCGGGCGGGCATTTTGCCATCATCGCCAAGTGCAACCCCAGCACCGGATTGGTGCACATGATGGACGTTCACCCCGAAAAGTACGGCAAGCTTTGGGTCACCACCGTGGATCGCATCTGGGCCGGGATGTCGGACCGCGACGGAACCTCTATGCGGTCGCGGGGCATCCTGCGGTTCTCAGCCCGCGAGGCGGTAAAAACCAACCTTCAGACGCTGCAGCAGGACTGCAACTATGTCGACAGCACGCAGTATCTGGCAAAGGACCCCAAGAAGCGGCGAAATCTGTTCCGGCGCGCCAGCCCGAACATGAACTCGCTGGGCGTGCTGGCTGAAAGCCTTGCGATTTTGGGCGATGCGCAGGTCGATGAAGACAAGCTGCTGATCGCAACGCAAACCAATTTCACGGACGCGCTAAGCCGGGTGTCCACCGCGAAAGAGATGCACGCTCTGGCACAGCGCTATCTCAGCCAGTCACCGGACGTGAATCTGGGCAGCACCTTCCACGGTTATGCCACCCGTAAGGGCGGCGAGGAAAAAGCGCCCGAGGATTGGTTCCGCGACAAGCTGCGCAGCCTGAACGAAGAACAGGACCGGCACCTGATGATCAATATCGACTTTAACCGCGTATTGGGGTTCGAGGTCATCCGCCCGCCCGAGAATGTGTATCGCGAAACCGCATTGCTTGAAGAATTCTGGTGCCTTTGCATCGCCTATGACGAAGAAAAAGACCTGGTGACCGTGGTGGACATGAGCCCCGCAACCTCGCAGGTCTGGCAGGCGCCGCGCGGACACATCTTCCGCGGCCTGCGCGACCTGAAAAATCCGGCGATGCTGGTGATCGAGGAACATGAGCCGCCCGAAGACCCCACCGACGTTGCCCGTGTCGTGGCGAACAACCCGATCGTTCTGTTCTTTGCGGATGAAGACCCCTGGTCCTATATGCTGCGCAGTATTCTGGCCAATATCGGCATCACCAGCGTCAAGCTGATCGATGTCGAAGGCCACGGGGCCAACGTGATGAAAATGCGGCGGCAGCTAAACGTGCTGACGGGCAAGGAAAAGGCGCCGTATCTGTTCTTTCAGGGCGAATGTCTGGGTCGGCGCTCAGATATTGTCGACATGATCCTGAAAGGTCACTTGCAGGAACGGGTGCACGAAGCCGGGCTGCCGGTTCTGCTGCGCCATGAATCCCCCAGTCTGGACAAGAACATCTTTGGCTACCCCAAGGGCGGCTTGACCGATGCACCGACAGAAAAGCGCAACGTGCTGCTATGCGCCTGCGGATCGTCGGCAGCCGACAAGGTGCCGGAACTGGTGGAACGGATCACAGCAGCCGGGCACAACGTGAAACTGATCCCGTCGGTTTCGGCCGAGAAGTTCTTTCGTGATTTCGGCACCGAACGGATCGAGAAATGCATCACCCACAATGACTATTACCGCGATGATGACGAATGGAACTTCCGCTATATCGAGTTCGGTATGCCCCTGCGCGCCTCACATCTGGCGCTGTGCGACTGGGCTGATTGCGTGGTCGTGGCACCGGTGACCTGCAACACGATGGGCAAGATCGCCAACGGGATTGCCGATAACCTGCTGACCTCGGTTTTTGTGGCATGGCAGTACCGGAACAAGCCGGCGATCCTCTGCCCTGCCTGCAACACGAACATGTGGAACAACGTCACCACTCAGAGAAACGTGGAAAAGCTGCGCGATCTGGGCATTGATCTGGTCGGCCCGCGCAAGGGTCGCCTGTCCAACGGCATGATGGGGATCGGCATGATGGCCACCCCGGACCAGATAATGGAGGTGCTGGACGAAGCCTTCGAAGAACTGGCCGATCAGGAACACAATATCTGCAAATGGGCACAGGAGGCCGCCGCCTCGGATGATATCGCGCAATGGGGCCGGGTGTTCCAGGCCATCGACACCGGAATGGCCGGAATCGACATCGTCGATGACAGCAATGGCGACACGCTGCTGCATTACGCGGCGGGCGGTGAAGGCGAGCTGAACGATGAAGGCATTGATCTGGGCAAACCGGACCTTGAGGCCGCGCAGTCGCTGATCGACCGAGGCATCAACGTCAACGCCACCAACGATCACGGATTTACCAGCCTGCATGTGGCGGTGATGAACAACTCGGTCGAAATGGTGGAAGTCCTGCTGGGGGCCGACGGCATCGATGCCAGTTCCTGTATTCAGTTCCTGCAAAACCCGAACAACACCAAGGACATCAAACTGGCGGGAGAAATCGTCGAGATGCTGGACAATTGGGCCAACACCCACACCCTGACCGAGTTGGAGGAAGAAAACGAAAGCGATCTGATCGAGGATCGGGAAAAGACGTATCTCTACTTCACTTACGGCTCGCTCAAGAAGGGGTTCCCGAACCACGATGCCCATACCGAGGTGCTGGATGATTTCGTGGGCGAGGCGGTGACCCGGCAGCGGATGCCCCTGATCGTTCCGCACGAGCCGCATTGCGACAATCCCAATTGCGGCTTCCTGCACCGCATGGCCACGCTGGTCGATCAAAAGGGCCGCGGCAAACCTGTTATGGGCGAGGTCTATCGCGTCTCATCTTCCGGGATGAAAGAACTGGACAAGCTGGAAGGCTATCACGGCCCCAACTCGCCCGAGAATGTCTATGTGCGCAAGCGGATCAATGTGCTGATCAACGGTGTGAAAAAGCCCGCCTATACCTATGTGATCGCACAGCCCACCAAGTATCTGGATCAATGGGAACAGGGCACATCCGGAATTGTCGCGGAATACACCTTGGATATGGCAACGGGAACGCCCAAGCCGGGATATAAGCCACCCACCTAATTTTGCAGCTCGATCACGGCCTCATCCTCCGGGTCGGACTTGAGGCTGAGGTTGTAGGCCGTGATCGCCACCATGCACAGCAGGACAAAGGGCCAGAACGCGGCCTTTGGGATCAGGTTGTCCTTGTAATGGATGACCCGCAGCGAGGGCACCGCCTCGGACGCGAAAAGGTAGGTGTTGATCGAGACCGCCAACAGCAGGAAATACATCAGGAAAAAGAACGATTCCATGTAGATCACCGGCGACCCGGCAAAGCCCTCACGCAGTTGTACATGGGCCAGCAGGATCACGAAGAACAGGACCGAACAGGTGCCAATCACGCTGGAGGTGCTGAAATCGTGCCGTTCCACCAGATCGGGGTGGCGGGTGACGGTCATCACCGCGCCGAACAGCAGCATCGTCACCACGATCAGGGGGATCATGTGGACGATGAAGGCATTGCCGAAATTGCGCTTGATAACGAAGTTATAGTGCAGTTCCGGCAGGTTGGTCTGAAACTCGTTATCGCCAATGCCCAACGTGGTATCCAGATCGGACAGGCGATAGTCGAAATAGGTGTTCTCCCGCTCCCACGTGCCCATGACGATGCGGTTGTCGATGCCAAAGATATCATCTGGTCCAGTGGCGGGATAGGCCGAAAAGTCCGGTATTAGAGCCACATCTACGTCAAACTCACCGGGCCAGAACCGGACCCAGACAGTTTTGTGGTCGAATGGGTAGCTGGTGTAGTCAAAGCTTTGCCGCAGCGTCTGTTCGAAATACCAACCAATCAGTTCCGACCCGTCCTGGTCCATGCGATAGACCTCTTCGATCAGGCCATTCGCTGCATCGGTGGCCTCGGGCAGGATGAACCCCACCTCGCCTTCGGGCGGTTTGATTGCGTCATGGGTGCCATCTTCGTAATGCTGCCAGATATAGCCGCTGACATGCACGTCGCTGGCGCCGGTAAAGCTGAAGGATTTGATGAAGATGCCGGTTCTGACGCGATAGTCCGGCGCATTCCCCAGTTTTTGCAGGTAGTCATCAACCGAGGCCTGATCCGGCAGCTGCGTTGGATCGCCTTCGAAATGGTTTAGCGCGACCAAAAATTTGAACAGCAGCACCGCCAGACCAAACGTCAGGGCGCCGGAAATCCACCAAACCTTCTTTTCGATGCTCATCCAGACCCTCTCATGCGTGGTCAAGCCGCCCAACCAGGGACTGTGTGATGCCCATCTCCGTAAACCGTGCGCCCAGCGCCTCGAAATCTTCATGCGCGCTCATGGGAATGCCCCAGCCGCCGCACGCGGCAAGTACCCGCGCGTGTTGAATCGAAAGATCGACCATCGGCAGGGGTTCGGCAGCGGTGAACTTACCCAGAGCCTCGATGTATTCCGTGGCCCTGTCCCATTCCTGCCGCGCCATCATGACAGCGCTGGCATCAGGGTAGAAATGCAGATGGCTATGCCCCACGCAGCCCTCAGCAATGATCTGAGCGCCCAGTTTTAGGTGCTGATCCTGTTTGTTAGGGTCTGTTTCTGCCATGGCCAGTGCTGACAGCGCCTTTGGCCCGACAAAGTTCCGACCGTGTTCCAAGGCGATTTCCACGGCGCGCGCTCCTGTCTTGCGCGCTTCCTCCAACTGCCCTTCGTAAACCTGCGTTCGGGCCAGATGCTCCAACGCCTGCGCCTCAAGCCGTTTGGCCCCGACGCGGCTGGCAATTTCAGCGGACACCGAAAAGGTGTCCAGCGCCTGATCCAGTTCACCCAGAAAAGTGTGCGCCACGCCCAGGCAGGTCTGCGCCACGCATTCCGGCACGAAGGCGAAGTATTTCTGGGAAACTTCGATAGCCTCCTGCGCGTCCCGCTTACCCTGCGCCACATCACCGGTATAACTGCGCGCTACGCTGAGGTTATGCAGGTTCGCCGCCAGATCCCGCACCAGCCCTTTCTCACGCGCCCGCTCGACCGCTTGGGTATAGAACCCGGCGGCCGTCTGCATCGTCGCGTTCATGAAATTGGCATCGCCAAACCCGCTGAGCGCACCAACCTCCAACCGGGCCGATTCCAGCTTTCTGGCCAGTGTTAGAGCCTTTTCATTGCTTTGCAGCGCATCCTCGACCCGGCCCAGTGGGAAATAGACATTGCCGCGCACATAGTTGATCTGAGCGATGTCGCGCTCAGACCCGCACCGTTCTGCCGCCTCTTCCGCCGTATCGAGGCTTTGCAGGGCATCCGTGTACAGGCTGGCCTGCCGCGCTGCCTGCGCCAGCCCGATATGGGCACGGCTGACCTGTTCATCGGTTTCGGCCAAATCTGCAGCCTCTTTGAATTCGCGCAGAGCGTCATCCGACAAACCTTGCAACCGGTGCGTCTCTCCCCGGGCGCAAAACAGATCGAACCGCACCCCGGATGGAGCGGGCAGTTCCAGCGCCCGTTCGATCAGCGGGCTGGCATCGTCGAACTGGAAGGCCTGAATCAGGTTCTCAGCGGCGTCCAGATAGGCCTGCGCTGCGTTGGTCGCCCCCGCCCGGTCCAGATGCTGTGCCCGCAAGGTGGCATCGCGATCCTCGAACCATTTCGCAGCCTGACGATGCAGCCGCGCGCGTTCCGATTTGACCAGAGTCGCATATGACCCGTCCCGGATCAGCGCATGAGCAAACATCAGATCGGTCCCCGCCTCGCGGATCAGGGCCGAGCGGATCAGGGTCGAGGTGTCCAGATGCCCTTCGCCCAAGATAAAGTTCAGCACCTCGGGCGAGAACCGCTGCCCCAATACCGAGGCAGCCTGAATCGCTGCCCGGCTGGACCGGTCCAGCGCATCCAGCCGTGACTGCACGATGCCCTGAATGCTGCCGGGAACGGATTCGCGTTTCAAAACGTCGATGTTGCGCAAGAGCTGTTCCAGAAACAGCGGATTACCTCCGGCACGCTGCACACAGGCGTCCAGAAGTTCGGGGTCGATGCCGGTGAACTCCTCGACCAGTTGCCGGGCCTGATCCTCGCCCATCGGTGCCAGTTCCAGTTTCGAGATCAGTGCGCCGTCCGTGCTCATCTGCCATTCGCGGTTGATCGGGTCACCCTCAACGCGGCTGGTCATCAGCAACACACAGGGTAAGTCGCGCGTGGTGGCGGCGATATGGGCGCAGGCGGTCAGAATATCGGGCCCGGCCCAGTGGATATCCTCGATCTGGATCAGCATGGGTGCTTCCCGGCTGCGCGCGGCAATCAACTCGTCGATCACCTGCCGCCGCCCGCGCAATCGGGTGGCGTTATCCATCACCGCATAGACCTCGGCCAGTCCGGGGTCTTGCTCCAGTTCCAACAGCGCGCTCAGATGGGTGGCGTTTGAGGGCGAAACCCAGCCCTTGACCACCGCATCCTGCGCCATCGCCGCGCAGGTGGCGGCGTCATCCCCAGCCTCAAGCCCCAGAATGCTGCGGGCAACGGATTGAATGGCCGAGTGCCCCTCGCGCGTGCCGAAATCCATCACGACACCGTTGTGGATCGAGTAGTTGAGGCCAGCGGCCATCTCGGCAACCTGTTCGGACAGGTGCGTCTTGCCGATCCCCGGCTCGCCCAGAACGATATGAACCTCGCCCTTGCCGTGTTGCTGGCAGCGGTCGAATGTGGCCGAGAACAGTGACATCTCGCGCTCGCGCCCGACAAAGCGGTGACGGCGCGAGCGGATGTTGCGCGCCAGCCGGTCCAACCGCCACAGCTCAACCGGCTCATTCAGACCCTTGATCTCCTTCTCACCCATAGACTCACCGACAAATAGCGGCCCTAACGCGCGCTGAATGTCATGCGACACGAAGGTTTCGCCCGGCACGGCCATGTCGGTGATGCGCGAGGCCAGGTTCACGCCATCGCCGGTTACCGTATATTCCGTATGTGCCTGGCTGCCGGTTGTGCTAGCGATCACCTGACCCGAGGCGATGCCGATATGGCACGAGAGAGGCGGGTTCAGGCTGGGCAGCACCGCGTGGATTTCCAACGCCGCCCGCGCCGCGCGTTCGGTATCATTGGTGTGCGAGATCGGCGCGCCGAAAACGGCCATGACCGCGTCGCCGATATGCTTGTCGATCCGGCCGCCGAATTTCTCGACCACATGATCGACCTTGGCGAAAAACGCATTCAGCAGCGCGTGCATGTCCTCGGCATCCAACTCGCTGGTCAGGCGGGTAAAGCCGGTGAGGTCGGCAAACATCACCGTCACCTGCCGTTTGGCGGGCTCGGGCGGGGTGTCGGGCGCATAGGGCTGAACGGTTTCCACCATCTCAAGCTGGGCAATCGCGCGCAGTAGCCTGCGGCGGTCTCCGACAGCGGTCACTCCGATTTCGATCAGGTCTTCGCCCGTAAGATCGGGCAGAATTGCGAAATCAATTTTGTTATCCAAAAAGGCTTGCGCGTATTCAGAAAGTCCAAGCGCGCCCAGCCAGTCCCTCAAGTCCTGAGACATGTCGCCCCTCTGAAGCCCCCTTACTTCAGAGTCAGACCTAGCACAGCAGAGCCGCTTGAGTCTGCAATGCTTGACGAAATTAATGTTTATGTACGCCCATATGCCTGAAAATCAGACTTCAGCGCTCAGCCCTTCGGTCGACAGATCGTCCAGTCTGGGCATCAGCCGCAGCAATTCGCTGGCATAATCGGTCTGAGGGTTGGCGAACAATGCGTTGGTATCTTGCAGCTCGACCACCTTACCCTGCTTCATCACCGCAACCCGGTCGCACATCTGGCGTACCACCGGCAGATCGTGGCTGATGAACAGCAGGGTCAGCCCCAAATGCTCTTGCAGGTCCTTCAGGATGTTCAGGATCTGCGCCTGGATGGATACATCCAATGCGCTGGTGGGTTCATCACAGATCAGGAAACGCGGCTGTGTCGCCAACGCGCGGGCGATGGATATCCGCTGACGCTGGCCGCCCGAGAATTCGTGCGGATATTTCAGCCCAGCCTCATGGCCCAGCCCCACCTGATCCAGCAGTTCATCCACGCGGCGCTTGATATCGGCCCCGTCCATCAACCGGTGATGGCGGATTGGCTCGGCCACAATGTCGTCGACCCGCATCCGGGGGTTCAGAGACGAATACGGGTCCTGAAAGATCATCTGGATGTTCTTGCGATAGGCATCCAGCGCGGCTTTGTTGGTCAGGTCGCTGACCACCTGCCCCTCGAACGTGATGGTGCCGCCATCGACCGAGTAAAGCCCCGCGATCATCCGGGCGACAGTGGATTTGCCCGAACCGGACTCGCCCACGACCCCGAACACCTCACTCGCGCGAATGTCAAAGCTGACATCATCCACAGCGGTGAAATAGGTGCGATCCCACGGCATCAGGCCTTTGCGCTGCAGGAATTTCTTGGTCAGGTTGCGAATCTCGAACACCGGTTTGGAGGTGTCATTATCCACCTTCGGCCAGTGGCGGGCCATATCCTCGATGGCAAAGCGGGTCTCGCGCCCGCCATAGCTGATCTGCGGGAAGCGGTGCAGCTTCAGCGTCGGACGCGGCACAGCGGCGATCAGTGATTTGGTGTATTCGTGGCTGGGCCGACCCATGACCTGCGCGGTCGGGCCGGATTCGACCACTTTGCCCGCATACATCACCGTCACCTTGTCGGTGGTGTCCGCGATTACGCCCATATCATGGGTGATCAGGATGACGCCCACCTGACGTTCGCGCGCCAGTTCCTTGATCAGGTCCAGAATCTGCGCCTGAACCGAGACATCCAGCGCCGTTGTCGGCTCATCCGCGATGATCACGTCCGGCTCGGTACACAGCGCCAGCGCAATAACCACCCGCTGCCGCATCCCGCCAGAGAACTGGTGCGGGTACTGGTCCAGCCGCGTATCGGGATCGGGAATGCCGACACGATCGATCAGGTCGCGGGCGCGCTTGTTCGCCTCGGCGTCCGAGCCACCAAGATGGGCCTGAATGGTTTCGACCAATTGCTCGCGCACGGTAAACAGAGGGTTCAGCGAGGTCAGCGGGTCCTGAAAGATCATCGAGATCTTCTTGCCGCGCAGCCCGCGCATTGCCTCGGCATCCAGACCGCTGATCTGATCGCCGCTCAGCCGGATGGTGCCGCTGGCAATCCGTCCGGGGCGGTCCAGCAGCCCCATAATGGCGGCACCGATCGTGGATTTACCCGCGCCGGATTCGCCAACGAGGCCGTGAATCTCACCGGGTTCCACCGACAGATCCACATGGTCTACGGCGGTGAACAGCTTGCGGCGGGTCGGGAATTCGACCGTCAGGTCATTGATCGTCAGAAGGCTCATGAAGTCACCGCAGCTTGGGGTTCAGCGCATCGCGCAGCCAGTCGCCCAGCAGGTTCACAGACAGGGCCAGCGCCAAAAGGGTGCAGGCCGGGAAGAACAGGATCCACCACTCACCCGAGAACAGGAAGCCTTGCCCGATGCGGATCAGTGTACCTAGTGAGGGCTGAGTCGGCGGAGCGCCCACACCCAGAAAGCTCAGCGTCGCCTCGGCAATGATCGCCAGCGCCAAGGAAATCGTGGCGATCACCAGAACCGGGCTGAGGACATTCGGCAGGATGTGGCGGAACATGATCGGGATCGAACCGCGGCCAATCAGCCGGGCGGCCTGAACATATTCCTTGTTTTTCTCGACCAGTGCTGCGCCCCGCACGACGCGAGCAAACTGCACCCAGTCCGACAGGGCAATCGCGACAATCAGCACGTAGATTGCCATCGCATTGCGGTACTCGGGCGGTGTCACCCCCTTGGCGATGCCGAAAATCAACATCGCCACCAGAATGGCCGGGAAGGTCAGCTGCACATCGGCGATCCGCATGATGATGGTTTCGACCCAACCACCATAATAGGCCGCCATCAGCCCCAGGATCACGCCGATGACCATCGCCAGCACCACCGCCGAGGCCCCAACGAACAACGATATACGCAGCCCGTAGAGAATGGTCGAGAACACATCCCGCCCCTGATCGTCGGTACCCAGCAGGAAGGTCTCCTGAGTGAAGGCGTTCGGTGTACCCGGTGGCGTGAACCCGTTCATCAGGTTCAGCGTCGCCGGATCGAACGGGTTATAGGGTGCGATCAGCGGCGCGAAGACGGCCGCGAGCACAAGAATCGCCACCACGACCGAGGCGACGATTGCCACCGGAGAATGCCGGAACGACCACGCGAAATCGCTGTCCCAGAATTTGGCGAAACGCGATTTGGGCGCGGTTGACGGAGTTTCGGTCGTATCGGTCATGTAGCCCTCGCGTCGACACGCAGACGCGGGTCAATGGCATAGTAGAGAAGATCGACAATCAGGTTGATCGACACGAACATGACCGAAATCAGCATCAGGTAAGCGGCCATGACAGGGATATCGACGAACTGGATTGCGTTGATGAACAGCAGGCCGACCCCGGGCCACTGGAACACCGTCTCGGTGATGATGGCGAAGGCGATGATCGAGCCCAACTGCAGGCCAGTGATGGTGATCACCGGCACCAACGTGTTCTTCAGCGCGTGACGAAAGTTGATCACCCGGTCCGATAGCCCGCGCGCTCGGGCGAAACGGACATAGTCTGCACGCATCACTTCCAGCATTTCCGAACGCACCAGCCGCATGATCAGTGTCATCTGATACAGGCCCAGCGTAATCGCTGGCAGGATCAGCGCCTTGAGCCCCGAGGCCGTCAGGAACCCGGTGGACCAGCTGCCGATCATCACCGTCTCGCCCCTGCCGAAACTGGGCAGGACGCCCAGTTCAATCGAAAAGACATAGATCAGCAATATCCCGATCAGGAAGGTCGGCAGTGACACCCCCAGAAGGGACACGGTCATGATGATATTCGCGGCCACCCCTTGTCGTCGGATCGCCGTAAAGACGCCCAGCGCGATACCCATGGTGATGGCCAGAAAGCCCGAGACAAAGGCCAGTTCCAACGTGGCGGGGGCGCGTTCGATCAGGATCGTCGAGACCGGACGCCCCTGACGGTACGAAACGCCAAAATCGCCCTGCACCGCGCCTTTCAAAAACTTGAAGTATTGAACCGGAAAGGGCTGATCGAGACCCAGCTCGGTGCGCAACCGATCTATGTCGGCCTGCGTGCGTTCCTGCCCCAGCATGTTGTCGATCGGATCACCGACAAATCGGAACATGGAAAAGGCCACCAGACCCACGACCAGCAGCACGATCACGGATTGGAACATCCTTCGGACGATATATGCGAACATGCGTTTCCCTCGTTGATCGGTCTTCCTAGGCCGCCTCTGACCTGGTGGTCAAGGTATCGCTAACAGGAAGACGCGACGTTCCGTTAGTTCACCGTCACCCAACGCAGCAGAAAGAAATCGTCCGGTCGCTGCGTCAGATCAACATTGCTGCGCGTACCCCAGACCAGAGGCTGCACATACAGAGGCACATAGACCTGTTCGTCCTGAACGATCTGAGCTATCTCGTCCAGCATGGCCTGCCGTTTGCCTACGTCCATTTCCGACTGGATCATCGGCAGCAGCTCGTCGGCACGCGCGTTCGAAAAGCCGCCGAAGTTCCAACTGCCCAGCTTCTTTTCCTCATTGGGGGTCGCCACAAGGAATCGCACCGGATGCTCGGCGTCAAAGGTGCCGGGGCTCCAGCCCAGCAGGTACATGTCGTAGTTGTCCTCGCGCAGCTCGGGCCAGTAGTTTCGGACAGGCATGGCGTCCAGTTCCGCGGTGAGTCCGATCTGGGCCAGCATGGAGACCACGGCCTGACAGACGGCCTCGTCATTCAGATAGCGGTCATTTGGGCATTTCAGGCCGAAGGAGAAGCCATCGGCAAAACCCGCCGCGGCCAGCAGGGCCTTGGCGGCTTCGACGTCAAAGGCGGGGCGGTCGGCGTTGGCTGCGGAATAGCCGCTCATGGCCGGACTCACCAGTTGCGTGGCCGCTTCAGCATTACCCCGCATGATGGTGGCCAGAATGGCATCGACATTCACCGCCTGCGCCACCGCTTTACGCACACGCGGGTCGCGAAACGGGTTCGGTTTGCCTGCGTCGTCGGTATATTTCAGTGTTTCGGCCTGATGATCAAAACCCAGCATGATCACGCGCGCCTCGATGCCCTGAATGACGTTCACCTCGTCATTGCCCTGCAGGCGCGCCACGTCCTGAATGGGCACCGGATTGATCATGTCCACATCACCGGACAACAGCGCTGCAACGGCGGTGGCGGGGTTCTGGATCGGGCTGAATTCGGCGCTCGTGATGTTGTGTTCCACCTCACCCCACCAGCCGTCGAACGGTTCCAGCACCGTACGCAGGCCCGGCTCTCGCGCGGTGACTTTGAACGGGCCGGTGCCATTGGCGTTGAGCGTCGCATGGTTGCCGGTTTCCTTGTCGGGGACGGCGGCGTCATTGGCCTCGGTCCAGCCCTGATCCATGATCATCCAGTTGGCGATCGAGGACGGGAACAGAGGGTTTGCGGCAGTGGTCATGAAATCAACGGTGTAGTCGTCGACCACGATCACCTCACTGATCGGCGCAAACCAGCTGCGGGTGTCGGCTGCCTCGCCCGAGGCGCGCTGAAAGCTGAACTGCACGTCCTGTGCATCGAACGTGCTGCCATCGTGAAAAGTCACGCCCTCACGCAGTTTGAACCGCCATCCTTCACCATCGCCGATAGGCTCCCAACTGATGGCCAGGGCTGGTTCGACCTGCATGTCCTTGTCGCGACGCACAAGCCCTTCGTAGACATTATTGAGAAACCCCAGAACCGGGGCCGAGTTGACTGCGTGCGGATCCATCGTCTGCGGATCGGTGGTCGAGGCCCACGTGAACTCGACCGCCTGCGCGCTGGTGGCGGCAAGCATGGCCAGACCGATGGCGCTGTGTCTGAGGATCATGGCGAAATCTCCCTGTGTCTGCCGCAAAGGGGCGGTGTTGAAGGATAACGCAAAAGGCAGGGCGTGAGGATCACGCCCTGCCAAGTTTCCGGTCTGAATAGCTTAGTTCAGAGTGAAGTACTTGATCTTGGGCGAATCCTCCGGCTCGACCACGGTACCAACGTTGGACTTCATCCCCCAGTTCAGCACTTGGTGGTGGATCGGGATGTACAGCTGTTCGTCCTGAACAACCTGCCAGATTTCAGCGATCTGCTTGTCACGCTCGGGCAGGTTGGTTTCCGAGGCCAGACCTTGAATCCTGGCATCCAATTCCGGGTTGCTGTAGCGCGTGCCGTTCCACGAACCGTATTTTTCACCCTTGGTATGCGCCAGGAAGTTAAAGATGTATTCCGAGTCGTAGGTCGGAACACCCCAGCCCAGCATGTAGAAGTCGGTTTCCAAGTTGTTGATCAGCGGGAAGTGCTGCGCCTTGGGCTTGGCATCCAGATTCACGGTGATCCCAATCTGCGCCAGCATACCGACCGCGGCCTGACAGATTGCCTCATCATTGATGTAGCGGTCATTCGGGCAATCCAGCTGGATGGTGAACCCGTCTGGATAACCGGCCTCGGCCATCAGGGCCTTGGCGCCCTCGATATCGGTGGTTGAGGAGCTGTCCATGCCCTCATCCCAGCCATTGACGAAGGGCGGTGCAATCATACCCGCCGGGGCCGACTGGCCGCGCATCACGACCTGCTTGATCGCATCGCGGTTGATCGCCTTGGACATGGCCTGACGCACGCGGACATCCGACAGGGGGTTCTTGCCGTCGACATTGTCATTGGCCAGATCGGCGTCACCCATGTTCAGACCGAAAAAGATCACCCGGTTTTGCGGCGCTGTGCGCACGTCCAGACCGTCGGCGCTGGCAACGCGCTCAAGGTCCTGTACGGGGACGTCCTGAATGAAATCAACTTCACCCGACAGCAGGGCCGCGACACGGGTCGCTGCGTTCTGGATCGGGGTATAGATGATCTCGGTTACGGCCAGCGGGAACTCATCCTTGCCCCAGTAGTTTTCGTTGAGGGCCAGAACGGTTTTCACGTCCGGTTCGCGGCTGACCAGCTTATAAGGACCGGTGCCGTTGGCGTTCTTTGCCGCGAATGTGTCTTCACCACCTTCATAGTCCTGCACCTTGACGGCGTTGTTCGCCTCGGCCCAGCCCTTGTCCATCATGAACATGTTGGTCAGGTTGTTGGGCATGATCGGGTTGGGGCCATCGGTTTCAATCTCTACGGTGTATTTGTCCGGCGCGCGCACCTCTTTCACCGAGGCCAGAAGTTCCTTGTAATCGGAATCCGGCGTCATCGCCCGGTTCAGCGAGAACACGACGTCTTCGCTGTCGAACTCGGCCCCGTCATGGAAGGTCACGCCTTCGCGCAGCTTGAACACCCAGATATTCGGGTTTTCTTCGGACGGTGCCCATTCGGTGGCCAGCGACGGTACCAGCGCGCCGGAATGGTCGCGCATCACCAGCGTTTCCATAATCTGGTGCGCCAACGCCGACGTCGGGCCTTCGTTCTGCGCATGAGGGTCCAGCGTCAGCGAGTCGCCCGCCCGCGCCCAGCGTAGGGTATCAGCCGACGCGCCCGCCGCCATCAACGCGGTGGCGCTGGCAGCAATCATTAGGTTTCTTAGGATCATTTTAGTCTCCCCGGTTTTTTTGTTAGCGCCGTCATTGCGACGGCCAGCCGCTTTTTGCGACCGTGGTGCAACCGATCATCCAGATCATTTTGATCGTTGCAACAATAGATTGAACATAAACCCGGCGACCCAAGGGAAACCCGGGGCGCGCGACAAGAATCAGGCAAACGGCACCCGCGCCTCGTCCAGTGTTTTTTGCCCCGTGGGCAGACTCAGGTCACATATGACCGGATTTGATCGTGCAATCACGCGCCCTTTGCGCACCACGGCCAACCGATGAGCGCGCAGCCGGATCGCCTCGATCCGGTCGGTCGCCTGCAGCAGCACGAAATTGGCGACACAGCCCTTGGCCACACCATACCCCTCCAACCCCATAATCCGGGCCGAGTTTTCGGTGACTGCATCGAAACACCACGCCATGTCGGCACGGCTGGACAATTGTCCCACATGCAACCCCATGAAGGCCACGTCCAGCATGTCGGCCTTACCCAGTGAATACCACGGGTCCATGACGCAATCCGAGCCAAAGCCCACCGTGATCCCGGCATCGCGCAACTCGCGCACACGGGTCTGGCCGCGGCGTTTGGGGTAGGTGTCGTGACGCCCCTGCAGCATGATGTTGATCAAAGGGTTCGGGATCGCGTGCACCCCGGCCTCGACCATCAACGGGATCAGCTTGGAGACATAGTAGTTGTCCATTGAGTGCATAGAGGTCAGATGCGACCCTGCGACCCTGCCATTCAGACCCAAACGTTGGGTTTCATAGGCCAAAGTCTCGATGTGGCGGCTCAGCGGGTCATCGCTTTCGTCGCAATGCATATCGACCATCAGGCCCCTCTCTGCAGCGATTTCACACAGCAGACGCACGGATTCGGCCCCGTCGGCCATGGTGCGTTCGAAATGCGGGATACCGCCAACCACATCCACTCCCATATCCAGTGCGCGGATGGTGTTCTGCATCGCTGTCGGATCACGCAACACGCCGTCCTGCGGAAAAGCGACCAGTTGCAGGTCAAGGTAACCCTTCACCTGTTCGCGCACCTGCAACAGGGCCTGCACGCCCTTCAGCTCATCGTCGCAGGTGTCCACGTGGCTGCGGATCGCGCCGATCCCTTTGGCCACGGCCAATTCGCAATAGCGCAGCGCGCGGGTGACGATGTCATCGACCGACTGGATCGGCTTAAGCTCTCCCCACAGCGCAATCCCTTCCAGCAGGGTGCCCGAAACGTTCATCCGCGGCGTACCCAGCGAAAGGGTCGCATCCATATGGAAATGCGGATCAACAAAAGGTGGCGAGACCAGCTGTTCTTCCGCGTCGATCACTTCACCCGCTTCGGCGGTGATCCCGGGTTCGATGGCGGCGATCCGGCCATCCGCACAGGCGATATCCACCCCGGTCTGGCCATCGGGCAGTGTGGCATTCTTAACGATCAGATCGAACATGGAGGCTCCTATCGTTGGCCTTTGAACCAGGGGGTGAGCAATGCACGCGGATAATCCGCCGACCGCGCAGCGACGACAAGCGCGATGATCGACAGGATATAGGGCGCCATCAGGAACACCTGACCGGGCACCAGCGCGCCCATTTCGGTCTGCAGACGCACCTGCAACGCGTCGAAGGCGCCAAACAACAACGCGCCCAGCAACGCTTTACCCGGACGCCAGCTGGCAAAGATCACCAAAGCGATACAGACCCAGCCGCGCCCGTTGACCATGCCGAAGAAAAAGGCGTCAAAGGCGCTCATGGTCAGGAAGGCCCCACCCAGCGCCATCAGGGACGAGCCCGCGACAATCGCCCCCATCCGCAACCCGTAGACGGACAAGCCCTGTGCGTCGACGCTGTCAGGGTTGTCTCCGACGGCCTTGATCGCCACACCCAAAGCGGTGCGGTTCATCACATACCAGACCACTGCCACCATCAGCAGCGCCAACCATGTCAGGGCCGTTTGCTGGAATAAAACAGACCCTAAAAAAGGCATATCGGACAACACTGGCAGGTCCAAGGGTTGAAACGGTTCGATCCGGGGCGGAGAAGACACGTTCGGCAGCGCCGTACGATAGGTGTAGTAACTGACCGACGTGGCAAACAGCGTGATCCCCAGCCCCGAGACATGCTGGGAAAGCCCCAGTGGCACGGTCAGGATCGCGTGAAGCAGACCAAAGAACGCCCCGGCCAAAGCGGCAACCAGTACCCCGCCCCACAGGCCCGCGCCCAGCCAGACCGCCATCCAGCCACACATGGCGCCGACCACGAAAATCCCCTCGATCCCGAGGTTCAGCACGCCCGCCCGTTCGCAGATCAGCGCGCCCAGAACACCAAAGATCAGCGGTGTGGCGATGCGCAGGGAGGCGGCCCAGAAGCTCTCGGACAGCAGGATGTTGACGATATCCATCATGACGCCGCCCTCGTGGCGCTGGCCCGAACGATCCGGTAGCGGGCAAAGAATCCACCGACCAGCACGCAGAGCAGGGAAACGGACACCACCAGATCGGCCAGGAAAGAGGATACGCCCATGGCGCGGCTCATGCTGTCGGCGCCCACGAAGACGGACGCAATGAACAGCGCCGCGATCACTACGCCCACCGGCGACAGACCCGCAAGCATCGCCACCACAATGCCGGTGTAACCAAAGCCGGGCGACAGATCGGCGGTCAGATAACCTTTCAAACCCACAACCTCGCTGACGCCGGCCAAGCCGGCCAGTCCACCCGACAGGATGGCCACGCCAAACAGCGAGCGGTTCACGTTGATCCCGGCATGGCGCGCAGCGGCAGCGTTCTCACCAACTGCGCGTAACCGGAACCCCCAAACCGAGCGTGCCAGCATGAATTGCGCCAATCCGGCCAGAATTAGAGCCACAATCAGCCCGGAATGCACCCGCATCCGATCCATCAAGGGTGGCAGCATTCCCTGATCCAGAACCGGGGCCGATTGCGGCCAGCCGAGGCTCATCGGGTCCTGCAGCGGGCCTTCCAGCATCATCTGCACAAAGATCAGGATGATGAAGTTCAGCAACAGCGTGGTCACCACCTCATCTGCGCCGAAGCGGGTTTTCAGATAGGTCGGCGCAACCATCCCCGCTGCTCCTGCCGCCGCGCCAAGCAAGACGATCAGGGGTAGCAACAGGATGCCCGAAACGTCCAACACCCCCGAGCCGATTGCAACGGCAGCCATCGCACCCAGATAGAGCTGCCCCTCGGCACCGATATTCCACAGCTTGGCGCGGAACGCCAAAGCAGCGGCAAGACCGGTGAAAATCAGCGGCGTGGCACGGGTCAGGACCTCAGAAAAGGCAAAAACAGAGCCAAACACGCCACGAAACATCTCGGCGTAAGCTGCAATCGGGTTGGCCCCGGCAGCCAGAAGGGGAATGGCAGCAAAGCCCAGAGCAATGACAGCGGACAGGATCGGAACGCCCAGCGTTAAGGCCCGCGACTGGGTTTGCCGTGGTTCGATGCGGATCATGCCGGTTCTCCTGCCATCATCAGCCCGATCTGTTCGCGATCACGGCTGGGGGCCTCGTGCAATTCACCATCGCGGATCACAACGATCCGATCGGCAAGGCCCAGAATTTCGTCGAGGTCCTCGGAGATCAAAACCACGCCCGCGCCCCGTTCGCGCGCCTCAAGCAGGCGACGTCCAACCTCAGCTGCCGCTCCCATGTCCAGGCCGCGGGTCGGTTGGTTGGCAAGGATCAGGTTCGGCGCGCGGTCAAACACGCGCGCCAGAATGAGTTTCTGGATATTGCCGCCTGACAGAAGCCGCGCAGGGGCTTCAACGCCCGGTCCGCGTACGTCATACGCTTTGGTCAGACGATCGGCGTTTTCTGCAATGGCCTCGCGCCGCAGAAGGCCGCGCGACTGCACGTCTGCATCGTCCAGCCGTTCGATGATCATGTTCTCAGCCACGCTCATGGCGCCGACGATGCCTTCGTGATGGCGATCTTCCGGAATGCGACCAACGCCCGCCCGCACCATCGCGGCAGGGCTGGGGGCGTCGATTTTGACCTCATTGACCCGTATTAGACCCTGATTTGGGCGTGTCAGGCCTGAAATCACATTGGCCAGCCCGCTCTGCCCGTTGCCCGATACCCCCGCGATCCCGAGGATTTCATGCGCGTGCACTGTCAGATCAACGCCGCTGAGCGTATCGCGCTTGGACCGGCCCGCGACCGACACGCCCGACAGGGACAGGACCGGTGCGCCCGGCGCCATTGCAGCGCCCGCCAGTTCCGGTGTATCCGCCCCAACCATCATCCGGGCGATGGATTTTTCATCGGCCTCGGACGTCGCCATCTCACCCACTTTCCGGCCATGGCGCAGAACGGCGATGCGATCGGAAAAGGCCAGAACCTCGCGCAGCTTGTGGCTGATGAAGATGACCGACAGCCCCTCGGCTGTCATCATACGGATATTTTCGAACAGCGTGTCGGCCTCTTGCGGGGTCAGAACGGCGGTGGGTTCGTCCAACACCAGAATCCGCGCCTGCCGATAGAGCGCCTTGAGGATTTCAACCCGCTGACGCTCCCCCACCGACAGCCGTCCAACCTGTGTATCCAAGGGCGCGGTCAGACCGCTTTGGGCGATGATCTCTTCAACCCTGCGCCGCGCTGCGCGCCGGTTGCGACGCAGGGCAAACAGGGGTTCAGCCCCCAAGGTGATGTTGTCCAGTGCCGAGATATTCTCGGCCAGCGTGAAATGCTGGTGCACCATGCCCACGCCCGCAGCCAGCGCCACCTGCGGATGGCCCAGCGGCAGCGGCTGCAATGCACCGGTTTTGTCCGCCACTTCGATCGAGCCTGAATCGGGCAGATAATGCCCAAACAGCATATTCATCAGCGTGGTTTTGCCCGCGCCATTTTCGCCCAGCAATGCCAGAACCTCGCCCCGGTTCAGGGTCAGGCTGACATCATCATTGGCGATTACCGGGCCGAAATGTTTGCTCAACCCGTTGAGCTTTAAAACTGTGGTCATTGGGAAAGCGGGCCGGCGCAGGGACCGGCCCGAATACGATCAGTTGTCCGAGACCGGGCGGTCATCGTTGACGTTCACGCGGAACAGCCCGTCCAGAATCTCGGCCTGACGCGCGTTCACTGCTTCAATCACCTCAGGCGGAACCAGCTCTTCATCCAGAACCATCGAACCACCGCCATAGCCCATAAAGCTGTACTGGCCGTAATCCGCAGCCTCGAACGAACCGTTGGCGACATTGTCGATGGCCTTGTCGATGGTCGGTTCCATGTGCCACAGGGCCGAGGCCATAATCGTGCCAGGGTAGTCGCCCGATGTGTCGATGACATTGCCCACGGCCTTCACGCCACGTTCAACTGCTGCATCCGAAACGCCAAAGCGTTCCGCGTACATGATGTCCGCCCCCGCATCCATCATCGCGATGGCACTTTCCTTGGCCTTGGGCGGGTCATACCAGCTATCGATGAAGGTCACGAGGAATGTGACATCCGGGTTCACCTCGCGCGCACCATCCATGAACGCGTGCATCAGCCGGTTAACCTCGGGGATGGCATAGCCGCCGACCATGCCGATCACGTTCGATTCAGTGGCCGCCCCGGCCACCATGCCGGTCAGGTACGAGGGTTCGTGAATCCAGTTGTCGAAAACCGAAAAGTTGGGCGCCACCGGGCCAAAGGACGAGCCCATCAGAAAGGCCGTATCGGGATAATCCTTGGCCACTTTGCGCGCGGCGCGTTCCAGGCCGAACACCTCGCCCACGATCAGCTGTGCACCTTGTTCGGCATATTCGCGCATCACGCGTTCATAATCGGTGTTCGCTACGTTTTCCGAGAACACGTATTCGATGTCGCCCCGCTCGGCCGCGGTATTCAGGGCCTTGTGGATACGGCTGATCCATTGCTGTTCCACAGGCAGCGTGTAAATCGCCGCCACCTTAACTGTTTCTGCCGCCGCCAGTCCGGTGGAATACAACGTTGATGCCGCCGCTACCGCAGCCAGCAGCACTCTGCGCGTTAATGTTCTTTTGGTCATATCTCTCTCCTGTGTGGCGAGATGGCAGCATTTTTTTACTGTTCAGTCAATTTTTTCGTCCTCGCCGACGAGAACCCCGGACAATTCAAAACTTCTTCGGGCGTTTAATAGGCAAACGGACTTACTGGTTTCCGCATGTTCGGGTGATCGAGGTTAACCTTCATCTGATACAAAATCCGATACGCAGCCCGGGCACCTGATAGGGAAAGACGCCGTGCCTTTTTTGACGCAGGAGTCCTGTGCCCGGCTACCTGCTGCCCTGCGGTTTGGGCGACGGAATTGTGTAGCGCGTTTCAACTTTTGGTTGTCGTGAGGTTGACGGTTGTTTTATGCCCGCAAGCGAATGATGCAACTGCGCAACAAATGTGCAAACACTTGGGGTTTTTAACCCAAAACTCCTTTTACATCTTAAATACGTTTCGTCGCGGGTTTATCCGGGGCGCCGTTTAATTGCTTCTTTGGTGCATTAGCAGCTGCTCTCATGGTGTCAGGATAAATTTAGATGTTGGATTTTGCTTCCTCAACGACTTCGGATAACAGATCAGCGGAACAGCCGGTTCCGCACCGGGCGCCTCTG
>NZ_JBQFZU010000038.1:0-31266 GCF_056542405.1 Ruegeria sp. AD11(2025) | reverse complement strand
CACAAACAGGCCGGACAGACGAAGGTACTGACGAAAAATGCCGCAAAATCACGAGTAAACGCTTGCAATGCAGGAGCCACCCACAGATGCCGTTCATCGCGAGATAAGTTGCCGCATTGCAGCTTCCCCAAAGCGGAAGTTGATCGATTGCGCAGCATTTCCAACATTAACGTACACTCATCGGACAAAACGAACTCGTGCAAGCGCAGCTTCAACTATTGCCACGCGACCTTACTTGCTCCGGGTTCGGCGCTTTTGCACCTGTTAATCGCCACCACTTCGGCGCTTCGCAACGTCTGACAGACCCCGGGCCAGCAGGTCGAATACGATCCGGATACGACGGCTGGTCTGTAACTCCCGATGGGTGACCAGCCAGATTGGAAACTCAAGCGAAGGGAAATCCGGCAAGACCTTCTCTATGCCAGATTCAGCCTCGCCCAACGTTTCGGGCTGCATAGAGACGCCGTAGCCCGCTTTCACCAATTCCCATGCGACGACACCGCTCTCGCTCGACATCACGAAGCTCTCTGCGCGAACGGGCACGCCCATGTTGTGCAGTGGGGCCATTAGCCTCTCGGGGTCGGCATTGCCGACGAAATCGAGTGCAGCCACATCGCGCGGTGTCCGTGGGCGGCTTGCACGATCGAGATAGTCGGTCGCGGCATAGAGAGTGGCGCGAAAGTCGCCCAAGTGCCGTGCGATCAGGTCCGGCTGATCTGGGCGGACGTGGCGTATCGCGATGTCTGCCTCGCGCTGCGTCAAATTCTGCATCTCACTCGACGCGAGAATGCGGACGCGGATGCCCGGCGCCATCTGTCTCAACGGCTTGAGCACGCCCGGCAGAATCGCTGCTGACAAGAGGTCCGTTCCCGTGACCGTGACCTCTCCGGTGACATCCTGAGATTTACCGTCGGCCACCATCGAGATGAGCGTCGCAGCCTCGCCCATCGTGCGCATGTGATCAATCAGGTCGCGCCCTGCTTCCGTCAAGGTAAGACCACGGACGCTGCGTTCTACCAACGTGACGCCAAGTGCCTCCTCCAACGCACCGATCTGCCGCCCTATCGTCGGCTGCGTTGTCTTCAGCACGCGCGCCGCACCGCTGAACGAGCCTTCCTCCGCTGTCGCGAGGAAGGCGCGTACCTGGTTCCAATCGAAGGAAACGGCCTGCCAGTTCATTCATGAGCGTATAGCAGGTGGACGAATTTAAGCAATCGACCTTTTATGAGCGCATGGATGATACCGGATGCGAAACGAGATCGGCCCGGTCTCTGCAATCGAAAGCGACACAATGCATTCCGCAGTTTCTTACGACTGGCGCATCCGCGCCGCTTCAAACCTGAAGTGCAACGCGCAAAGGAAACCGACATGACTGCCCAAGCCTTCTGGGACCGGCATGCGCCCAAGTACGCCAAGAAACCTATTGCCGATGTCACCGCCTACGAAGAAAAGCTGGAATGCGTCACTGCGCTTCTTCGATCGACCGATCGCGTTCTTGAAATCGGCTGCGGCACAGGCGGCACAGCCAGGAAGATCGCGCCTGTCGTCGCTCATGTGACCGCAACCGACCTCTCTGCCGAGATGATCCGGATCGCCCGGTCACGATCAGGTGGCGATGCCGCGGGAACACCAGAATTTCTTCAGGCGGAGGCGGCGCAACACATTCCTAGCCAACCGTTCGACGCCATTTGCGCGTTCAGCTTGCTTCACCTGGTGGACGACATACCCACCGTACTGGATGCAGCATTCCACCAAATGAAACCCGGCGGTCACTTCATATCAAAGACGGTTTGTCTGAAGGACGCGCCGCGCTGGATGCGAGCCATGGTTCGCGTGCTCATGGCCGTGCGGATCGCGCCTAATGTGATCATCTTGAGTCGCGCTGAATTGACCCGACACCTGATCCGCGCCGGGTTCGAAATCGAGCAGACGCGGTACTTCGGAAAGAACCGACTGAGCCCCTTTATCGTCGCGCGCAAGCCCGCCTGAGGCAGACCGACGCCTTATTCTGAGAGACCGAAGCATGCACTTTATCAGCCGTCGCGAATGGGCGTTCCTTGCCCTCGTGTTCCTCTACTCTTTCATTCCGGCAGTCGTAGGGCTGGTCCGGCTTCCGGAACTTCTCGGCGCTCGGGCGATCATCCCGCCGAACCCGCGTGCGGTGTTCGATCCCCTCCCGATCACATTGCATATCCTCGGCAGTTCAGTTTTCTGCCTTGTGGGGGCTGTGCAATTCCTGCCGAGCCTGAGGCGCTACCGCTCGGCCCTGCACAGGACCCTCGGGCGGATTGTGGCGGCAGCGGGATGCATCAGCGCACTAACCGGGCTCTGGATGACCGTGTTCTACGCATTTCCCGATGCCCTGCAGGGACCAGTACTTTACGGGGCAAGGGTCACGCTCGGCCTCGCGATGGTCACCCTCATCGCATGGGCCATCGTCGCGATCCGGTCGCGAAACGTCGCCGCGCACCGCGCCGCGATGCTGCGCGCCTATGCCATCGGCCAAGGGGCCTCAACGCAAACCGCGCTCTTTCTGGTCGCAATGGCCCTCTTTGACACCGAACTGCAGGGGTTTTCGCGAGACCTCCTGATGGTTGGGGCGTGGGCCATCAACCTTGCGATTGCGGAACTCCTTATCCGCCGCGCCTTTGCGACGCGTACATCCGGCGCGGTGATCTGAACCCGGTCGTGCTCTCGACCTGATACCGGCAAACTCCAGAAACACAGAAAGAAGACACCAAAATGAGACGGCTCGATCCCCGTATTCTTCTGTCGGCCCTGTGGCTGTTCATACTGCTCAACATCATCTTTCGCGATATTCACCAGTTTGTCCTCGCGTCCCATATCGAGATGCTGCTGACAGGCCATTACAACGGCATCGAGATCACCGAAGGGCTGATGCTTTTGGGCGGTTTCCTCGTCCAAGTGCCGATTGCGATGGTGCTCTTTTCGCTCCTGCTAACCCGCAGGATTGGTCGCCCTGTCACCTTTCTTGCAGCGATCGTCACAACCGGTACGCTCCTTTCCTCGGCCCCCACCGACATGGATGACACCTTCCACCTCGTCATCGAGATCGTGGCTCTAATCGCAATTCTCTGGACCGCATGGACGTGGCCCGAGAACGAACACACCGCGCCGCAATCCGACGCAAGTTCTCCGTAAAAAACGTGCGCGCACCGCGGACACGATGAATGAATAATAGGACCAAATAGATGTTGGAAGAAACGCCTTTAGACGATGCGTTTGATCTTTATGACAAGCTCGCACCTCGCTACGACAAACTTCATCATCGATGGCTGCGTCACGCAGGCGGCGAGGCGCAGGCCGCCCTGGAAGGTCTGGTGCGTGCACTTGCGACGCCGAATTCGAGGCTTTTGGATGCTGGCTGCGGCACCGGCAACCTGGCACGTAGACTGATCGCCGAGGGCATGCCGCCGAATTTGATGACCCTTCTCGACCCGTCCGCAGCGATGCTTGCACGCTGCGCCGACATTCCTGTGCCGAAGATACAAGGACGGTTGGAGTCCCTGCCGTTTGAAGATGGCACGTTCGATCTTGTGACGTGTGCTTGGGCTTTGGAAACCGTCCCCGATCCCCACCTGGCTTTGAGTGAGCTTTGCAGGGTTGTTCGAGCCGGCGGCGCGCTTTGTCTCGCGTTTTGCGCGGATGAGCCTGCCCGTGGTCTTGCCGGCAGCCTCATGCGCCAGGCGCTTTTGTTTCGCGGGACCGGCCGATTTATGTCCCGCTCCCGATTGATGCAGGCAATCGAGCGTTTCGAAAATTTTGAAGTGCGGGCAATTCCGAGCCATGGTCCGGCCTCGACCTTACTTGCTAGGCGGTCTGGCGCAGCAACCCAGGGGTCTTTGTAGCCGGGCTTAAAGTTGAAAATGACGACCACAGAACTACGGAGATCAAGCATGATCGGATATGTTACCCTCGGAACCAACAACTTCGAGGCCGCGCTGAAATTCTACGACGCCTTGTTTTCGAGCGTGGGCGCAAACCGTCTTTGGAAACACGGCGATATGGCCGCATGGGGCCGCTCAAGGGCCGAGCCTGCGTTATGCCTTGCTTGTCCATTCAATGGGGCACCGGCAAGCGTTGGAAACGGGGTGATGGTCGCTTTGAAAATGACCAACAGAAAAGCCGCCGATACGCTTCACGCCAAGTGCCTCGAACTTGGCGGAACAGATGAGGGACCCCCCGGCACACGCGGAGATCATGGTTTCTACGGAGGGTATTTCCGGGATCTGGATGGCAACAAACTGAATGCGTATGTCCCAGCGTGACAGCAGGCAAAGAGTTGGCTGTTGAAATATCGCGTCCAGCGGACAATGAGAGACGAGCACATCGAAAGACGCCGCAATGAGATCTGAAATAAAATTCGTCCGATTGTCGGAAATCGACCCAACCGAAATCTTAGCGCACATGTCCGACCCTCGTGTCGCCGAGCATATGCCGCTTCTGAGATTTACTTGGAATGCCGAGACAGTGGCGCGGTTTGTCGCCAAAAAGGAAGAGTGTTGGCACCGTGACGGACTTGGACATTGGGCATTCTTGTCCGATGACCGATATGTCGGCTGGGGTGGATTTCAAAAAGAAGGAGCCGAGTGGGATTTCGGACTGGTCTTGCGGCCCGACACGTTTGGCCTCGGGCCGCGCATCTCGCGAAAGGCGATCGACTTTGCAATTTCCGATGAACGCATCCCGTATGTGACCTTCCTTTTACCACCGTCACGCACGAACCTGCGGGCACTCGACAGACTTGGTGCTTGGCGGGTTGGCGAAGTCGACTATGACGGGGCGACCTTCCTCAAATTTCAACTTGCGACAGAGTGACAGCATTGTCCGATTTCTGGTACATCGCCAGCTCCAGAGTGTGTTGTAACTCGCGGCCCACAGCTGCCTTTCACCGGTTGGTCGAGACACTGCGACCGCGCCCGCATTCCGGTCATTCGCTGCAAGTGCAAATTTTGGCGCTGCACAAACTCACAGGTTGCGGACAATGCAGCCGTTTGATCTACCGCTATTGGGCGGCTCGAAACATCGGAAACAGGGGTGGGGCTTGGTCGGCTTTGATTAGACCCATCTCTTGGAAACCATAGCGCTTATACAGCGATAGATTTGTAGGGTTTGTCGACTCTAAGTAAGCAGGTCTTCCATCTTCGTCACAACGTTTGAGGCAGCATTCAAGCAACGCGGACCCCAACCCTTTTCCTTGGCGAATTGGATCGACCGCAATAAAAGCTAAATGCCAGCAGTCCTCATCGGGATGATAATTGTCCATCTGCCCGAAGGTTTCGAACAACGCATCATGCTTTTCTGATGAGACCGTCTGCTCAAAACAGGCGACAAGCCGTTCTTCGTCAGGGTGAATGCTTGGCGGAAGCCAAAGTGCGCCAGCAGTAAAATCATCGTTTCGAAACGCGCTGCCCTGTTCAAATGCACGCCCTCCAAAGAAGTCCATTACTCGCGGGAAGTGGGTAAGGAAATCGGCAGGTTCAGGATACAACCAGCGCATGAATGGGTCGGCAGAAAATCCTAGAGCAAGTCCGCTTAACAAGCTTTCTGCTTCACTTCGGGTTGATGATCTAAACATGAAATTACCTTTGGTCGTTCCACCTCGATTTTCACGTTTCAGCATGTGGGCCGCAAATACTTGTTGTCAAATGCGCAATTTATTGTCCTGCCCAAGCAACGATGGATGACTGAATTGGGCTGAGGCGTGTGGGGGCAATACAACATTCGGAGGTCGGGCGCATTTCACTTGGATGAAGACCGGCCCAGAGCCGACATCCAACCCGCCATATTGATGCTGCGGTTGCAGCCCGCATTGCAGACTTTCGCGGCGTCTATGCGGCGGTACCGAACGCAATCGATTAAACCGTAAGACATTGGTGCTGGAGTAAGACTAACCATAAACACCCATCTAGGACGCGCAGAATCTCGTGTCGATCTTACCGGAGTTGATCCGTTTGACAGGCCCAACATTCCATTGATTATAAGCGCATGACCAAAGCTCAACGACCACCAAAGCCAAAACCCATTCCTTACACCCCGGAGCCGAACCGCTATGAGCGAATGGTTTATCGGCGATGTGGGCGGTCGGGTGTGAAGCTTCCTGTTGTCAGCTTGGGCCTGTGGCATAATTTCGGTGCGGACTCGACGCACGAAAACAAGCGAGCAATGTGTCGGACCGCATTCGACCATGGGATCACTCATTTTGATCTGGCGAACAACTACGGTCCACCACCCGGATCGGCAGAAGAGGCATTTGGCGAAATCCTAAGAACTGATTTCGCGGGCTACAGGGATGAATTGATCATTTCCTCCAAAGCAGGCTACGACATGTGGCCGGGACCCTACGGAGAATGGGGGTCGCGCAAGTACATGATCGCGTCCTGTGACCAATCACTCGCGCGCATGGGGCTTGATTACGTCGACATCTTTTATTCCCACCGCTTTGACCCCGACACGCCGCTCGAAGAGACGATGGGCGCGTTGGATCATATCGTACGGTCGGGTCGCGCGCTCTACGCAGGTATCTCGAGCTACAACTCCCAACGCACACGCGAGGCGGTGAAGATTCTCAACGACCTTGGCACACCTTGCCTGATTCACCAGCCTTCTTACAATCTGCTCAACCGTTGGGTGGAGCGGGACGGTTTGCTCGATACCCTGAACGATCTTGGGGTAGGATCGATTGCGTTCACGCCGCTGGCACAAGGCATTCTAACGTCAAAGTACCTGCGCGATATTCCGGATGGCAGCCGTGCTACACAAGGGAAGTCGCTACTTGATGGCATGATCAACGAGCGATCTCTGGCAAGTGTGCGTGCTCTGAACGACATGGCTGAGGCACGCGGGCAAACTCTGGCGCAAATGGCCCTGGCCTGGGTGTTAAGAGGCGGACGCGTAACGACCGCGCTTATTGGTGCGTCCCGGCCGGGTCAGATCGTAGATTGCGCAGGCGTAGTCGATAACCTCGCCTTCAGTGATGAAGAGTTGGCAAGGATCGATGCAATCAGTTCGGAAGAAGATATCAATTTGTGGGCTCGGTCGTCAGAAACAGAATGACCAATCTTATAATTGCTAAAACCCGAGAACATTTGGAACTTGAGGCCATTGGCGGCTGCAGCTTCTGCAGCTCGGATAAATAACTATCAAGACTAACCGGCCCAATCCAGCCGTTCAAGAATATCCGACTCTGCACTACAGCATTCCCCGAAGAAGACATTGCCGGACTGCCCCGCACTTTGGGTGTTCTTGGTCGGTCCAGGTTTAATGTTAGAGTATCATCGGCCCTTGTCCCTAAAGCGGACCTGCATCCAAATCCCAATAGGGTGCGTCGTGCCCGATGCGTTCCACGACGAAATCCAAAAACGCGCGAACTTTCGCTGGCATGTGCTTTCGTTCAGGGAAGACTGCGTACAGCGCCTGTTCAGGCAGGCGATATTCGGGCAGCACCCTGACCAGACGGCCACTGGTCAAGTGGGCTCCGGCAATAAAGGTCGGCAGGCGACCAATACCAAGACCGTCAAGCAGCACGGTGCACAGGGCTTCGCTGTTGTTCACGCGCAGATCACCAGATGTCTGAACGCGCATGTCACCCGCGGGCCCGGCTAAGCGCCATTCCGAAGGGTCGCGCGAATAGGCGTAGTGAAGGCAGGAATGCGCCAGAAGATCCTCAGGTGATTCTGGCGTTCCGGACTGCGCAAGATAGTCCGGCGCAGCGACAATCACGCTGTGGATCGGGGCGAGTTTGCGTGCGATCAGGGCCGAGTTCGGCAACGTTCCGGCGCGTAAGGCCACGTCGATGCCACCTTCGACGAGATCGACAAATTTGTCATCCATCGTCAGGTCAATTCTGATCCCCGGATATTGCCTGAGGAATGCAGCAATCATAGGCGCAACATGCAGCTGTCCAAAGGACATGGGTGTACTGAGCCTTAGTAATCCAACCGGTTGCCCCTGCAACGCCGCAACTGCGTCTTCGGCGTCCTGCGCTGCGCCAAGCGCCTGCGCCGCGTGGGCCAGATAGATTTCGCCCGCCTCGGTAAGGGAAATGGACCGCGTCGACCGATGAAAGAGCTGCGTTCCCAGATGGGCCTCCAGCACGCCGATCCGCTTGCTGACCGCTGATTTTGTAAGGCCCAGATGCCGGGCGGCGGCTGCGAACCCGCCTTGGTTCGCCACAGCAACAAAAACGGGGATAGCGCCAATTTCAGTCATGTTTAAGTTCCTTTGGGCGAGTTTTTCTCGCCTATAAGTTTCCGTATCACACGATTATCATCGAAATAAAAGGTAAATAGGTTGTGGGCACGTCCTGTTAACGCCGGAGGCTGACATGCCCAAGATGCTCATCAAAGGAACACTGCGTGATAAACCGCCGGCCTCGGACGGCCGTTTTCACCGCCTGCAAAGCCCATTCAGGAGCCACATCAGCGCGCAGCCGGGCACCCCTTTCCCGAATACGGCGGGCCGGTATCACCTCTACTTGTCCAAAGCCTGCCCCTGGTGTAACGGCGTCGATCTGGTTCTGACTTTGAAGGCCCTGCGCGATGCGTTCAGCATCACCTGGATGGATCCGATCATGTCGGAAAACGGCTGGGTCATCGACCAGACCCTGTTCAACGACCAAAGCGGTGTCGAACGCACCCGCTTCCTTTACGAAGTCTATCAGCACGCCAAGCCGGATTACACGGGTCCGATCAGCGTGCCTGTGCTGCTGGACAAAGTGACGGACCGGATCGTCAGCACCGAGTCGGCCGAGATCATGCGCATGCTTCAGACGGCGTTTCCCGATGCCGCGGGACCCGATCTTCGCCCGTCCCATCTTTGCGACGAAATCGACCGGATCGCCGAACAAATTCAGTCACCGATCCGCGAAGGCGTCTATCGCGCCGGGTTTGCAACCAGCCAGATCGCGTATGGCGAGGCCGTAACGGCGCTCTTTGCCTGCCTCGACGCGATTGAAGAAACGCTTGGCCAACGCCGGTTCCTAGCCGGAGACGTGCTGACAGAGGTTGACCTGAAGCTGTTTCCGACAATTCTGCGGTTTGACCCGGTCTATGTGACCCACTTCAAGACCGACTACAAACGCATCAGCGACTATGTTGCCCTGTCCCGCTATCTGGCCGACATCATGCGGTTGCCGGGCGTGGCTGACACTGTGGACATGGCCCATATCCGTCAGCACTACTTCCTCAGCCATCGGCACATCAACCCCAGCGGAATTATCCCGATCGGCCCGGCTTCTCTGCGCTTAACCGATGTGCCGGAAATGGGGGCCGCGTGATGCCTGATATTGTCAGAAGATCCCCTGTATCCGCGCTGATCTTGGCCATCGGTGTCCTGGTGGGGGTCAGTTTCACTTTGTCCAAATTCGTCTCGATGGCAGGAATATCAGCTCTGACCGCTTTGTTCTGGCAGGTTTTGCTGGCCAGCATCGCGCTGTTGGCGTTGTGTTTGCTGTCGCAGAAGCGCGTGGCGCTCAACGCGCGGCACATTCCCTATTATGTCGGCGCCGGAGTTTTCGGTGTCAGCGGCCCCGCTGTGATCGGGTTTCTGGTGCTGGAGCATGTGAGCCTTGGGTTCTATTCCGCCCTCGTCACGCTGTCACCGCTGTTTACCTTTGCGATAACGGCACTGATCGCGCGCAGGATGCTGCCGTTGCACCGCCTGGTTGGTATTCTGATCGGCCTTGCCGGGGTCAGCCTTGCCACCATGGGTGGGTTTGACCTGTCGGGAGTCGAGCCGGCGTGGATTGCCCTGTCGCTTTTGGGGCCCTTGTTTCTGGCCTGCGGCAACGTCTTTCGCAGCTATGCCTACCCGCCCGGCGGCGATCCGTTGGGGCTGGCGACCGGAACGCTTCTGTCACAGCTGTTGCTGATTTCCGCCCTAATACTGGGACGCGGCACCACAATCAGCGACGTCTCGGTGCCCCCTGCCCTGCTTGGCGCAATCTTCGGCATCGGATCCATCACTGCGCTCAGCTATGCGCTGACCTTCGAAGTACAGCGGCGCACGGATGGCGTTGGGTTCGCCCCGGTCGGCTATTTTGCCACGCTTTCCGGCATCGCAATCGGGGCAATTGTCTTTCGGGAACCTCTTGGCCTTGGGCTGCTGGGGTCCCTCGCAATCCTGTTCCTTGGGCTAGCCGTCACCAACGGTCACCTGAAACTCCCGCCGGTCCTGCACCGTCGGTCACAGGCCAACCAGACTTAGACCCACCGATAACTTTCAAACAGAAAAGGAAACCAAAACATGCAAATCACTGCCCCCACCACAGCGGCCCACGCGCCCCGGATTGCATCCCTTTACACCGCTGTTGACGCGCTGGACGAAGCAGGCGTTGTCGAGCATGTCACCGAAGACGTGCAGTTCCAGCTTGGCAATTTCGAACAGATTGACGGGCGCACAGCCGTGCAAGCCGCGAACGCAGGGTTCTTTGCCACGATCCAGGGTATGCAACATACCATCACCGGCATCTGGTCCAGCGGCGATACTGCGTTCTGCGACGGCACCGTTCACTATACGCGCAAGGACCAAAGCACGCACGACGTGCGCTTTGCTGCACGGTTCAACTTTCGCGAGGACAGGATCGCGGATTACCGGGTGTATGTGGATATCTCCGGTCTTTGATGCCTTTGGCCAGGGCTGCGCGCGTTGCCTGCCGCTCTGGCCGACACGGGCAGAAACGGCCATAATTGCGATCCAGCTTCGGAAGAGGGTTCGATGACCGATCGCAGCATTCTGGAACAGCTCATGACGATGTCCGACGACGTCTGGGACCGGCACACCAACCCTTGGAGCGGCTGGAGCCGCCTGAGCATCCCGCCCCTGTTCGTTCTGGCCGTCTGGAGCCGGGTTTGGCTGGGCTGGTGGTGCCTTGTTCCGGTCGTTGTTGTTGTATTCTGGACATGGTGGAACCCCCGCGCCTTCCGCAAAACGGGCAATCCGGAAAACTGGATGTCCAAAGGTGTACTTGGGGAGCGGATCTGGCTTGCGCGCGCGAAATCGCCGATCCCTGCAAGGCACCGCCGGATGACTCTTATTCTGGCCGCAGTCAGCGCGGTCGGAATCGGCCCCTTGGTCTGGGGGCTTTGGCAGCTTCAATTCTGGCCGACGCTTCTGGGGTTGCTGCTGGTTATGGGTGGGAAGCTGTGGTTTCTGGACCGCATGGTCTGGCTGTTTGAAGACACTCGGGCAGCAAGCACCTGGCAAGGAAAATAGCGGCGCTGTGAAAACGGAAAGCAGGAGCATCAGATGCCCCTGCCATTCCGGGTCTGCCAGGACACGCTTAAGCTTGTGGACCCCCATGCGCCGAGGACCGCTGCGACAGCCCCAAAGACATCAGGGACACACCGGCGAAAATCAGGTTCAGGCCGGCAAGAACCCCCAGCAGAACAAGGGACGAGCCATTGACGATACCGGTCAGGATCAGGCCGCCAAGCAGGATGGCCATCGCGCCGGACGCAATCATCAGCGCCATGGGCCGCTCCTGACGCGACCGAATGGCAATTACGATCCGCAACACACCTTCGGCCAGAAAAACCGCGCCAAGCGCAAGGGTCAGTGCCAGAACGCCGCCGAACGGATCAAGCAACAGAACAAGCCCCGCAAGCGCGTTCAGAACACCGATGGCCAACAGCAAGAAGAACCCTTTCCACGCCTTTTCCGCAAATGCCTGAATCGCTGTGACGATGCCTCCGCCCAGCAGGGCCACGCCGACAAAGGCTTCGACAGCGAGCGTGGACATCAGCGGGAAGGCTACGGCGCACAGCCCTACACAGAGCATGGCGACGCCGAGCACAATCAGCCAGACCGGTCGAGGCTGCCAACCGGCGACCTCTTCCATGAGCGCGGGTTTCGGCACGGTTTCATTAACTGAATCAGTCATGTCGACCTCCAGGATCAGGGTCAGGCGACCGACTTGTCGAGATGATCGCGATAGGCGGCAACGGCGGCGTGCAAGGCTTCCCAATGGTTCTTCGCCTGATCATGCGCGTCCGTCACAGCGTCTTCGCCTTCTTTCTGGATGCGATCGGCAAGGTCAGTGACCTTGTCTTTTGCTTCCTGCAGATCGGATTGCAGCTTTGTCACCTGCTCCTGGGTCCACTTGTCGGTCGCGTCGCCCGCGTCCTTGACCTTCTGTTCGAACGATTTCAGCTCGTCCTCGACACGGGTATAGTCGTCTTTGGCTTTCTGTACGAATTCGGAAAATGTTGTCATGGTTCAGTCCTTTCATGGGTCATATGTTTGCTGGGCTCTTTTGAGCGCCATGGCCCAGACCCTCGCAGATCCACGGCCCGCATCCGAGTGAGTCACGGTTAAACCGTCGCGCTGTCTTGTGGCGCTGCTCGTCATCGGACAAAGTTGAGCGACGGAGGGAAACATGCTTGCCGAAGTAAGCTCTGCCATCGATCCAAGCGCTATTCAGGAACAGTTGAAGCGCGTCCTCGTCAGTCCGCATTTCGCGGATACCACGCGCCTGAACCGCTTTCTGTCGCATATTGTCGGCGAAGCGCTAGCGGGTCGGTCCGAGACGCTGAAAGGCTATGCAATCGGCATTGACGTTTTCGACAAGCCCGAGGATTTCGACCCCACCATCGACACGATCGTTCGGGTTCAGGCCAATAAAATGCGCAGCCGGCTGGATCTCTATTACGCTCAGGAAGGGCGCGAGGACCCGGTTCGAATACATATTCCCAAGGGGTCCTACGCCCCGGTTTTTGAGATCGCGTTTGACCCCGAACGCCGGACCGATGCCGAAACGCCCCCGGCGGCAACCGGACGGGTCGCGGTGGCCGTGATGCCCTTTGACAACTTGAGCGGAGACCCGTCGCAGGAATATCTGGCCGATGGGTTTACCGAGGAAATCATCTCGGCCATCGCCCGGTTTCGCGAGGTGAGCGTGCTGTCCCGGCACGTCACCTTTCGCTTTCGCGGCCGCGGCCGCGATCCGCGCGCGGTCGGAAGCGAACTCGACGTCCAATATCTGGTCGAAGGCAGCGTGCGACATTGGGACAACAAGCTGCGCGTCACCGCCCAGCTTATTGACGCGGAAACCGGCCAACAGGTTTCCGCGGACACTTATGACCGCGACCTGAGCGCGGACAGCCTATTTGAAATTCAGGACGATATCGCCGCCCGGATCGCCACGGAAATCGCGGAACCCCACGGAGTGATCCATCGAACAGGTGCAGTGCAGCGCAGGGCACAGACGCACACGCTGGATGCCTATCAGTGCAGGTTGCTGGCCACCGAATACTGGCGTGAACCCACGGTTAAAAAACACAAGAAGGTCCGCGACCTGCTGGAGCGCGCCGTTGAGATTGATCCCGAATATGCCGGCGCCTGGGGGATGCTCGCGATTGTCTACGGCGACGAACTGCGCGGCGGGTTCAATTTTCGCAAGTCCCCCCCGCCCTTTGATCGCGCGCTGGAGGCCGCACAGCGGTCGGTCGCTCTGGATCCGCTGAACGCAACCGGCCAGCACGCGTTGTTTTTGACCCATTTTCATCGTGGAGAGTTCGAAAGCTTTGAAGAAGCGGCCGCTAAAGCATTGCGGGCCAATCCGAATTATCCAGACATGTTGGCCGATCTGGCGGCCTGCTTTGCGTTGCGCGGCGATCTTGAACAGGCCGCGAGACTGAGCGCCCGCGCGATCGAGCTGAGCCCCAACCCGCCCGGCTGGTACCACGCAAGCACGTTCCTGATCTGTTTCATGAAAGATGATTACAGCGGCGCGCGTTCAGCGGCGCGCAAAGTCGGTGGTGGCATGTGGAATGGTTCTGAAGTGCTTGAGCTTATGTGCATCCCTTACACGGAACCGGACGCCGACCTGGATTCAACCCTGTTGGCCCTGAAGACCAACATTCCCGATGTTGACCGTTTTATCCAGACGCTCTACGCGATCTGGCATGTGCCATCTGACATCTCACAGAAAATGACTGAGGCGCTGCGCGCAACCGGGGCGCTGGACTGAGGTCCGGCCGTCAGGAATTTAACGGTGACTCACTCTGCCCGTTCGACCACTGTGCGTAGGCTGGTCCTGACATCGCAAACAGACCCGGAACCAACCAATGCTAACTCTGCCTCAGCGCCTTGATCTGATGAAACTTGCGACGGATATCGCAAAAACCAAGGCCAGCTGGTCCGAAGAAAAGCCGACCAAACTGGAAGAGGAAATCCTATCCATTTATGAGAGGCTCAGGCCAAGTGTCGAAAGCGGCAGCGCCTTTGAGAACACCAGCATGTCTGATGTGAAAACCGCCGTTGACGTCGCCTCGACCATCGACGGATTTCTGGAATAGCCGGTCCTTGTTTTCAAGGCCAAACAATGCCGTTTCGCATCAGGATGTTGCGTGCTCACAATTCTAACAACTATCAAGTGCAATCGCCCCGACCCGAACCTCAAGTATGGTTCTCGCACACTTCGCTAGCAGCGCGCTTTCCTGCCTTCGCTGCGATTGTGAAAACTGGCGCTAAATGTATTATCTCTAACGGGGCAAAGTGGAATTGGGTTACACTTGTACTAAAGTCAGATTTGAGATTTTTGACCCACTTGAGGATGCCGTTATAGACAATAGACTGCGAACCTTGCGACCGAGCATCAATTCTGGACGACACAGCACAATGCCCCAGTTGCATCGCATACCAGACCCTTCTCAAAAGTATTTTTATTTTTCTGATGACGAGCAAGCACGGAACCTGAGCCTGAGTTGATCTTGCTGAGCGCGTTTTCGAGAAATTGGACGCGAACACCCGGCGCCCACGCAACGTTGTTGTTGGGAGCTGCAGGTTCCGCTGCACATATCGCCAACACGCCCTTATTCAAACTAATCAGTCTCTGTGACGAAGGTACGTTTCTAGCAGGTGAGAGATTCCATCCGAACATTTGGTGGTAGAAGTTGTCCGGGAATGCGCCGCCGCGAGATAGGTAGTGTTCGTGCGTAAACTGACGAGCGGGGACAGGATAGTCGTGACGCGAAACAGATATACCGAAGAACGCGCCAAGCGGATCACGCAAGAGGCAGTTCTGACCAACCCCTGGAACTTCAAAGGGCGGTTTCACTACCGATCCTTTGAGATGGGCGGCGAGCTTGGCAGCCTGATCTACGTCTTCGACCTCAATATAAGGAATCCAGCCTTCAAAGGACACCTGATTTTGAGAAACGACCCCGGCCCCTGCCTCTCCATCGAGAGTGGCGAGGACAAAATCTCGATGGCCGCCGCCCCATGCGAAATCTGTGGCGTGTTCGACAATATAGCTCCAACCTGCCACGCTTTCGTAAAATGACCTGGAAGCTTCCACATCAGGCGTGAAAAGATCGTGCCAGACAACTCGGCCAACTTTTTCTTTTGTCACCGCGACTTCATCCAAACTGCTTCCGTTCGCCATAACTCTCGTTTGCGGTCCAAATATTGATGCAGATCAATTTGCGCGGTTCTGGTCCGTGAAATCACTTAATTCAGTGGCTCCGTTGGCGGTCAGCCATTCTGCAAATTTACCCATAGCATCCGTTGCGGGGCGATCCGAAGGCTAGGCGAAGCAATATTTACCAGCGTTAACGGCTTCACTGAAGGGTTGTATCAGGCGGCCGTGTTCGGTGTAGCGTTCGAACATGGGCACAGATAATAAGGCCGCCCCAGTACCAAAGGTGGCCAACTCGGCAAAGGCCACTGATCTGTCCAGAATTGGTCGCTTTACACGCGGGCAAATCGTTCCAACTGCTTCGAACCAACCTGGCCATCCGGCACCCTGAATTACGACGGTACCGCGTCGGCTGCATATTGAGACAGGAATTCCTCTGAGGGTGGGATCTGAGTGATAACATCAATCAGTACCCCGTTTGGATCGCGATATATCGCATGGCGTTGGCCAAACGGCTCGCTCACAAGTGACTTTGCCACCGGAACTCCTTCCGACCGAAGTCGTTCATCCACTTTGTCGACATCCTCGACTTCAAAATTGAGGATCATGCCCGTAGACGCACCGCGGGAAATCTCCGGGATCGTCTCGTGGTCCGACTGGACGATCGCGAGATTGACCGACGGATCCGCTTCACTTTGTAGATGCACATACCAATCCGCCTCGAACGCTGCGCGGAAGCCAAAGTGACGTTTATAGAACTCTGCCGTCTCAGAAACCGTCTCAGACTGAATGACCGGATAATATTGAGTGACACGCATTTTTGATCTCCCTAACTTACATGCACTTTGTATGTATCATAGATTTGCAAATACATGCAAGATGTATGTAAGGTGCTTGTAGTGATATTCGGAGCCGTTAAATTTGCCCCCAGAAAAACCCGCCCGACGCAGCCAGGCAGACCGACGCGCCGAAACGCGTGCCAAACTCGTAGAGGCTGCCCGCAAATTGTTTGTGGATTCGGGATTTGCCGACACTGCAACCCCAGACATCGTACGTAAAGCCAGCGTCACCCGCGGCGCGCTGTATCATCATTTCAAGGACAAGGCTGACCTTTTCCGCGCCGTCGCAGAAGAGGAGGCCAAAGCAATCTCACACCATATTGACCAGGAAACGCGCAATGTGGCCGATCCCGAACAGGCCATGGTGACAGGATCGAATGCCTTTTTTGATGCGATGTTGGTTCCAGGTCGGGTGCGCCTCCTGATGGAAGAGGCCCCAGCGGTATTAGGGCACAGCACCGCTGTCGCGTTGACCCGGGCCAATGGAACAGAGGAACTTCGTGAAGGGCTTTCGCGGGCTCTTCCTAAGCATTCACCAAAACAGATCGATGCTTTGACTAATTTGTTGTCGGCCGCGTTTGATCGCGCCGCTCTTGAGATCGCCTATGGGGGCGATCCGGAGGTCTACAAGGAGGTTATGAACCATTTGATTGGTGAAGTACTCAAGGGCAACTAGCAGACCTCGGAAGCCCCGCAGTATGGGTCCCTACCCTTTCTTCCGTGAGTTACTCGGCCCAAACAGGTCATTCACCGGCCGGTCACATGCTGTGGTCGCAGCCCGCATTGCGGACATTGGCGCTCGCGCGAAATTCTCAGAGCTTTTTGATGACCAAATCGCGCACCAAGCAGTCATCCGAACTAAGTAATTCCACTTTCATCCAGCACGAATTCAACCCGTTCGTTCACGGATACCTTTGGTAAAACTAAAACCTCGTAACCAAGGTCATTCAAAGCACATTCTATGCGATGATACTCTTCTACCGCAGCTTGAAAATCATGTTTGCGTTCAGCGTCACTTTCGAAAATCTCTTTCCAAGGTGGAAACAAGAATACAGGCTCGGAGTAAACACGGGCTTTTCCAATCGTTTCACCTAGCGATGGTCCGCGCGAGTATTCTAATGCAACCGCCGCATCAATGAGCCCCCTGTCAAAAAACACTGAACCTTGATGTTGTCGAGCCGCTTCTAAGTCAGATCGAGCGATTTCGACGGCGCGCATGGCGAAGGCTTTCATGTTTCTCCAAGGCAGGGCTTTGCCGTCACCAGCAATTTCTTCCTCTACGATACGCCGACCCGGTTCCGATACAGTCGCGAAACCACGCTCACTCAAGGCATCGAGAAGCGTGGATTTTCCACCACCTGAACAACCCGTCAGCAAGATGAACCCATTTCTCAAGGATCAAACCTCGTCATCTATTCAATTCATGATCACGTTTGAAAACGCAGTGATATTTCAGGCTATGATAAGGCTTTAGTCCCACCTACGACAGTGCGGCCCGATAAAGCTGTGAACTCATTTCCCTTAAATCCAAAGCTGTAGGATCGAAACCAATAGGAGTGTCGCCATTGCTCCATTGAAGATGTGCCAATGACGGTCAGTACGCAATAAATCTGCGATGAACCCTCCTGCCAAAACCCAAAGCGACAGGGAAACACAAGCGCACGCCAGAAACACAGCGGCAAGAATGCTGCCAAGCAAAAAGGGATCTGAGACCAAGTTGGAGAAAGATGAAGCGACTCCCACCGCCATCGCCCAAGCCTTTGGATTGACAAGCAACAGCGCCGCCCCGACGAGGAAACTCATGGGTTGTGCCTCGCTTAAGCGCGTGGCCGAAGGTGATCCGGCCAACCCAATTTTCAGTGCCAGCCAAACAAGGTACGCTGACCCGATTGCTTTGATAGCAGAACTCAGAAAAGGCGTAGATTGCAGCGTGGCCGCAAGACCGGTTCCGGACACGGCCACCAGCAGCGCGAGTGCAATGGCGATCCCCAAAATCAAAGGCAGGCTTTGCCGATAGCCAAACCGCGCGCCAGACGCTGTTGCAAGCGCTGTTGCCCCGCCGGGAGAGCCGGTGGCAATTAGCGCAAAGAGTATAAGAGCCCAAATCTGATCCGGCATGTGTCATCCAGGTCAACGGGCCGCAGTAACTTCGATTTCAACGAGAAGATCTGGTGCTGCGAGGGCAGCAACGACCAGCGTAGTCACCGCCGGCGGGTGCCCTCGGTTCCAACGGGCCTGACGCAATTTGGAAAGCTCGGGCAGGAAAACCGCGTCGGTGACATAGTAAACAACGCGCAGAATGTTGGACGTGTCCAGATCGCCGTCTTTGAGAAGTGCCTCAACATTGTCCATTGCCTGATGGCATTGCTGCTCGAATCCCGTATGAGTTTTGCCATCCGGAGAGACCCCGATTTGTCCTGACAAAAACAAAAACGACCGCGGAGCAGTGATCTGGGTGCCGTGCACATAGATACCTTGATACTGTTCCGGTACAACGCGCAGCGAGGCCGGAGCCAAACGTTTGATCATCTGAGTTCCTTTGCGTGTTCACAGTGTTGTCACCAAAACTTGGGGCAAGACGAACATCTGCGCCAACAAAACGTCAGTGCATGACATCAATGGATTTTTTGGCTCGCTCAGCTCTGATCGGTAACACTGACGATCCGACCGTCTTCGACGCGAAACGCAGATGCGCCTCGGAATCGCAGCTGCTGCCCTGCTTTCCACCCGTTGGGAAGATCGGCCGAAACCACTGCCGTGTAGTCGATCTCGACCAAGGTGACGGTCCCGACCGAAATCATGTTTGTTACCGTTTGCTGACGGGTTTTGAACGCTTGCACACCTGCAGCGGCCAACTCGGAAAAGGCCTGTTTCCCTGACGTTTCGATCGTTACATCTGCGTCGACGATGTTTCGAAACACCACGTCATCAGAAAGGCATGCGATCATACCAGCCACATCCATCTGGTTGTAGGCCTCGATGTAGGCTGCAATTGCGTCGGGAAGGTCGCTCATATTATGTCTCGCGCAGTACCGGATACCCGCACCGAGTTTCCTCTGACGTCATCCAACGACACTTTGATTAGTGAAGGACTTCCCATGTCTTCACCCTGGCGGATCGTGAATTCACCCCCATGTGGCCAGTTGCTATCACGCAGATACCCTGCAAAGGCCGCCGCCGCTGCGCCCGTTGCCGGGTCTTCCAGAACACCCCCCGAAGCGAATGCATTGCGCGCAACGAATGTCTGATCGGTCTCTATGAAGACAAGCATCACTGTGACCAGATCATGATCGCGCATCACCTGCCGTCCCTTATCGAGATCATATGTCATTGAAGCCAATCGGGTTCGACTTTTTAGTGGCAGCACGACATGATCGGCGCCGCCATGGATATGAGCCGGGGCTAGGCGTGGATCAAGGTCATCCACCGTCAGATCAAAGAGCGCCAGGATATCGCGCGTTTCTGCGTCTGTCAGTGCGCGGCTTTTGGTCGGTGGTGATGACAGGGTGGCCACCACGCCGTCGGGTGTCGTGTCCGTATCCACCGTGATCGTGGCGTCATTCAGGGTCAGGGAATAGGTGCCGGCCCCACTATGTCGCCCGAGCGCGGCGCCCAATGCAATTGTCGCATGGCCACAAAATGGAACCTCAGATTCAGGGGAGAAATAACGAACGCGCCAATTCTTTCCTCCGTCATCCTGCGCGACGGCAAACGCAGTCTCTGAATACCCGACCTCAGCTGCGACCCGGGCCATTTCCTCGGCACTGGCTTCACTTTCCAACAACACAACACCTGCCGGATTGCCGCCTTCCGATCCTTGGCTAAATGCCGCTATACGTTGGATATCCATGTTTGTCTCCTTAATTCTGCTTGCGGCAAACTATCGGAAGGAACTGGGTTCTGTCCCAGCACTGATGAAGGGCAAATTGAAAATCTTCTTTCACATCATTGTCCGATTCTCTAAACTTCCTTCATGTCGAAAGAACTGGACCAAACAGACTGCCGAATCGTAGAGCTTCTCGATTCTTATGGCCGTACCAGCCTCGCAAACATTGGAAAGAACGTAGATCTCTCCGGCCCTGCCGTCGGAGAACGCCTGCGCCACCTTCAGGAAAGCGGATACGTCACGGGCTTTGGTGCCCGGATCGATTTGAAACGTTTTGGCTATACAATCCAGGCTCTTGTCAGGATCAAACCAAGAAGTGGGCAGCTTCACATTGTAGAGAAGATGATCGAGGAGCAGCCTCGCTTTATGTCATGTGACAGGGTCACTGGCGACGATTGTTATGTCGCACGGCTACTTTTGAAAGAGATCAGCGAACTCGACGATATCCTTCTGCCCTTCCACGACCGGGCCGAGACCAATACATCGATCATAAAGTCTTCAATCTTCGAGCACAGGTTGCCGCCCCTCGACCAGCCCTAGATCTCGGAACGGCTTTTGGCACCTAGGATCGCCAGTCCTTGGTCTTTGCTTCCAGCCATTTCCTGAACCGCCGTATCTTCTGCGAATTGCGGTGGCTCTCGGGGTAGACAAGCCAATAGCCTGATCCATCTTCACAAGTCAGATCGAAAGGTTGGGTCAACCGCCCGCTTGCAAGCTCATCCTTGAAAAACGCAGGTGTTAGCATTGCGACACCCTGACCTGACATGGCGGCGTTGGCTTCCAATACCTGCGGGCCGAAATGTTGGCGGATTTCGTCTGACAGTTCCGGCCTCTCCAATCCCGCCTCTGCAAGCCAACGGTTCCACCAGGGATCAGACGGCGACAGAATGTGAAGACGCATTAGGTCCTTGGGATCATGAACGCCGCCTATGCTTTCAGCCAGATCCTTGCTCAGCATTGGGGTAAAACGGGTTTGGATTAGTAAATGGCTCGAAAGTCCACGCCAGTTGCCTTTGCCACCGCGAATGGCGACGTCGAAACCGCTGGAGACAAAATCTGTCAGGGTTTCACTCACTTCCACCCGCACCGCAATATTGGGATTTTCCACCTGAAATCCCCCCAAGTGCTGTGCCAGAAAATTGGTGGCAAATGTTGGAATGACGCTGATTGCAAGCGTTTCCTGAGAAACGCCTTTGGCCTCGGCAAATGCGTCACTCAGAACGTTGAGCGCGTCGGTCGCCTTTTCTGCGAAACCTGCCCCAATATCTGTCAGGGAAACTCCACGTGCCTCTCGATGGAAGAGTGGTGCGCCAACCCGCTCTTCAAGGATCTTGATCTGATAGCTGACAGCAGCCTGGGTCATCCCAAGCTTGTCTGCGGCAACCGTGAAGTTCTTGCTCCTCGCGGCCTCCTCAAAAACCCGAATTGCAGCCAGTGGCGGAAGATCACCTCGGGAAGCCATTCAATCTCCTTATGCTCTTTGGCTCTGTTTTGTTTGTTTTAAGCCCATTCAACCGGTCAAACGTATGACAGCCATCAATTCAATGAATGTGGGGACCATATGAGACTGCTCACGTATTTTCAAAACTTTTTGACTCTGGTTAATGCAACCTACCGGGACAAAACTGTTCACCCAGGCGAGTTTCAACACTGGTCAGGCCACATGAAAAGGGACATTGGCATGGATTATCCAGCGCTCCCTGAAAGGTGTTACTTTCAACGATCATCCTGGTAGTGCGAAAGCGTTGTTAAGTTAGAGTGGTTGTTTCAACCTATTAAATTGGACAATTTATGGACGCAAAGATCGTATCGGCTGAACACGTCTCACTTGAGGATTTGCGCCTGGTAATGAACAGCGCGTTTTCGGACTACACAGTCCCAATGCAACTGACCCGGCAGTCATTTGCATTCATGTTGAAGCAGAGGGGATATGATCGCCAAGCCTCGCGGCTTGCGATTGTTGAAAGGCAAATCGCTGCCATTTGGTTGGTGTCTTTGCGCGGTCGCCGCGGCTATCTGGTTGCAAGCGGCACAGTTCCTGCGTTCCGACGGTTGAGATTGGCACGAAGATTGGCGGATGATTGCCTTGTGCACCTTCGACAACAAGACACGGAAAGTTTCCAGACCGAGGTAATGGCCGATAACAGCAAGGCATATGAGTTGTACGCTTCTCTGGGAATGAAAGCTGCCCGGACTCTGCAGTGTTATGACGTTCCACCGCTGCCGAGTACCGATGCTCCTGGTATGGTGCGAAAGGTACCCTGGAGGGAGATTCAGAGCGACGCCACCGCAATGATCGAATTGGAACCCTCCTGGCAAAACGACATCGCGTCCGTCAGCGCCGTAGCTTATGAAGCACAATGCTGGGCCATATCCGATAACCTTGGTCTGGCGGCCTATGCGGTCATTTTGCCAACAAACAATACCCTTGCCCAAATTTGCGTTCGCCAAGACCGAAGACGCGAAGGGATCGCCAGCTCATTGCTCCACACATGTCAGGCTGGCGGCACGCTTCGCCTACTCAACATCGACGTCACATCAACAGAGTTCCAGTCGTTTCTTGGAAGTGTCGTAGCTGTACCGACAGTCCGCCAATTTGAATTGAGCATGAACCTATGACGAATCGGAGCGGGAAAATGCCCGAAAGCCAGATTTTTCGCCCGGTTTCAGAGCAAATTCTGGCAAATGATTGGGGCGTTCTAACCAAATACGAGTTTGAATTGCGTCGCCAGAATGGCCAATGGCAGCGCCAAACACGAGAAGCCTATGATCGCGGCAACGGGGCGACTTGCCTGTTGCACAACCCGGATACAGATCAAGTATTGCTCACGCGTCAGTTCCGATTGCCAGTTTTCCTCAATGGAGGGATTGATGGGCTGATCGAAACCCCCGCTGGGTTGCTTGGCGGCGCTCAGGCCGATGAGCGAATGCGTAAAGAGCTTGAAGAAGAAACCGGTTATCAGATCGACAAACTCATCCACTTGTTTGACGTCTACATGAGCCCAGGCTCAGTCACGGAGTTTCTGTCTTTCTTCAAAGGTACGTATTCACGCTCTGATAAAAAGGGGCAAGGGGGTGGTTCTTTCGACGAAGGAGAGGACATTGAAGTTATGCACATTCCACTAATGGACGCGATGCAGATGATTACCGAGGGCGAAATTCGGGATGCAAAGACCATCATTCTTCTACAGCAACTGATGATCGAAAAGCTGACGAGGACTGGCGGCAGCTGAGAAGAATCCCCTGTTCTTAATCCAAACCCCAGGTCCTAAGACGGAAAATTCGAGCATTGCGAAGTTTTATGATTGCTCGCCCTGGAGGCTAAGCTGGCTCCCAGAGCTCTATTGGATTTCCTTCCGGATCATTGAGCCATGCGAATTTGCCATTCGGATAAGGTGAATTTGGATCTCGGCGGACTTCCACACCCTTAGATTCGAGCTGTGCGATCATTCTATCGATGTCACTAACACGAAAATTCAGCATAAATGCCTTTTCCTGATTCCCGAAATACTCTGTTACTTTTTCGAACGGGGCAAACACTGTCTCGCCTGCTTCTTGCGTCCAACACGGCGTTTCATAATCATTGGGAACGAGATCAATTCCCAAATTGTCACGATACCAAACGGCCAAGGTGGCAGGGTCTTCTGCCCGAAAGAAAAATCCTCCAAATCCTAATACTTTTTCCATCGTCGAATTCAAACCCGATCATGCCCTCGGAGCACACTACTACACACCGTGAGACTTGATTAGCGGCCCAAACCTACCATTCACCGACCGATCAACATGCTGCGGTCCCAGCCCGCATAGCCGCCGTTCGCTGAAAGCGAAAATTCCGAGCTTTGTCGGACTCATACATCGCAGACGAACCGGATATTCAAATCGAAGAAATGAATGTCCGGTTCCGGGCGGTAACGATTAACCTAAAACTGCGCCGACCGCTTTCGCCGTGGCGGCAACGATCTCGTCTGCTTCTGCGGTGGTCAGACAAAACGGCGGCGCAAAGCCCAGAATGTCACCTTGCGGCATGGCGCGGGCGATGACCTTGCTTTGCTCTAGCATCTGAGCTGATAGCTGCGGCCCAATCTTGTCGGCGGGATCAAAGAAGGTCCGACTGTTTTTGTCTTTCACAAACTCGACCGCACAGAGCAAGCCATCGCCACGCACCTCTCCCACATTCGGATGGTCGGACAACACGTCTGACATGGCTTGGTTCAAATAAGCGCCGACCTTGCCTGCATTCTCGACCAAACCCAGTTCATCAATCAGCTTCAGATTTGCCACGCCAGCTGCAGCGCCGATGGGGTGGGCGGAATAGGTCCAGCCGTGGCCAATGGAGCCGTTTTCGTCGGTACCTTGTTCCAGGACCTGCCAGACTTTGTCTCCGACAATCGATCCCGACAAAGGCGCATAGGCCGAGGTCAGCCCCTTGGCGATGGTGATAATGTCGGGCGTGATCCCGTAATGGTCCGAGCCAAACATGGTGCCCAAACGGCCAAAACCGGTCACAACCTCATCCGCAATGAGAAGAATGTCATGCTTGCGTAGAACGGCTTGGATCGCCCCCCAATAACCTGCGGGCGGGGGAACGATGCCGCCTGTACCAAGGATCGGTTCCCCGATGAACGCCGCAATCGTGTCTGCGCCTTCGCGCTCAATCAATGCCTCTAGTTCGGCAACGCAGTGGGCGACGAATTGCTCTTCGGATTGTGATTGGTCTTCCCGCCGGAAGAAAAATGGCGCTTCTGTATGGATCACCTGTTCGACAGGTAGATCAAAATTCTTGTGAAACAGCTCAAGCCCCGTCAGAGATCCGGTCACGAGACCCGACCCATGATACCCGCGCCAGCGCGATATGATCTTCTTCTTTTCAGGGCGGCCAAGGATGTTGTTGTAATACCAAACCAGCTTCACGTTGGTTTCATTGGCGTCCGATCCGCCCAGCCCGAAATAGACCTTGGACATGCTTGTGGGCGCGCGGTCAAGGATCATTTTTGCCAGCGTGATTGAGGCTTCCGTCCCGTGGCCAACATAGGAATGGTAGTAGGCCAATTCATGTGCCTGATCGGCAATCGCTTCGGCGATCTCGCTGCGGCCGTAGCCGACATTAACGCAGTAAAGCCCGGCAAAAGCATCGAGTAGTCGTTGACCATCTCGGTCTTCGATATGAACACCAGAGGCAGTCTTTATGACGCGACCGGGACTTTCACCCCGTGCGTGTTGTGCCAGATGTGTGGACGGATGAAAGAAAGCTTCACGGTCCCATTGTTCGAGTTGATCATTTTTCAGCAATTGGCTCCCCTTTTTTGGCCAAGACGGCGTGCCGCCTGTTTGAAGTTATGGAGCTGTGGTTTGCGCGGTCAGCTGACACTTTGCCGGGTCACAAACGGAGGGCTCCGTTCATCCCAACAGCAGCGCGCAATGCCTTTATTGCTGAGCACATCATTTATAACATGTTTTGCATCTGCGGGAAGCGGTCTTTCCTGTGTAATGCAGCATCGGTCAAAACGGGCTCGAAGCGGCCATCAGAGCCTGTGCAGCATTGCCCCTGCCCCGCCTGCCACTACATAGCCATCGGCCCAGAGCCGACATCTGGCACGGTACTCCTGTGCTGCCGTCGCGCCCGATTTGCCGCCATTCGCTGCAGCCGCGAAATCAGGTCTGGTTCGAACTCACAGATCGCGGACGAAGCGGAGGTGAGCACGCCGACAGTTGCGCGACATGCAATCGCAATATTGCTAAGGTGCCTCAGGTACGATGGAGAAGGCCCTAGGATGTCGGTCGCACAGTTTCTGGAAAGTGTTGGCCTCGGCCAATACACGGGCGTCTTCGAAAAGGAGGCGGTCGACGCCGATACACTCGCGGATCTCGATGATGAGGATCTGCGCCATCTTGGCCTGCCACTGGGGCATCGAAAAAAGCTGTTGCGAGCGCTTGCCTCCGAGTCGGCAGCGCCAGAGTCCGGTCAAAGCGCATCGGAGTATCGGCGCATCTCGGTGCTCTTTTGTGATCTGGTCGGGTCAACGCAACTTTCCCAGAAAATAACCGCCGAGGAGTTTCGCGACCTGCTGGCCGCGTTTCAGCAGGCCAGCGTCAGAGCCGTCGAAGCCCGCGGTGGACATGTCGCTAAATATCTTGGCGACGGATTGATGGCCTATTTTGGCTATCCGCGCGCCTACGAAGATGACGCCGTCAGGGCTGTTGAGGCTGCGTTCGACATGCTGGAAGGCATTCACCGGATCGACACGCCTACAGGATGTGTTCTTCGAGCGCGTATTGGCATCCATTCGGGTCCAGCGATTGTTGGTGAGATGGGTGCCGGGCTCTCGCGGGAGAAACTGTCCGTCGTAGGAGAAGCGCCGATCATAGCATCAAGGCTGGAACAGCTGGCCGAGGCGGATGAAATCCTCATTAGTGGCGAGGTCTGCCGTCTGGTCGAAGGGTTCGTATCATCTGACGCACTGGGCGAGCGTCGGCTCAAGGGGGTCGACAGACCGATCATGGTCCATCGGCCGCTAGGCCGGACGGAGGCCAGAAGCCGGTTCGAAGCGACGCGAGGCCGCGGACTCACGAGAATTGCTGGGCGGTCCGAAGAGATCGCCCTCATTCGCTCCCGTTGGAACCGGGTGCGTCAAGGCGATGGACAAGTATTTGTACTGAGCGGGGAACCCGGCATCGGGAAATCGCGGATCGTGACCGATCTCCACGATCATATTATGGAGAGTGGCTGCAAGCCGATAGTTGTCCAATGCTCCGAGCAACATGGCGGCAGCGCCCTCTACCCATTCATAGATGCGCTGGACCGGGCCGCAGGCGTTATCATGAGAGACGACGCAGCGACGCGACTCGCGAAGCTTTTGGATTTTGTCGGCTCGCTTCTTGGTTCAGACGCCGCGGAGCGCATGCAGGACTACCTTTCGGCCTCCGGCGAAGGGGCGACCGGAGAGGACGCCGCAAGGAGGCGGCGCTGCGCCATCGAGGTCTTGCTGAAATGGATGTGGTCAGGAACTACCGACGGGATTGCGTGCATCATCGTCGAAGATGCTCATTGGTCAGATCCCAGTTCGCGCGAGCTAATCAATGAACTAGCAGGCCGTTCCAGCGAGTCCCCAGTACTATTTGTCGTCACCGCCAGGCCGGAGTTTGCTGCTGACTGGGCATCCCAGCACAATACAACCACGCTGTCGCTGAACCGGCTCGGTCGTGCGGAGAGCCGGCTCATCGTCGATGAGCAGTTTCGCGGCCTTCAGGGAAAGTCAGAACAGATACAGGACATAATTGATCGGGCTGAAGGCGTACCGCTGTTCCTGGAGGAACTGAGCCGCGCCGCGAAGGACATGGAACATGGCGGCGAAGAAAATACCGTACCGGCAACATTGCATGGGTCCCTGACCACTCGCCTGGACGGACTTGGAAAGGCAAAACAAATCGCCCAGGTCGGCTCGGTTCTCGGCCGACGTTTTCCCGGCTTCATCCTTTCCGAGGTTTCCGGCGTCGAGAGCGTCGAACTTGAAGAATTAGCTTCGCAATTGGTCGGTGCGGACATCTTCGTTAGGCACGGCGCGTCGGCGGACGCGGAATACAGCTTTACCCATGCGCTTGTGCAGGACGCGGCCTACGCCAGCCTGCTGAATCGCGACCGCAGGCGGCTGCATGGTCAGGTCGCGGACCACCTGTCCTGTCTACCTGCCGCCAGATACTTCCCAGTTGAAACAATTGCTGGTCATCTCTTCCGCGCCGAGCGTTTCGGTGAGGCCGCCCAACAGTGGCTTCTCGCCGGACGCGACGCCCAGAAGAGATCGGCTGACCACGAGGCTGTAGAGCATTTTTACGATGGCCTTCGCGCGTTAGAGGCGGTCCCGCCCACTCGCCAGCGTAATGAGAACGAGCTTGAGATCGTACGGGCGCTCGCGCCGCTCGTACTTGTCGTCAAAGGGTGGAGCTCGACCGAAACATCCGAGATCTACGCAAGGGCGCGCGTCCTGAGCCAGAAGCTTGAGGAACCGGCGGCGCTCCTGCCCATACTCTATGGCGAATATCTCATCCACGTGTCCCGGGCGGAGTTCAGCCCGGCTCTGAAACTTGCCCGCGAGCTATTGAAACTTGCCGAAGACCTGGCCGACGATGCCGGATTGCTTCAGGGCCATCGCGTGATCGCTTGGTGCTCGCTCTATTTGGGCCGCCTGGCAGACGCCGAAAAGCACGCGTCCCGATTGCTGGCGCTATATCGGAGTGATCAGCACAGCCAAGTCAAACTGGAATATGGCTACGATCCGCAGGTCGCCGGGCTATCCATCTTGGCCATCATCTCCGCCCTTGGTGGCGATGCGGAGGCGTCGAAGAGGTCCGGAGAGAAGGCCGTCGCACATGCGCGGGCGATCAATCACGCCAGCAGCCTCGCCTACGCCTTGATGTTCGCCTGTGCGATACCGGCGGCTATGCGCTCCGACATATTGATGGCCGACGCGTTCGCCCAGAAACTCAGGCGTTTGGCGGAGGAACAGCACAGCGGACTATGGGCTGCATATGCGGATATTATGCAGGGTTGGGCTGGAAATGGCGGTGCCGAACTGATTAAATCCGCGATCAATCGTCTGTCGGCCACGGCCCGAAATCCCTGGCGTCCATTTTTTCTTGCGCTGTGCGCAGAAAGGTTCCTGCGTTCTGGTCAAACGGACGAAGCCCTTGCGATGTTGGGTGAAGCGGCAAGTTCGGTCAGGAAGACCAACGAAAGAAACTGGGAGGCGGAGATCTATCGCCTGTTGGGGCGAGCGGAACATCAGCGTAACGGCGGCGCCTCCGATAATGAACGCGACTGGATAATGAAAGCGATCGATGCAGCTCGACGGGACGGCTCTGTCATGGTCGAAGAGAGAGCGCGCGTTGATCTGGCAAGGATCTGATATGGCGTTGCGATGGATGTGTTGAGACGGCCGCTTCGGGCTCGATGCTGACCTCGGTGCCGGTGCAGCAAAGCCCCCTACCCCGCATATAGCTGACACGGGGACGGCCCAAACCGGACATTCGCCCCGCGGTCAAGACTCCGCAGCCGCAGCCCGCTTAGCCGACATTCGCTTCGACAGCGAAATTGTTGGTACGGTATACCGGCACATGCAAAAAAATGTGCCCGCGTGCGACCAGCTCTGACACGCTTTCAGGTGTCAGCCCCACTCGGCATTCATGATTCTTGATTTATTTTGGAACGCCTATGAGCATTGTGCTACCCTCTCTTTTTGGTTTCCAGTGCGTGCAGAGATCACCTTTCCAGGATTCATGATTTCCCTCGGATCAATGGTGGTTTTGAGCGTGTTCATGAGATCGCGCTTGACCGGGTCTCCGTACACATGATCGAGTGCCAGCTTGTCTTGTCCCAGACCGTATTCCGCACTGAACGATCCATCGAGCTTTGCAACCAAATCGTAAATGCACGGAGATATCTCGGTATTGATCTCTTCGAGAAAGGCAGAAGGATTGACTCCTTCCGGCGCAAGAATATTGAAGTGTAAGTTTCCGTCCCCGACGTGCCCATAAACGGAGAGGCGAGCACCTTGTCCAAACCGTTCAACAAGTGCCGCGCCTAGTTCTATGAACCTGGCCATATCCGAAATTCGAACTGAAATGTCGTGCTTGACTGAACCGCCGTTCAACACTTCGCCTTCTGGGATGTGTTCACGCAGATTCCAAAAGTCTTGCCTTTGTTGTTCGCTTGTCGCGATGACCCCGTCGACAATCAATTCGTCAGACATTCCATCTTCAAAAAACGCCTCGATGGCATGATCAAGGGAAAGCACCGGCGAAGAAGTCGAGGCTTCGATCAACACATAGTGTTTCGAGCTGCCAGACATAGGGCGGCGGAGTTCCGGTTTCTTCGAAAGCAACAATTCGAGAGACTCTCCCGAGATGTATTCGAATGATGTAACGGCTTCGCCAGTGAATTGCTGAGCTTTTGCCAACAGAGGCATCAGGTCAACGATCCCGCTTATTGCCAAAAACCCAGTTACTCGGCTGATTGGGGGCAAAAACAGCCGCAAGGAAGCGGCGGTTATTATCCCAAGGGAGCCTTCGGCACCAATGAGAAGCTGATGCAATGCAAAGCCTCGATTGTCTTTTCGCAGCGGTGAAAGATTGCCTAGAATCTGACCGTCTGGCAGCACTGCCTCAAGCCCTAAGACTAAGTCACGAGCAATTCCATATCGAACAGCGGAAACGCCGCCTGCGTTTGTGGAGATGTTTCCGCCAATTTGGCACGACTGTTGTGAGCCGAGTGACAACGGAAACATTAGGTTCTCATTTTCTGCGGCGTCATGAATTTCAGAAAGGATGCAGCCTGCATCGACCGTGATTGAGAGGTTGTCGGCGTCAATCTCGCGCACTTTGTTCATGCGCTGAAGACTAATCAGAAGTTGTTGACCGCTGTCGTCAGGGGTACTGCCGCCGCAATAGCCTGTATTGCCGCCAACTGGGATCAGGGCAACACCGTGCATGTTGCAGAGCTTGACGACCTCGGCCACCTCTTCCGTTGAACGCGGGCGTAGCAAAGCTGGGCTGTTACCAGAGTACTTTTTTCTGAAGTCTGTCGTGTAACCGCCGATAATGTCCTGGTCTCGTACAACTATCTCCGCGGGTAATTCTGACAGTACAATTTCGTAGGATTTCATCGCGCGCCCCTTTTGAGTTTGGGGGCCATCCTAATGGGCACTTTTTACACGATATTTTGTTTTTGGGGCCAGAATGGGCATTCTGTGCGGTGTTGGCGGTTGCCAGGAAAATCAAACGGCGCGGCGGACAATGTACACCCTTCATCAGTTTCACGTAGCGCCTTCGAAGCACCGCGGACTTCTCTTGCACAGCGGCCACTTCTGTCGCTCGACTTCATTGAATCACCCAAACATCTTGCCACGACATGACCGCGTTGCACGAATAGCGCTTGAGCCGCATTTTCCCCTTTCCCCGGTTCGCTATGCGACACGTTCATAGGCCGCACGACCGAGATGGGTCATGCGGTTGAGAGCATTGACAGCAATCTTGGTTTCGGTCGTTTGGGTCTCCAATTTGCGGCTGCGCAGCTCTGATCGGTGTTGTCACGTTAACCGTCGTTCGGTTGCTCATGCTTGGATTTGGACATAGGTGACATCGATGAATTCATCGTCGATCAGCTACAAGCA